>NZ_JAWLSC010000015.1:0-150993 GCF_033142465.1 Rhodococcus sp. IEGM 1318
ACCTTCGCTGATCGTTGGCCGGGATCGGAAACTTACTGATGGAAACCGGCCGAAACACCGTTAGCGAGACAGACCCGTACGCAGAGACGTTAGCGCGCTTGACGGTGGAGTTCGCGGGAAGGTTCTCGGAGCGTGGGACTGAAATCGTCCTCGACGGCTGTATTGCCGACTTGTCGGGGGGTGTCGTTCGCGTCGATGCCGGAGATGAGTGAACGCCTCGCGCAGGAGCGGATTGCCAGCTACTGCCGCAGCAGAGATCGGGATTTCACCGGATTGTGGTGAATCAATTGAGGCTCGGAACCGGGAAACACAGAGGGCCCGAAATGCGCGCGAGTCCGCGACGTCTCGGTGACGAATAGGGGTGCCTGTTGCACGGGAGTGCTTCTCTTTTCCTGTGTCGCAGTGTTATTCGGTGTAGTGCGATTCCTCTCGGTATTCGTGCGGCGTTCAGTGTGCGGGGGTTGGTGGTGTCGCCAGGGAGTGCGGCCGGCTGGTGGTTCCGGCGGCGTCGGTAGCGGGCGATGGGTGTGGTGAATCAGGTGGGTAGCGACGGAGTTTCGGGAGAGGCGTTCGAAGATCGAAGTGAGTCCTCGGTGCGGTGTTCCGATGACGATCATCATGGCGTCGCAGGCGTTGGCGATAGTGGCCAGTAGTTGTGTGTGGGGTCTTCGCCGGTGAGGTCGTAGGACCAGGACCCGGTGAATGGTGCGAGTGCGGCGCGGGTTCGGTGCACTCGGATTCGAGTGTGTCGGCGAATTCCTGTTCGTGGTGCGGGGAGTCCGGTTCGATCGGGTAGTCGGCGGGGTCGATGCTGTGGACGACGTGCAGTCCGGCGTCGAGTTGTCGGGCGAACGCGATCGCGTACGGCAGTGCGGGATGTATCCCGGGGTGTGCGTCGAGTCCGACGACCAGTTCGCAGCGCGGCGGGTGTGGACTTGCCGGTCCGTCGATGTGGATCGGCTCGAATGTTCTCCATGCGCTGCGACAGCGACCGTTCTCGTGGTCGGTCATGTCATCGGTCGCTGTTGACGATCATGACGGGGCAGTGAGCGGTGTGCAGGACTTCGCAGCAGGTGTTCCCGAGGAGCATGCCGCTGAAGCCGCCGCGGCCTCGACGGCCGAGCACCACCAACTGTGCGCGTCGGGAGTACTCGGTGAGATGTTTTCCAGGTTGATCCTTCGCCAGGACGGGATGCACTGTGACGTCGGGGTATCGGTCGTGGAAGTCCCGGAGACTGTCGGCCAGATGATCACGTTGATCGTCTTGCCGTTCGTTCCAGTCGGAGTTGCGGAAGGCGGAGAAGACGACGGCGAGGGCGATGTCCTACCAAGCGTGCACCGCGACGAGGTCGACCCCGCGCAGGGATGCTTCCTCGAACGCTGCTTCGGTGGCGAGGCGGCTGTGCTCGGTTCCGTCGACTCCGACCAGGATCGGGCGGTGGGTGTGGGTTTGAGAGTTCTCGCCCGACTCCCCGGCGACGATCACCGGGCACTGTGAGTGGACTGCGAGAGCGGAACTCACCGAGCCTTCGATGCTGCCGGTGAATTCTCCGTGCCCGCGGGATCCGAGAACGAGGATCCCCGCCGTCTGTGATGCGCGGCGTAGCACGGGTATCGGGAGGTCGGTGCGTAATTCGTTGTGTTTCTCGAGTGGGCGCCCGTCGACGGCGTCCTCCGCGATCCTTGTCGCCTGCGTCAGTCTTTGATCCGCGATGGCTTCTTGGTCGTCGAAGAAGACGGCTGGCATTCCGAAGGGAATTCCGTAGGTGGTGGGTGTGAAGAATGCAGTGACCAGAAGCAGTGGCGCATCACGTAGGTCGGCTTCGCGTGCAGCCCACCACACGGCGTGATCGGATTGTGGGGTTCCGTCGACGCCGACGGCAACGGGTGGGTTGATCCTCACGATTTTCTCCGATCGTCCACAGGGCGCGGCACGTAGCGGACTTTCAACACCCAGCCTCCCTTCTATCCTGCGGGGAGGGCTGTGCCGGGTGTCAGAGGCGAAAGTCAGCTTCGGAGAATCTGATTCGAGCGTGTACTTGGGTGTCGGTGGTGTGGGTTCGGTGTTTGCCGCGGCTGTTGGTCGCGATTCCCCCAGGTGATGAGTGCGGCGTAGCCCAGTAGTAGACCGGCGCGCCCAGTAGTAGACCGGCGCCGAAGGTCCAGATCAGCAGTATCGAGAGCGTTCCGAGCATCAGTGCGCGGTCGCCGTACCGGCGGCCCGCCTCAGAATCTTCCGGTTCCCGGGAATTCCAGGCACGCGTATCGGGAGTCGTCGGTGTGAGAAGTGAGTATCGTGAACGCGTACCTCGCCCCACCTCCGCCTGCGCGCCACCTGCGGTGCGCTGCCAATCTGCGACGTGTGGAATAGCGTCGTCCTGACAGGGGCAGTTGGTGAGAGAACCGGTAACGGTGGGGATGGTGTGGTCGATTCAGATCAAGGTGCACGTTGTTATGACGGGTGTGGTGTGACGATGTCACGCCATTCCTTTTCCCAGGTGTTCAGATTCCGGTGCGTAATCCACGCCTGCGCAATTCTCACCGTAAGGAAGAGTCCGAATATCGTTGCGCAGCAGAGTAAGACGGCAGCAGCGATGCCGTCGACGGCGGCGAGGGATGTCTCCATCGGCGCTCTGACTTGTTCACCGTCGCTGTTGGTCCATACCGTGATCGTCTCTCCGGGACGGGCGCTGAAGTGATCGATCAGCGGTTCGGTGCGCTCGGTCCCGTTCATGGCCCAGGTGACAACCTTCTGACCAGTCTGGATGTCCTTGGTGGCAGGATTTGCCGGTGATGAGGTCGTGACCGTTGCGTTCCAGCGGTCGTAGGTGTTGTGTTGCTGTTCGCTTCGTTCTCGATCCGAGGCGTAGACCGATGTTCCTACGGTCGCCGCGAGAGGTATCGCCATGAGCGCGGCGACGACGGCCGAGATCGCCAGCGCGGCTAAGAATCGGTCCGAGGTGCGCATCAACGAATTGGTGGACCACGGTGCGCACCGCCATATACGTCTGGGTCGAGATGTCCCGTGAATTCCGCGATCGCGCATGCTGGCGGCCCTCTCCGGCGTTGTGGTTCAGAGCATTTCGGGGGGCGGCCGATGAGAGAACATCCGCGGGGCCGTGTTCGGTGTATGTCGCCTTCTCGATTGCCTACCCGTTCGAGGGCGGTTTATTCACCCCAGGAGTGGGGGCATGTGCGTTCGGCAGCGTCCCATCCATCACCCAGTGCGGGTGCTATGTGACGGGCGACCGTGCTGGAACGTGGTGCCCTCCGCTGGGGTTGGTCCCGACGATTGCGATCACGATGCAGAGGATGGCAGCGAGGAAAGGACGGCAGCGAAGGCAGGCAGGGGCACGACCCGCTGAGTCTGCGTACGTCGCCGGACGCGGATGGTGCGACAGGTGCGTCGGCCGGGCCGCGGTGTAGTGCTGCGCCGATCCTGAAGTGGGCGGAACGAGAACGACAGGTGAGTATCGGTAGATGCACAGTGGCCGCGTTCGACTCCCGCGGTTCGATTCGGACAGACAGCGAATATTGTTCGACAGGATTTCTTGAACTTGATGAGTGGTAGATCTTTACTGACGGAAGGGCTCCGCATAAAATTCGATCAGCTTTGGTCGTTCAACAGCGAAGCCGCCGGAGCCCCGACCCTGCATGATCGAGCCGGGGCGGTCGAACGTCATCGGCGTTGAGCACACAACATCGATGACCCACGGTCCGTGCGAAGCCAATCTTCATGCCTGCCTGCACATCTTCAACCGTAACAGCATGAATGGTATGAATCGGGGGTTGGCGCCGTTCGATACCAAGAAGTAACACCTGCCAGGATGTCCGGCCTTTGGTGGTTATTCTTCGGTGGCATCAATTTCTCGTGAATGCGGTGTCGACCGGCCAGCACACGTCTCGACTGCGATTCACCGACACCGGTGGTGGGTCGGGGTATGACGTT
The DNA here is from genome assembly GCF_033142465.1 of Rhodococcus sp. IEGM 1318. Classification (NCBI taxonomy): domain Bacteria; kingdom Bacillati; phylum Actinomycetota; class Actinomycetes; order Mycobacteriales; family Nocardiaceae; genus Rhodococcus; species Rhodococcus sp. IEGM 1318. Next base: position 3,950 of record NZ_JAWLSC010000015.1, read on the forward strand.
CGACTCTATCCAGCGCGTGCATGTGCGATGAATGTTGCATCATGACGACCATTCGTATTGTCGAGAACTCAGTTCAGCCGACCGCCGGCATCAGAGAACAGGTACCGCTTTCCGAGCTGTCCGAATTCTTTTCGCGAGCATTCGCAGGTACGTTGGCCGCCCTTCATGCTCGGGGTGTGCACCCAAGCGGCCCGCCGTTCGGAAAGTATTTCGGTCGACCGACCGACGTGGTCGACGTGGAGGCTGGCTTCCCCGTTTCAGTCGCAATCACACCAGTCGGCAATGTTGTTCCAGGGGCGTTGCCTGGTGGCAAGGCCGTCGAGGCAGTCCACGTCGGACCGTACGACGCTATGGCGCGAACCTACGCCGAACTGGAGCGCTATTGTGCGGATGCCCGACTCATTCCGAGTGCGGTGATGTGGGAAAGCTACCTGAGTGATCCCGAAGCTGAGCCGGATCCTGAGAAGTGGCGTACCCGGATCTGTTGGCCGATCGACGAGTCCTGACCCACTGCTACCGCAAAGGTGGGCGGCGGGCGCGCCGTATGGGTGGACCATCGAACTCCGGCCTGCGCAGCGTTGCATTCGACCATTCGACTGCAACGCCGGGCGGGATGACACCGCGATCGTCGACTACATCGAAAGTGTTCGCTGCGTTCGACTCCCGCGTACGCGGCTCGCACAGAGGGGCAGACACTGTTTGGACAGATTTCTTGAATTGATGAGCGCTAGATCTCGCAGTGGAAGTCCGTACCCGGTGGTGCCCCCGGGTACGGAGGCTCTGGCCCAGCCCAGCCAGCACGACGACCACGACAGTGCCCACGATCCACGGGCCCACATTGGCCCGGGGAAGCCGGCGTAGTCCAGGGGTCCGGACGAGACAGAGAGCGACGCTCTCGACGATTCCTCTGGTCACCACTACGGTGAGCACCGGCGCGGCATCGTGTCCTTGCGGGGCGTCGTCCGATATCCGTTGTCTGAGCTTCGTGGCGAGATCGGCGGAGGTTATGCCGGTAGGCCTCCTCTGCGGCACACAGATCGGTCCACCGGGTCGACGACAGACCGGGGACGTTGAGGCCGCTATTGAAGGGCGCTGCCTCGCATGCGGTCAGTCGCCGCGTACCTGGGCGCCCCGCTGGTGGATAGTCTTTGCCCACTGGTCGATGTCCGTCCAGTCGCGGGCGTCGCCGTAGTGTCCGCCCATCAGCCGGAAGAGCACCCGGGCCAAGCCTGACCAGTCTCCGGGCCCGATGGCGCCGGCGAAGGAGCGGTGGCCGCGAAAATCCGCAGTCACCCGCAGTAACTGCACGACGCGCGGTTCCGGGGTAACCCGGCGAAGACACGGCGCCACCCGGTCCGACAGGATCGTGCTGGTTACCCCCACCGACGACACGGAGTATGCCCACACGGACCGGCCGGTGAGTTGGGGGCGCAGCCGCGCGATGGCGTCCACAGCTTCGGGAAGCCACTGACCACTGTGGATAGCACTTCCGACAACCAGGGTGTCGTATTCCTGGACCGAGGCGACGGCGTGCAAGGACTGTGCGTCCACGGTCTCACCCAGGGATTCGAGCTGCGCGGCGATGCGCTCGGCTACCCCTCGAGTTGAGCCCTTCGCCGTCGCGTAGCTCACCAAGGTGGTCATCAGGTCGATCCCCGTGGGTGGCCGGCGGCCGGTAGATCGAGATCGTCAGGCGCCCGGTCCCGTGGATCGGTGTGGTCGTAGGGTTCGAGGGGTCCCTGATCAAATCGGAAAGGTGGATACTCGTCGCGCATGAGCGCGGCGTAGGCGATGACGCGGTAGACCCAGCGGTTGATACCCATGACGAAGTCGAAGAGTGGGCGCGGGTAGCGGCCGGTGAACAGGATGACGATCGCCGCGATCAGGATGAGAACGCCGAGCAGTGAGCCGAACAGCCAGGGCACTCCGGAGACTCCGTCGTCGTCACCGGTGACTCCGAATCGCCATCCGCCGAACCATCCGCCAGCGAGAACGGCCAGTATCAAGTAGTGCGGTATGGCCAGCAGCCACCACTTCACCAGAACGAGCCAACGGGAGAGTGTCTCGGGATACTCGACATCGAAGTCAGCTGGGTAATCGGTGCGCGCCAGTGTGAACGGCGGATACCGGTCGGTGCCCAGTGCGGAGTAGGTGTAGAACTGCACACGCCAGAGCCAGCGCAGAACTCCTACATTGAAATCGAATAGCCCCCGCGGATACCGGCCCGTGAACACAATCGCGAATCCTGCCACCACTGTTGTCACCACGAACCCCAGACCGAGGAAGAACAACACAAAGTAGTGCGGAATCGCGAGCAACCATTTGACCAGCCACAACCAACGCGACAGCGGTTGATCAAGGTCGCCTCGTAGGTGCGCGGCATAGGGCGCGGACGGGGCGGGTGCGCGGGCAGTCGACGGTGCGTCGGGGACATAGCCCGCATCGAGTCCACTCGCCGCTGCCGGCCAGTGCGGTTGAGGTGGCCCGTGCCGGCCGAGCCCCAGCGCTCCGACCACCACCAGTGGTATGCCTACTGCGAGCGTCACCACTGCAGCGAGGAGCACTCCGAGTGCTAGTGGTCCGAGGACCTCGAGCCGCACCCCGGCCTGAATATCGACAGCGACGTTGGGGCTACCGTCCGCGTTCATCACGACGGCGGTCCACGATCCGCGCTGAAGGCCCCATTGCACCTCCTGGGTACCGTTTCCGGTGGCCGAGGTGGACCAGAACGTCTGTGCCGAAGGGGATTCCGGCTGCCGGTCACCGGTGATCTGACGGTAGCTAGGCTGGAAAGGATCGAATTCGATTTCCGTCACTTCGGTATGCGCGACCCCGGAGAGATAGCCGTCTACCGCCTCGCGCGGGCCGATTCCGACGAAGATCTCCTTGCTCGGTCGGTCCGAGGTGACGCGCAGCATCACTCGGCCGAGGTCGTCGGTGCTGAAGCCCTCGGGAAGGTCTGCTTCTTGGAAGAGATCGATTCGCTCCGAGACCAGGGCATTCGCCGAGGACTGATACTTCTGGGCGGGCGAGGTGACATGACCCTCGTCGTTCTGTGTGAAGTACGCCCATCCGAGGAACACCGAAGCACTCAGAAGGGCGAACCCGAGCAGCGCGCACAGGCACCCGATGACGAGCGCAACGATTCTTCCCGGTTTCACAGTCAGCCTCCGAATCACGTGCTTCACACCACTGTGGTGGCCCGCGACCCCCGGCGTGAGAGCCATTGGTCACCACAAGTTCGACGAAAACGCAGAGTGGCGCCCCGAATATGTCCTGCGCCCCTACTCTGGACGTCACCGGACAAGCACCCGGACGGCTCCACACTCCGCGAAATGTGCACTTCCATGACCGGCCGCAATGTCGCTCGAAGCGCAACCGGACGGCCTAGCCGCAGAGCATCTGCGTGCCGAGCGCCTTCCCGTCGGCGGACCGGAGCAACGGGCGGGTGCCCGACAGAAACGACCGCTACCTGGACAGGGAGCGGTCACGAGGAGACCATCCACCTTGAGGCCGCCGACAGCGGCAACCTGCACGGATTGCATATGCAACGGTGGGGCAACCTGGACGGCTACGGTTTCGGCCGTCACCGTCGATACCTAGCGCATTGTCGCGGGCATGACCATTCCCCGAAGCTACGGGCAGGATAGGCAACCGGCGAGACACCCGGACGGCGAGTCCTTCCGCGCGGATCGCTGATGCCTTGTTTCGCTGACTAGGTGATCCTCGCAGCGATGGCCTGTGATTCGTCTCAGTGAAGCCGGTAGGTCAGAGACCACGGGTGGTGTCCACGACCACTCTGGCGCCAACCATCGTTCTCGATTCCGTGCCGAAGCGCGGCCAGGCTCGCTGTCATTCCCGGCGCCCACTCTTCTTGCGGCGCAATGGTTCCCCACCCACGCGGGGTCGGAAAGGTGGGGCTGACATAACGCGGCTTCCCATCCACGACACCGACGAACCGCATGTATGCATTCCCTGATTGCGAGGAAAGGGTCGCCAACATCGAAGCCCACCAGTGCCGCGCCCCGACCTCTTCCAGTTCCACCCGCAATGTCTTCGGTTCTTCCGGCATGGGGCCAATTGTGCCGCCCCCGCGAACTGGTCGTGGTCGGAAGAGGGTGGACCGGGGTTCGTTAATGACCTTTGGCCCTCACTGGAATGCCGAGCGTCGGCAGAGACTGGTGTCGAACCAACTCGGGCGAGGACAGCACACCAGTCTGATCGCCGCGCATGCGTGGAGCGACGTCGATCTCACGGCGGTCTTCGCCCCCGATTCGGATGATGATCCAGGTTGGGCCGAGATGGCCACTGTGGAAGAGTCGGTGCTCGCCGAAAGACTGGCTCGATGGCGCGAGACGTACCGTGACGTGGATGTGAACATGGTCGTCGTTCGTGACCGTCCGGTGCACCAACTCGTCGAGTTGTCCCGTCATGCGCGGGTTGTTGTCACCGGCAGCCGCGGGCGCGGAGGATTCACGGCGCTCCTTCTCGGATCGACCATCCGAACTCTGCTTCACGCCTCCCACTGCCCACTGATGATTGTCCGCGGATGATCTGCCCAGGCTGGAGACGCGGAGGCGAGGTGCGGTCGACAAACCGTTTCGCTCGCGCAGTGCAGCGCCGGACATGAAGCATGACCACGAAGTTCACCATCAGTCCACCCCGGGGCGGAGCTGTTCTGCTCTTTCAGGCGGGCACCGCGTGGTGAAGGCGGTGAACGCGAAGTCACTGCTCACGGTAGCGACCAGAACTGAGTAGTCACCAGATAGAAGACGACAACCCAGAACAAGGTCACCGCTGCAACGATTGCCGCCCCTTGCGCGTTGGTTTTTGCGACAGGAATCCCCGGAGGTGGACGCAGCCAACGGTGCAGAAGCCGATTCACGTAGTACGGCATCGTGAAGAAACTCATGATGAAGCTCGACAACAGGTTGCCGATCAACAATCCCAGCCAGAGTGGCAGCTTGAGCGGTGACAGCGCCAAAGTAAGCAAGACGACAGTCGGGTACAGGCCGACCCAGACCGCGATCGAGGTTTTTGTCTCCGAGGGTGGAGGGGCCTCGTTTCCGTTCTCGTCGAAGGCAAACCAACTGCCGAACGAATTGTCCACGGTTCGCAGTTCGAAGTCGTGGAACTTGCGGCCCTCGGCGAGGAGTTGTTGTCGCTCAGGGGAAGTCAGCCATGTATCGAGATGGGCAGCATTGTCGAAGCGATACAGCAGGGTCCACTCGTCCTGCACACCGTCGACTGGGCGAAACAGTTCGGTGCCGCGGAATCCGTCGAAAGCACTCTCCACCTCGCGAAGGCGGTCCTGCCAGGCAAGGAACTCGTCGATGCTGTCGTCACCTACTCGGTGCGTCACTACGACAGTCAGCAGTGGGTCCGGAGGCTTGATCCCGCCGCTCACTACCTGCTGCGTGGCCGGGCCGTCGAAGTACTGACGACCGCTGTCGAGGTAGCCCTGCCTCGTCGCGCTGTTGATCCACGCTTGAACATGAGCGATGGAGTCGAAGCGGTACACGATCACCCAATCGGGTTGGGTGGGTGTCGGAGCCGCGATTTCTGCCCCGAGGAAGCCTGCGTAATCTGCGGCGGCTCGGTTGAGGTCTTTCTGCCAGACCTCGAATTCTTTCTCCAGTCCGGCATGTACTCGCTGGCCGATGATGACCGTCGCGGCGCTGTCCGCCGACGTGTTCGCGGTCATCTGTTCAGGCCTGTGTAGATGCGTTCCGGGGTGAGCGGTAGTGACCGGAATCGTGACCCGGTGGCATCCTGCAGTGCGTTCGCCAATGCAGGGGCAACCGGATTGATGCAGCACTCTGCCATGCCCTTGGAGCGGAGCGGGCCGACGGAGTCTGATGACTCGACGAGGATCACCTCGGTGCGTGGGATATCTGCATATGTCGGGATCCGGTAGTTACGTAGATTCGGATTCATCATCGCGCCGTTCGCATCCACGTAGAAGTTTTCGGTGAGTGCGAACCCGATGCCCTGGGCGACGCCACCTTCGATCTGTCCCCGCACCTGCGCCGGGTTGATGATCACCCCAGCATCGGTAGCTTGGACGCTGTAGAGAATGCGGATCTCGCCGGTGATGCGATGGACGGCAATCCGGAAGCCATGAGTGTTGGACACCACGCTGCGCGGAGACCCATAAGCTTTCCGTGCTTCGGTGAATCGGATCCCGCGCGGGCGTGCGGCCTCGAGTATCTCCTGAAGAGTCACACGGATACTCCCGCAGACGATCTTGTCGTCGTCCATCGAGCACTGGTCAATCGACACGCCGGTGTGGTGCGCGGCGAAGGCCAGTAATCGATCACGGAGCGCGTTCGACGCGCGAAGTACCGCGTTCCCCGCGACAAACAGGCCGGCGCTGGCGAAAGCGCCTGTGTCGAAACCGGTTCGGTCGGTGTCCGACTGAATGATTCGTACGCGTGACGGTGTTGTGCCCAGCTGATTCGAGGCGATCTGCACGTGGGCGGTAGAAGTTCCCTCACCGAATTCGACTGTGCCGATGGCAAGTTCGTATACACAGTCTTCACCGAGGGTGAGCCAGGCCTCGGAAATGTGCTCGGTGGGTGGTGCGGTTTCATGTAGTGAACTGGCGGTACCGGTGCCGATCCGCCAATCGTCTCCGAGCGAGGGAATCGGATGGTGCTTCAACGCCGCGTCGATCAGATCGATGCATTGCCCCAGTCCGTCTTCGGTGAAGATCACGTCGTCTGGGCCGTCTTCGAGTGCGACGAGCGAATCGCCCGGTCGGACGATATTGCGTCGACGCAGTTCGAGCGGATCCATGTTCAGCGCGATGGCCAATTCGGTCATGGCCGATTCCACGGCAAAGGCCGGTTGCGTCATCCCGTACCCACGTAGAGCGCCGCTCGGAACATTATTGGTGTACACGGAATACGCATCGAACTTCTTGTTCTCACAGCGATAGAGAGAGACTGCCGCGCCGCCGGCAAAGAGTGTCTCTCCGCCGTGATTTCCGTATGCACCGGTGTTCGAGACGTTTCGGTAGTGAAGGGCGGTGAGAGTCCCGTCCGACTTTGCTCCGAGCTTGATCGTCAGTTTCATCGGATGACGTGGCGACGCGGTGGTGAATTCTTCTTCTCGGGTGAACTCGAGACAGACGGGACGGCCGGTGTCCAGGGTGGCGAGCGCCACCAGATCTTCGCTGATCACTTCCTGCTTTCCTCCGAACCCGCCACCCACGCGTTTGCAGAACACACGTAGCTGATCCGGGCGGAGGTCGAAGAGATGGGCGAGTTTGACCTTTGCAATGGAGGGGGACTGCGAACTTGTGCGAACGTGAAGGCGTCCGTCTTCCATCCACGAGATCGAACCGTGCGTCTCGAGGTGCGCGTGCTGAACCCGCGGCGAGAAGTAGGTGCCTTCGTGGATGACGTCGGCCTCGGCGAACCCGGCCTCTACGTCGCCCACATGACCGTGAAGTTCGAGCAGGATGTTGTGCTCGGGATCTCGCACAAAGGGATCGTCGGATCCGTGCAGGGCTGGAGCGCCGTCGGCCATGGCCTCTTCCGGATCGAACACGGAAGGCAGGATCTCGTAATCGACCTTCACCTTCCGGCGGCCTTCTTCCGCGGCGACGACGGACTCGGCGAGGACGGCCACCACACGCTGACCCACGAACCGCACGACGTTGTCGAGGATGTACGTGTCGTCCGGATCAACAAGGTGGTCGGTATGAATTGCCGTTGTAAAGAGCTTGCGCGGCACGTCTTTCCAGGTGTAAACGCGATGCACGCCAGGGACAGCGAGAGCGTCGGTGGCGTCGATTGAGGTGATGCGTGCATGGGCGTGAGGCGAGTGCAGCACTTTCAGGTGCAGCATTCCGTCGATCTCGGTGTCCATAGTGTATTCGGCTCGGCCGGTCACGACGTCGGTGGCCGCCGGCGCCCCGACGCTGGTCCCGACCGCCTGTCCGGGGAGGGCAACTTCGACAGCGCCGACACCGTTGACCGCGTCTTCGATGGATCGGTAACCGGTGCAGCGGCACAGGTTTCCCTTGAGCGCTCGCGGCAAGTCTTCTTTCTGCGCGTCGGTGAGCGCCGCGGAGGTCATGATCATTCCGGCGGTGCAGAACCCGCACTGAAAGCCGGGTGCATCCCGGAACTGTTGCTGAATCGGATGGAGATCTTCGGGCGTACCGAGTCCCTCGATCGTGGTCACCGCGCGACCGTCGGCGCGAAAGGCGGGCGTGATGCAGCTGTGTATCGGCGCTCCGTCGAGCCACACCGTGCAGGCCCCGCAGTCCCCGCCGTCGCACCCCTTCTTCACTCCGTGGTGTCCGAGGTGCCGAAGAAACGTCCGAAGACACTGTCCTGGGAACGGTTCCTCGTCGAACTTCCGGTCGTTCACCGTGTAGCTCATGACTGGCTCCTCGTGAGTTCGATTCGGAGCTCGTCGGCGTAGTGACGGGCGAGGTGGAGGCGGTGGTCGGGGGTTCCGTTGGGATCGTCGAACCAACTGTCGGCCGAAATGGAGTCGACAGCTCGTCGCAGAGAGTCTTCGTCCGGCATCGCGTCGAATGTAAGCCGGATCGGATGCGTAGTACCGGCGGTGATGGTGAGGTGAAAGTCGTCGGCTCCAGGAGTCTGCGTCGCGACCATGAAGATCGTCGAACGGCCGAGGTGCGTGAGACTGAAGCGGCGGTGGGCGTGCCGTTTGGTGAGCGCGTGCACCGGGAACTCGATGCTCCGAAGAACTTCGCCCGGCTCCAGGACATTCTGGTGGTCACCGGTCACGAAGTCGCACGCGTCGACGGTCCTCCCTGTTCCGGCGGTTGCCCACAGTGTGAAAGTAGCCTCGAGTGCAACTGCCAGGGTGATCATCGGTCCGGCGGGAAGCGACATACAGATGTTGCCGCCTACGGTGGCCGAATTCCACACCTTGAAAGACGAGAGGAAGTACTCGCAGCTGACGCGAATAAGTGGACTCGCACGCCAATTGTCCGGCGGGACAAACGCATACAGTTCGGCAACGGTGCACGTAGCTCCGACACCGAAATGAGTCGCACTGACCTCCAGTGATGTCCAGTCGAGCCCGGTGAGGTCGACGAGTCGACGTGTGTCGGGTTGTTCCGCTGAGAACAGCCACGTTCCCCCCGCGAGCCAGGCGTCGCCGGGACGCCACACGTCCCCTGGGCGATCCGGTGGTCGGCGTATCACGTCGGTAATGGTGGTGATGTCCATGCGCCTGCTCCCCTCGGGGGATGTGTCGTCTCGGAGTGGGACATTACCGAGGTGACGGGGCACATTCACACTTTTAGTGCATATCGGGCAGGTGAAACATGAGCGATACGTACGTGACATCGACTGGTGGGGCGGTGCATGTGCTGGCTGATTCTGGGTACGACTGCTTGAGAGGCGCGATCAGCCTCTTGCTTTCGCGCTGTTGATTCGGACGCGGCTACGCACCCGGCGGCCGCGGAGATAATGCGGGGCGGGGCGCTGTGAAACCTTTCGAGGTAAGACGGACCGACCCTTCCGATGAGACCCTCTTTCCGCTCTCGGCCGCCCAACGGGCAACCTGGTTCGCTCAGCAATTCGATCCCGAAGTCCCGATTCTGATAGCGCACTACGTGGAGTTGCGCGGCGAACTCGACGTCGAACTGCTGGATCGCGAAACGCGAGCGGTTGCATACGAGTTTCAATCTCCCATGCTCAAAGTGATCGAGGTCGATGGTCAGCCGATGCAGTACGTGGACGAGACATCTGAGATCACCGTCCCTGTTGTCGACCTCCGTGGGTCCCCCGATCCGATCGAGGATGCCCTCGAGTGGATGCGCCGAGATTGCCGGACCCAGCCCGACCTGGCAGTCGACGGAATCGTCGAGACCGCAGTGCTGCACGTGGGCGACGCGCACTATCTGTGGTATAGCCGCATTCATCATGTCGCGCTCGACGGTTTCGGTGCCATGACCATGATGAACCGCATTGCGCATCGGTACTCGGCCTCGGCGGCGAGAAAGGATCCGCAGCCGAGTCGTGCCGCGACACTGCGCACGTTGTACGACATCGACGAGCGGTACAGAATGTCGGATCGATTCGCGGCCGACCGGGAGTACTGGGCAGGGCGCAAAACCGCCGTCGCCGGATCCAGCTTGGCGGAGGCTTCTGGGCCCGCGCAAATCGAGAGCCGACTCGAAAGCACACTGATGTCGGACCGGAGCTGTGCCCTTCTCCACGAATCCGAGAACCACGCTGCAACGGTCCTCGCTGCGCTTGCGTTGTACCTCTCGAGGATGACGGCGAAAGGGACTGTCCAGATTCATGTTCCGATGTCCGGACGGACTACGGCGGTGTTGCGGGACTCGGGCGGCATGATGGTGAACGTCGCGCCGCTGCTCATCCGTGTCGCAGCCGTCGACACTGTCGGTGAACTCTTCGCCCAGGTCCAGCATGAGCTCATGGGTGCATTGCGGCACCAGCGCTGCAGCCTCGACGACATCCGTCGGGACGCAGGCGTGACGAGCGGTCTGCAAGGCGAAGACTCATATGCCGGGCCCATGGTCAACGTCATGCTGTTTCGCCAGGAGGTGCAGTTGGGCGAGGTGGTTGGGGAGTATCACATCGTGACCTCCGGGCCGGTGGAAGACCTTCTGGTCAACGTGTATCCGAGCGGCGACAGGCTGCGTGTCGACTTCCGGGCAAACCCGATCCGCTACGAGGAGGCGGGTTTACGCGAGCACCACCGAAATTTTGTCGGCGTGCTGGAAGGGTTGATCGCGTCTGATCCCGGTGCCGAACTCGCAGAAATTCACGGCCCGACGGCCAGGGAGGGCGAGCGACGACAACGCGAAGTGCGGCACCTCGAATATTGGAGACATGAGCTCACCGGGGCGCCCGAACTGTTGCAACTTCCGTTCGATCGGCCCAGGCCTGCAACGCAATCGCTGGAAAATGGACAGGTTGAGGTCCTGATCTCCGCCGACACCCACGCGCGGCTCAGAGAAATGGCGAGTGATGTCGGGACGGACACACGCGCGGTCCTACACACAGGCTTCGCGCTCGTGGTAAGCCGATTGTCCGGTGCTTCGGACGTGGTGATCGGTACGCCGGCGGGATCCGACGCGAACATCGTTGCCGTCCGGAGTCGCATCGATCTGGAGACGCCGTTCACGGCGCTCTTGGGCAGTGTCGTCGAGGTCCGGCGTAATGCGCTGCTGCACAGTGAGATACGGCTCGAGCAGGTGGTGCAGTCGCTCGCTGTGGAGGTTGCGCCTGCGTATGCGCCGGTTCTACAGGTGACGTTCGAGCCCCTCGCCAGCGCTGACGAGCACCCTCGCGACATCGGCCGCTTCGATCTCGGAGTGTCTGCAGTCGAAATGTTCGACGAGGTGGGTACGCCGTCCGGAATCACGGTGACGCTCGCGTTTGCCACCGATCTGTTCGACGCCGAGACGGTACGCGGCCTCGGTTTGCGGTTAGCGCGCGTCCTGGAATCAGTCACCACAGATCCGGCAATGATGGTCGGCGACATCGACATCTTGTCCGACGACGAGCGATCCGCGATACGGCCTGTCCGCAGTGACTCTCGCGCTTCGCACCGCACCCTGGCCGAGTTGTTCGACGGTGCGGTGCGCACACACCCCGACGGCGTGGCCCTCTCGTATCTCGATGACGAGTTGACGTATCGAGAACTCGACGAGCGTTCGTCGAAGTTGGCCGGAGTATTGATCGACCGCGGCATCGGTCCGGAAAACAGCGTGGCGCTGGGATTGACGCGTTCGATCGAATCGGTTGTCGCGATGTTGGCGGTGACCAAAGCCGGCGCGGCATTCGTGCCGGTGGATCCGACCTATCCGAACGACCGTGTTCGCTTCATGCTGACCGATTCCGGCGCCGTACTGGGGCTCACGGTCGTTGCCGAACTTCATCGTTTGCCGGATTCGATTACCTGGATAGCGATCGACGACGCCGAGTTCCGTGGCCGACTTGCACGGTTGTCCGTGCGCACCATCTCCGATGTCGATCGGGTGCACCCGATCCGGCCCGACAATCCCGCGTACGTGATCTACACTTCGGGTTCCACCGGACTCCCCAAGGGGGTGACTGTCGCGCATCGTGGGCTGGAAGCGCTTGCTGCCGAACAGCGTTCGAGGCTCGGTGCGACCCAGGATGCGCGAACGCTGCATTTCTCGACCCCGAGTTTCGACGCCTCGATTTTCGAGTACCTTCTGGCTTTCGGTGCCGGAGCGACCATGGTGATTGCACCGAGCACGATCTACGGCGGTGACGAGCTGTCTCGCTTCCTCGAATCCCAGCGTGTCACGCATGGTTTTGTCACTACTGCGGCGCTCGGAACAGTTTCGCCCGAGGGCCTTTCGGGCTTCGGCGATGTGGTTGTCGGTGGTGAGGCCTGTCCGCCGGATCTTGTGCAGCGGTGGGCTCCCGGCCGACGGCTGTGCAATGCCTACGGGCCGACCGAGACCACCGTCATGTCGAACATCGGCGAGCCTATGGTGTCGTCGGAGAACATCACTGTGGGCGGTCCGCTCCGCGGATTCGACGAGATCGTGCTCGATCAGCGGCTGCACCCCGTCCCCGACGGTGTTGTGGGAGAGCTGTACATCTCGGGAGACGCGCTCGCACGCGGCTATCACCGGAAGTATGCGTTGACGGCAGGACGATTCGTGGCTGACCCGTTCGGTCTCCCGGGCCGGCGGATGTATCGAACGGGGGACTTGGTGCGCCGGCGCCGCGGACGTGCACTCGAGTACGTCGGTCGTAGCGACTTCCAGGTGAAAGTTCGCGGATTCCGTATCGAGCTCGGGGAAATCGACAGCGTCGTTCAGTCGTGTCCGCAGGTCGAGAATGCAGTCACCGTGGCGCGTGCGGCTTCCTCCGGTACAACGATGATCACCACGTATGTCGTGACTGCCGGCGGAAGTGCTCTCTCGACGGCCGATCTGACGCAGTACGCCGCGAGCCGTGTGCCGTCGTACATGGTTCCTGCGGCCTTTGTTCTTCTCGACGATTTGCCGGTAACTCCATCGGGAAAGGTCGATCGCGCTGCCTTACCGGCACCTCGGTTCGATGCTCGGTCGGACAACTTTCGGCCGCCCGAGGGCGCCGAGGAACTATTGCTGGCCGAGATTTTTGCCGACGTTCTAGGTGCCGAGACGGTGGGTGCGAGTGACGACTTCTTCGAGCTGGGTGGGAACTCACTGATTGCCACGAAGCTGATCGCACGAGTCAATGCCGCTGAAGCAATCGATTTCGGGGTGCGGACTTTGTTCGAAGCACCGACTATCGAATCACTGGCCCATCACGTGCGTGACGCGAAGTCCTCCCGAGTTGATCGCTCGCGTTCGAAGCGTCCAATCCTGCAGGCACATTCGTACAGGGACACGATTCCGGTGTCTCTGGCGCAACAACGCCTGTGGTTTGTCAATCAGTTCGACACGTCGTCCCCGGCCTACAACATCCCGATGGTGGTCCGACTGTCAGGGGTGTTGGATGTGGCTGCGCTGCAGCTCGCGATGGGAGATGTTGTCGATCGACATGAATCGCTTCGCACCGTCTACCCGTCGTCGGTCGACGGTCCACATCAGGTCGTGGTTCCTTCCGAACGTGTGACGTCGAAGATGGCGTGGGAAGTATCCGTTGACGAGGAAGCCTTGGACAGGCGCATCGCAGATCTGGCTCGCGAGGGGTTCGACGTGAGCGCGAACGTGCCCGTGCGCGGCTCCCTTTTTCGAATCACTCCGGACGTTCATGTCCTCGCGTTGGTGGTTCACCATATTTCGGCGGATGGAGCTTCTCTCGAGCCGCTGGCCCGCGACCTGACCCGCGCCTACGCGGCGCGGGCTGCGAATCGGGCACCGGACTGGCCGCCTTTGCCTGTGCAGTACGCCGACTACAGCCAATGGCAGATCGAACTGCTCGGCAGTGACGCCGATCCGGACACGCTCCAGGCGAAGCAGTTGGACTACTGGACGTCCACCCTGTCTGGTCTACCTGACGTGATCGACCTTCCGCTGGATCGACCGAGGCCGGCGGAACGATCCATGCGCGGTGAATCGGTCCGATTCTCGGTGCCCGAAGACGTGCACGGTGACCTCCTCGAACTCGCTCGGAATCACAACGCGACACCGTTCATGGTGGTGCACGCAGTGCTGGCGATTCTGTTGGCACGGCTGAGCGCCTCGCCGGACATAGCGATCGGCACTCCGGTAGAAGGGCGCGCCGAGCAAGTCCTCGACGATCTGGTCGGGATGTTCGTCAACACTGTCGTCCTGCGAACCGCCGTTGATACCGCCGCGACTTTCGAGGAAATCCTTGCACGAACTCGCGACGTTGATCTGGCAGCGTTCGGGCAAACCGAGGTGCCGTTCGAGAGCGTCGTCGACGCGATTGCGCCGGAACGTTCGACGTCTCATTCACCGCTCTTCCAAGTTCTGTTGGAGTTTCAGAACATCGCCCACCCCCATCTCGAACTGCCAGGACTCGTTGTCGATGTGATCCCGGTGGATATCGGTGTCGCAAAATTCGACTTGCAGTTGGCTCTCTCCGAACGGCGCGGCAAGGATGGCATCCCCACCGGCCTCGATGCAGCCTTCACCTATGCCTCGGACATCTTCGAGCGCGGCACGGTTACGGAGTTCGCCGAGCGGTTCGTCCGCCTGCTCACGTCGTTGGTGGCGAATCCTACTGCCCCGGTAGGCGATACGGAAATTCTGGGCGCGGGTGAGCGTGGGTTGGTGGTGGGTGGTTGGGATGGTGTGGGGGTTGCGGTGGGGGGTTTGACGTTGGTGGATGTGTTGGATGGGCGGTTTGCTGGTGTGGGGGGTGGGGGGTTGGTGTGTGGTGGGGTGGTGTTGTCGTGGGGTGAGTTCGATGTTCGGGTGAATCGTTTTGCGCGGTTGTTGATTTCGTTGGGTGTGGGTCCGGAGTCGCGGGTGTGTGTGGCGTTGTCGCGGTCGGTGGAGTTGTTGGTGGCGGTGTTTGCGGTGGTGCGGGCTGGTGGGGTGTTTGTTCCGGTGGATGTGGGTGCGCCGGTGGAGCGGGTGGGGTTTGTGGTGGGGGTGGTGGATCCGGTTGTGGTGTTGTCGCGGGTTGGTGATGGTGGGTGTTTGCCGGTGGGGGTGGGGTTTGTCGATGTGGGTTGTGTTGATGTTTCGGGGTTTTCGGGTGATCCGGTGGGGGTGGGGGAGCGGTTGGGGGTGTTGTTGCCTGAGCATGCGGTGTATGTGATGTTCACGTCGGGGTCGACGGGTCGTCCGAAGGGGGTGGTGGTTTCGCATGCGGGGGTGGTGAATCGGTTGTTGTGGATGCAGGGGGAGTTTCCGTTGGGTGTGGGGGATGTGGTGTTGCAGAAGACGCCGGTGTCGTTCGATGTGTCGGTGTGGGAGTTGTTTTGGCCGTTGATGGTGGGTGCGCGGTTGGTGGTGGCGGATCCGGGTGGGCATCGTGATCCGGTGTATTTGGTGGGTGTGATCGAGCGGTGGGGGGTGTCGGTGGTGCATTTTGTGCCGTCGATGTTGGAGGTGTTCGTGGGGGAGCCTTCGGTGGTGGTGGGGTGTTCGAGTGTGCGTCGGGTGTTTGTCTCTGGTGAGGGGTTGTCGTCGGTGTTGGCGGGGCGGTTTGCGGGGGTGTGTGGTGCGGAGTTGGTGAATTTGTACGGGCCGACGGAGGCGTCGGTGGATGTGACGTTTCATGTGGTGGAGGGTGTTGTGGGGGTGGGTGTTCCGATTGGTCGGGCGGTGTGGAATACGCGGGTGTTGGTGTTGGATTCGCGGTTGCGGCCGGTTCCGGTGGGGGTTGTGGGGGAGTTGTATGTGGGTGGGGTGCAGGTGGCGCGGGGGTATGAGGGTCGTGTGGATTTGACGGCGGGTCGGTTTGTGGCGGATCCGGTGTCTGGGGTGGTGGGTGCTCGGGTGTATCGGACGGGTGATGTGGTGCGGTGGGGGTGTGGTGGTGAGTTGGAGTTTGTGGGGCGCACGGATTTTCAGGTGAAGGTGCGGGGGCAGCGGGTGGAGTTGGGTGAGGTGGAGGCGGTGTTGGTTGCTCAGGCGGGGGTGGCTGGTGCGGTGGTGGTGTTGCGGTCGGGTGTGGGTGGGGATTTTTTGGTGGGGTTTGTGGTGGGTGAGGTGGGGGTGGTGGTTGACGAGGTGGTGGTGTTGGAGGGGGTGCGGAGGTCTCTTCCGGGGTTCATGGTGCCGTCGGTGGTGGTGGTGTTGGATGGGTTGCCGGTGACGGTGCATGGGAAGTTGGACCGTAAAGCTCTACCGGACATCAACTTCGAACCTCAACCGCTGCAGTACGTTGCGCCGCGCACGCCGGTCGAGGAGACGGTTGCCGCAATCTTCGATGATCTGCTGGGAACGTCGACGGTGGGCGTGTACGACGACTTCTTTGCTCTGGGCGGGAACTCTCTCAGTGCGGTCAGGTTGGTTGCGCGAGTGAATTCTGTTCTCGGCGAACGGATCAACATCCGCGACGTCTTCGATGCTTCTACCGTTGCAGCGCTGGCCGAGTTGGCGCAGTTTCGCGGAAGCGATGGCGAAGGGGATATCGGTGGAGGAGCAGGGGCCAAGCCAGCGTTGAAGCCGCGGGGTACGACGACCGATCTCCCACTTTCGCCGGCGCAGGAGCGAATGTGGTTTGCGAATCAGTTCGCCCCCGATTCCGCCGCATACAACGTCGCGTGCGCATTGAGGCTCGACGGTGCAGTGAATGTGGGCGCGCTTCACGCTGCATTTGTCGACGTCGTCGAGCGGCACGAGTCTTTGCGCACTGTTTTTCCTCTCACTGACGACGGCCCGCGTCAGGTGATCATGTCCACCTCACAGGTGGTAGCGGATCTTGCACCGATAGTTGTGCAGGGAGAGCAAGAGCTGCGCGAGCGTTGCCGGCAGATCGCTTCGGTTGGTTTCGACGTCATGCATCAGGTCCCGATGCGCGTCACCTTGTTGCGGCGAGATGACCAAGTCCACTCGCATGTCCTGGTGATCGTGATTCACCACATCGCCGCCGACGGATTCTCGACGGTACCGCTGGCCCGAGATCTCATGAGCGCATACTCCTCCCGCGTTAACGGTGAGGCACCTCGGTGGGCGCCGCTCGAGATCCAGTACGCCGACTACGCGTTGTGGCAACGTGGTTGGTTGGGTTCGGAATCCGACTCTCGGTCTTTGATCTCGAAACAGCTCGCGTATTGGGCCGAGAATCTTGCGGGCACACCGGAGGTTCTCGACATTCCGACCGATCGACCGCGCGGTGATGTGCGTTCGCTTCGACGCGGACGGATTCGGTTCGAGTTCAATCCGGATGTTCATGCCGGTGTGGTTGCCCTGTCGCGCACACACAACGCCACGGTCTTCATGGTTGTGCACGCAGCCTTGGCGGTCCTGCTGGCGAGGCTCAGTGATGAGGACGACGTAGCAGTCGGAACTCCCATCGCCGGGCGTGGGGAGCGCGAACTCGACGACCTGGTGGGCATGTTCGTCAACACGTTGGTCTTGCGCACTGCCGTGGACCGTGGCGCGACTTTCGGGGACTTCCTCGACCAGGTCCGAAACGTAGATCTGAGCGCCTTCATCCATGCGGACGTGCCGTTCGAACGAGTCGTCGAGATAGTGAATCCTTCACGTTCGACGGCATACTCGCCCCTGTTTCAAGTCATGTTGGAGTTCCAAGACATCGAGCGACCTACACTGGAACTCCCCGGCCTGCAGGTGACGGACGTGGGTGTCGAGATCGACACGATCAACTTCGATCTGCAGTTGACGGTGACGCAGAAGGTCGTCGCCACCGGCGAACCGGACGGTATTCGCGCCGAATTCGGTTATGCGACGGATATTTTCGACGAGGAAACGGTAAGGTGCTTCGTCGACCGCCTGCAACGGATTCTCGAGCGCGCTATCACGGATCCGCAATCGCGGATCGGAGATATCGAGATTCTCTCAACCCGTGAGTCAGTCGAACTGGTACCCGTGCGAGGTGTGATCTCCGCCGCTGTTCAGACTCTTCCGGATTTGCTTACTGCAGCAAAAGATATGGCGACCGCCCAGGATCCCGGCGCCGTCGCGCTGGTGTTCGAGGAACGTGAAGTGACCTATCTCGGACTCGACGCACAGTCGAACCGATTGGCCCGCATGCTGATCGAATCCGGAGTGGGTCCCGAATCGGTGGTGGCGTTGTGTCTCCCACGCTCCGTCGAGTCCGTTCTGGCGGTGTGGTCCGTTGCCAAAACAGGTGCGGCATTCCTCCCCGTGGACCCAGGACATCCTGCTGCACGTATCGAGTACATGCTGGGCGACTCCGGTGCAGCGTTGGGGATAACGTCTCGAGCTCACCACGCAGCATTGTCCGGCCTCGTGCCGTGCCTGGTCCTCGACGATGCCGGTTTCGAGGAACGGCTGTGGGCGTACTCGCCGTCGAAAGTCACCGACGCTGATCGGAAGGCACGGATTCGAATCGACAATCCGGTCTATCTGATCTACACCTCGGGGTCAACAGGAACGCCCAAGGGCGTGACGGTCACACATCGCGGGTTGAGCGATTTTGCTCTCCAGGAGCGCGAGACATTCGCCGCCACGACCCGATCCAGAACTCTGCACTTCGCTTCGCCGAGTTTCGACGCGTCGGTTCTCGAACTCATGTTGGCCGTTGGTGCTGGAGCCACGATGGTGATCGTGCCACCGACCGTCTACGGCGGGCCGGAGTTGGCGGCGCTGCTGGAGCGCGAACGCGTCACGCATTGTTTTGTGACTCCGGCAGCGTTGGCGTCCGTCGACCCAGACGGTCTCACCACTGTCGGTTGTGTCGTGACAGGTGGGGAGGCGTGCCCGCCGGAATTGGTGGCCCGCTGGGCGCTGGGCAGAAAGATGTTCAACGCCTACGGCCCTACCGAGGCAACTGTCGTGTCGAGTATCAGCGCGGCACTGGCTCCGAACGACGCGGTCACCATCGGCGGACCGACTCGCGGATTCAGCGAGGTAGTGCTGGACTCGCGTCTGCGCGCAGTACCGGTAGGTGTCGCGGGTGAGCTATATCTTGCCGGGCCGGCTCTCGCTCGCGGCTATCACCGGCGATCCCCGTTGACCGCCGCGCAGTTTGTCGCAGATCCCTTCGGTGCGCCGGGAACGCGGATCTATCGCACGGGCGATCGCGTGCGGTGGACGCCCGATCGACAGCTCGAGTATCTCGGGCGCACCGATGCCCAAGTGAAGGTCCGTGGGTTCCGCATCGAACTCGGGGAAGTCGAGGTGGCGCTGCAGTCGCACCCGTGCGTGGCCCAGGCGGTGACGGGCGTCTGGAACGGAGACGGTAGCGATCGGTTGATCGGCTACGTTGTTCCTGATCGGGGAGCGAGTATCCATACGCGTGACGTCCTCGCGCATGCAGGCAGGCGTCTGCCGTCGTACATGATGCCTGCGGCGGTGGTGATGCTCGACGCCCTTCCTCTGACGGTTCACGGAAAACTGGACCGCGCAGCGCTTCCCGCACCCGATTTCTCGTCCGCCTCCTCACCCGACCGGCCACCACGAACGGAAACCGAGAATCTTCTTGCCGGCCTGTTCGCGCAGGTTCTCGGCCTCGACACCGTAGGAGTGCATGATTCGTTCTTCGAGGTCGGCGGCGACAGCATCATGTCCATCCAATTGGTGGCCCGGGCTCGCGATGCAGGTGTGATCTTCTCGCCTCGAGATGTGTTCGTCCATAAATCTGTTGCCGCGCTTGCCGAGTCGGCGAAATTCGAGCACGACGGAACGGAAGTTCTCGCGGAGCTGCCAGGATCGGGCATCGGTACTGTTCCTTTGACGCCGGTGGCAGAGTGGATGCTCGACCGCAGCGGCGGCTTATTTGGCAGCGAATTGAGCCGGTTCTCCCAGGCACTCTTGCTGACCGCTCCCGGTGATCTCACCCAGGACGTCCTTGTCCGTAGCGTCCAGCTGCTGCTGGACCGGCACGACATGCTCCGAGCGCGCCTGGTCGAGCGTGAGCGGGTCATGGAAGTCTTACCGCCCGGCTCGATCTCGGCCGAAGGACTGATCCGTCGTGTGAGAGTCGACGCGGTGGACGACGACGACTTCACCGCCTTGGCGTCGAGGGAACTCGAGGCTGCGGCCGACAGCTTGGATCCTGCTTCCGCCGACGTGGTTCGCGTTGTCTGGTTCGACGCTGTTGACAATCCCGATTTTTCGAACAAGCGGGGCCGACTACTTGTGCTGATTCATCACCTGGTTGTCGACGGCGTCTCGTGGCGCATTCTGGTCACCGACCTGGCGTCGGTGACAGCACAACTCCAGGCCGGTGTCACGCCCGAATTGCCACAGATCGGAACTTCGTTCCGGCGATGGGCGCACGGGCTTGTCGAGCACGTGGGCGACCGGAGCGTCGAACGGGACATGTGGAAAACGATTCTGAACGGTGATGACCCGCTGATCGGTTCGCGCCCAATAGATCCCACGATCGACGTCGACGACACGGTCGACACCGTCACAGTGGACATCTCGCCCCCGGTGACCAGGAACCTACTCACCACGGTTCCTGCGGCATTCCACGCCGGGGTGAACGACGGACTCCTCACCGCTGTCGCGTTGGCTTCTATCGGGTGGCGACGACGCCGAGGTATGGATACCGCCACCGCCCTGATCACTCTCGAAGGACACGGCCGCGAGGAAGGAGCGGTTCCGGGCGCAGACCTCGCTCGCACCGTTGGTTGGTTCACCACGCTCTACCCGGTGCGCGTGGATCTCGGCGGAATCGACGTCGACGACGCACTGGCAGGTGGTGCCGCCGCCGGTCGGGCCCTCAAAGCTGTCAAAGAGTACTTGCGTGCGATCCCCGATCATGGAATCGGATTCGGGATGTTGCAGTACCTGTCTGGCGAGAGCGGCACACCCGGCCGATTCCGTTCTCCTCAGATCAGTTTCAACTATCTGGGCCGGATCAGCTCCTCTGACGGAACACAGGACTGGCTGCCGGTGGAGGGTAATCGAAAGCTCGGCGGAACCCAGGATAGGTCCATGCCTGTGGCGTCCGTGATCGACATCAACGCGGCCGTCGAGGAGGGCCCCGACGGGCCATGCCTGACAGCGTCGTTTGCATTTCCACACGGGGTGCTCGACGAGTCGGAGGTCGCGGAGTTCGCGGATCTCTGGCGGCGTGCGCTCGATGGTCTGGCCGCTCACGCATCGTTACCCGGTGCGGGTGGTCTGACACCGTCCGACATCCCGCTGGTCTCGGTCGACCAGCAACAGATCGAACGCTGGGAGGGGGATTACCCGGCATTGAACGATGTCTGGTCGGTGTCGCCCCTTCAGGCTGGGTTGATGTTCCATGCTTCACTAGCGGCAACATCCACGGATGTCTACACAGCTCAACTGTGCGTCGAACTCGAAGGAGTGGTTGATTCCGAGCGTGTGCGCGGCGCTGCTGCCGGATTGTTGGTCGACCACCCGAATCTGCGTGCGGCGTTCGTCTACGACAGTAACGGTGTGCCAGCGCAGTTGATTGTCGACGATGCGGAGATTCCATGGAGCGAAGTAGATCTCACGGAACAAGGATCGGTTTCCGAATCAGAGCTACGGCGGCGTCTCGATGAGGATCGCAGAGCTCCCTTCGATCTAGCCTCGCCGCCACTGTTACGGCTGGCGTTGCTGCGAACCACCCCGACGCAGTGCGTGCTGGCGGTGACAAATCATCACATTGTTCTCGACGGTTGGTCGATGCCACTGTTGGTACGAGAACTGCTGATGCGATACGCCGCCGACAGTCTCCCGGTCGACAGAGTCCCGCCCGATCTTCCCGAGTCCCCCTCGTACCGCACCTATCTGGAATGGTTGGCGGACCGCGATCCCGACACCTCGCTCGCGGTATGGGCAGACGCCATGCAGGGCGTCGAGGAGCCGACCCTGTTGGCAGATCCGGCACTGAACGTGGAGCAGGGTGTGCCCGAGGAAGTAATCGTCGATCTGCCTCAACCGGTACTCGACGGACTCGGTGCACTGGTCCAGCGCAGCGGGATCACGATGAACACGGTGGTCCAAGCCGCGTGGGGTGTTCTGTTGTCCCGATTGCTTTCCCGCGAAGACGTAGTCTTCGGCGCCACGGTCTCGGGGCGCTCACCTGAACTACGTGGTGTGGAAAACATGATGGGACTGCTGATCAACACGTTGCCCGTACGTGTGCAACTGGATCCGGACGAGACGTGGGCCCAGTTGCTCGCTCGACTACAGGACGAGCAGGTATCACTCCTCGATCATCACTATGTCGGGCTCGGCTCGATTCAGGCACGGGTAGGGATGGGCAACCTGTTCGACACGCTCTCGGTCTTCGAGTCTTATCCCGTTGACACCTCGGGGATGGATGAGAACGCCGACATCGCCGGGATGCGAGTCACCAATGTGGACGCCCGCGATGCGACGCATTACCCGCTCACCGTGCTCTCGATCGCCGAGCAGGCTTTGCACCTGAGCCTGCGATACCAGCCTGCAGCCTTCGATCGCGCAGCGGTCGACACCATCGCACAGCGTTTGGCGCGGATTCTCACCACCATCGCAGAGGACGCGGACACAACGGTCGGTGAGGTCGACGTGTTTGTTGCGGGTGAGCGTGGGTTGGTGGTGGGTGGTTGGGATGGTGTGGGGGTTGCGGTGGGGGGTTTGACGTTGGTGGATGTGTTGGATGGGCGGTTTGCTGGTGTGGGGGGTGGGGGGTTGGTGTGTGGTGGGGTGGTGTTGTCGTGGGGTGAGTTCGATGTTCGGGTGAATCGTTTTGCGCGGTTGTTGATTTCGTTGGGTGTGGGTCCGGAGTCGCGGGTGTGTGTGGCGTTGTCGCGGTCGGTGGAGTTGTTGGTGGCGGTGTTTGCGGTGGTGCGGGCTGGTGGGGTGTTTGTTCCGGTGGATGTGGGTGCGCCGGTGGAGCGGGTGGGGTTTGTGGTGGGGGTGGTGGATCCGGTTGTGGTGTTGTCGCGGGTTGGTGATGGTGGGTGTTTGCCGGTGGGGGTGGGGTTTGTCGATGTGGGTTGTGTTGATGTTTCGGGGTTTTCGGGTGATCCGGTGGGGGTGGGGGAGCGGTTGGGGGTGTTGTTGCCTGAGCATGCGGTGTATGTGATGTTCACGTCGGGGTCGACGGGTCGTCCGAAGGGGGTGGTGGTTTCGCATGCGGGGGTGGTGAATCGGTTGTTGTGGATGCAGGGGGAGTTTCCGTTGGGTGTGGGGGATGTGGTGTTGCAGAAGACGCCGGTGTCGTTCGATGTGTCGGTGTGGGAGTTGTTTTGGCCGTTGATGGTGGGTGCGCGGTTGGTGGTGGCGGATCCGGGTGGGCATCGTGATCCGGTGTATTTGGTGGGTGTGATCGAGCGGTGGGGGGTGTCGGTGGTGCATTTTGTGCCGTCGATGTTGGAGGTGTTCGTGGGGGAGCCTTCGGTGGTGGTGGGGTGTTCGAGTGTGCGTCGGGTGTTTGTCTCTGGTGAGGGGTTGTCGTCGGTGTTGGCGGGGCGGTTTGCGGGGGTGTGTGGTGCGGAGTTGGTGAATTTGTACGGGCCGACGGAGGCGTCGGTGGATGTGACGTTTCATGTGGTGGAGGGTGTTGTGGGGGTGGGTGTTCCGATTGGTCGGGCGGTGTGGAATACGCGGGTGTTGGTGTTGGATTCGCGGTTGCGGCCGGTTCCGGTGGGGGTTGTGGGGGAGTTGTATGTGGGTGGGGTGCAGGTGGCGCGGGGGTATGAGGGTCGTGTGGATTTGACGGCGGGTCGGTTTGTGGCGGATCCGGTGTCTGGGGTGGTGGGTGCTCGGGTGTATCGGACGGGTGATGTGGTGCGGTGGGGGTGTGGTGGTGAGTTGGAGTTTGTGGGGCGCACGGATTTTCAGGTGAAGGTGCGGGGGCAGCGGGTGGAGTTGGGTGAGGTGGAGGCGGTGTTGGTTGCTCAGGCGGGGGTGGCTGGTGCGGTGGTGGTGTTGCGGTCGGGTGTGGGTGGGGATTTTTTGGTGGGGTTTGTGGTGGGTGAGGTGGGGGTGGTGGTTGACGAGGTGGTGGTGTTGGAGGGGGTGCGGAGGTCTCTTCCGGGGTTCATGGTGCCGTCGGTGGTGGTGGTGTTGGATGGGTTGCCGGTGACGGTGCATGGGAAGTTGGACCGTAAAGCCCTACCGGACATTACTTTCAACGCAGCAGAATATCGCGCGCCGATCACGCGAACCGAAGGTGTGGTCGCTCGAGCGATCTCGGACGTGCTCGATCTCGACCGGGTGGGGGCCGATGACAATTTCTTCGAGCTCGGCGGGGACTCCCTCAGCGCTACCCGCGTCATATCGCGCATCAACACCGCGTCGAACATAAAACTGGGGGTCAAAGCGCTGTTCGACACTCCGGTGGTAGCTGATCTGGCGGCCTCGATCGATCCGGTCGAACCAGTACTTGGTGAATCGGGGCCTGGAGGTTCGGGGCTGGTTGAATTCACGGATAGAAAACGGCCAGAACACATTCCACTGTCCCTGTCGCAGTCGCGTATGTGGTTCCTCAACCAGTTCGACACTTCATCTCCGCTCTACAACATTCCCGTTGCCCTGCAACTCGACGGATTCCTGGATCTCGAAGCGCTCGAAGCTGCGCTCGGCGACGTAGTGGAACGGCATGAATCCCTTCGGACGATCTTCCCGACTTCCGCGGACGGGCCACACCAGGTGATTGTCGAACCAACGCTCGCTGCTCCTCGAATCCACCCCGTACCGATTCCCGGCGAGCAGATATTTACGGCGTTGCATGGGTTCTTCGACGTGGGATTCGATGTGACCGAGGAGTTCCCGCTGCACGTGAGGTTGCTCCGAACCGGACCGGAGCAGCATGTTCTTGCGATCGTTGTCCACCACATCGCGGCCGACGGCTTCTCGATGACGCCACTGGCACGTGACCTGATGCGCGCCTATACATCCCGTGCGCAGGATCAGAGACCGATGTGGGCGCCATTGCCCCTCCACTACGCTGATTACAGCGTGTGGCAGAGGGAGACCATCGACGCAGAAGATGGTCCAGGTACTTCGATCGCGGAACAATTCATCTACTGGACCGAGGCGCTGTCGGGAATCCCTGACGTCTCACCCCTCGCTCTTGATCGACCTCGAACGCCGAAGCGCTCTTCCGAAGGCGCCGTGGTCTCGGTGAGCATCTCACCTGAAGTTCATCGAGCTTTGACCGACCTTGCACACCAGCATGATTCGACTCTCTTCATGGTTCTGCATGCGGCGCTCGCGGTGCTGCTGGCACGGCTCTCGGGGTCAGGTGACGTTGTGATCGGGACGCCGGTCGCGGGACGCGGCGAATCAGTGTTGGACGACGTGGTAGGGATGTTTGTCAATACTCTGGTTCTTCGTACACCGGTCGAATCCGGAGCAACCTTTACCGACACCCTTGCAGCAGTGCGGTCGACAGATCTCGGCGCACTGGACCATGCGGACATTCCCTTCGAAAAGCTGGTGGATTACCTTGCGCCCGATCGCTCCACTGCACATTCACCCCTATTTCAGGTACTACTCGAATTCCAGACCGCCGCGAGCCTGCGCCTCGAACTACCGGAGTTGACGATCCGTTCGCTCGACATCGATCTCGAGGTGGCAAAATTCGATCTGCAACTGAGTGTGATGGAGCAAGTCGACGAGCGCGGCGTTCCGGATGGGATCAGCGCCGGCTTCCGCTATGCCACGGATGTTTTCGATGAAGGATCCGTGGAGCGAATTGCACAGCGCTTCGGGAGGGTGATCGACGCCGTGATCGACGATCCGTCCGCGATCGTCGGTGACATCGACATTCTTCTGACCGGCGAACGTAGCGAGGTGCTGGTTGCGCCGCCTCCCTCGGTTATCGACACGAATGATGATTCGCTGTCGGACCTCTTCGATCGAGCGGTGCGCACTTCGGGTGATGCCGTGGCGGTGCGTTGTGACGGCCAGTCGGTGACCTACCGCGAACTGGACGAACGAGCTAACCGCCTCGCGCGACTGCTGTTGGCGCAGGGGGTCGTGCCAGAGACACTCGTGGCAGTTGCGATGACCCCGTCGTTCGAACTTCTTGTGGCTCTGCTGGCGGTGGTGAAATCGGGCGGTGGATACCTACCGGTGGACCTGACGTCTCCGCCCGAACGGGTGAGCTTCGTGCTGCGTGACGCTGCGCCGGTGTGCGTTCTGACGACCACAGCTGGCAGTGATGACGTCGGCGGCAACGGGGTGCCCGCGATCGTCGTGGACAGTACCGACACTCGTGATGCGCTGCAGAGGTTTTCACCGCTGCCGGTAACCGATGAAGACCGGTCGCTACCGCTGCACCCTGATTCGGTGGCCTACGTGATTTACACCTCGGGATCCACCGGGAGACCGAAGGGGGTGGAGGTACCTCATCGCAGTGTCGTGACGTTGCTGGCAAACACCAGAGCACTCTTCGGATTTGACCGCGGCGATGTGTGGACGATGTTTCATTCGGCGGCATTCGACTTCTCGGTGTGGGAAATGTGGGGTGCACTCGCACATGGTGGCCGACTGGTGCTGATCGACTATTTCACGGCCCGGTCACCCGAGGCATTCCTCGAATTGCTGCGACACGAACGTGTCACGGTGCTCAATCAAACTCCGACTGCTTTCTATCAATTGGCGGAAGCCGACCGGCGTGCCGGGGGTGCGGACCTGTCATTCTTGCGTTACGTGATCTTCGGCGGTGAGGCGCTCGACTTCGGACAGCTGACGCGCTGGTACGCCCGACGCGGGACCTCGCCACCTGATCTGGTCAACATGTACGGCATCACGGAGACAACCGTGCACGTCAGCTACCTACCGCTGGATCGTGGACCGGCACGTGAAGGATCTGCTTCGGTGATCGGGCGGGCACTGCCCGGGTTGCGTGTGTACGTGCTGGATCGGCGGCTGCACCCCGTGCCGCCCGGCGTCGTGGGTGAACTGTACGTCTCCGGCGACCAGGTCTCACGCGGATACCTCGGCCGGTTCGGCCTCACCGCTACACGTTTCGTTCCCGACTTCACAGTCAGCGGTGCGCGCATGTACCGGTCCGGTGACGTGGGGCGCGTGAATGACAACGGACAACTGGAGTACCTCGGTCGTAATGACCTTCAGGTGCAGGTGAAGGGCTATCGAATCGAACTCGGCGAAGTGGAGTCTGCTCTGCTCGCCGGAGTGGGAGTGGCGCAGTCGGCGGTGGCGGTACGCGGAGACCGATTGGTGGGCTACGTGGTGCCGGAGACCGGTGCGACCATCTCTCCGAAGGCGTTGCTCGAGGACCTCTCGGCGAAGTTGGCAGCACACATGGTCCCCGCTGTCGTGACGGTTCTCGAGACCCTGCCACTGACGGTGAACGGGAAACTCGACCGGAAAGCGTTGCCTGAACCTGACTTCGGGCAACAGATAACCGAGAGTCGTTCTCCCGTTTCGGAAACGGAAAGGACCCTTTCGAGCCTTTTTGCCGAGGTTCTGGGACTCGACGAGGTAGGGGTGGACGACTCGTTCTTCACCCTCGGTGGCGATTCGATCATGTCCATCCAGTTGGTGGCCCGCGCCAAGTCTGCCGGAGTTCTGATCACACCGCGCGAGGTGTTCGAGCGCAAAACCGTTGCAGCGCTGTCCGAGACGGCCGGAACGGCTGGCGACCGCGTCATCCTCGAGGAGCTACCTGGCGGCGGCGTCGGTGAGATCGAATTGACGCCGATCGTCAAATGGATGCTTGATCGTGGTGGAGATTTTCGCCGGTACTCCCAATCTGTTCTGCTCTCGGTTCCTGCCACGGTCGACGAGGACACGTTGACACGGGCCGTGCAGGCTGTGGTGGACCATCACGACATCCTCCGAGCAGGTCTTCGGGTCGCACCCGATCCCGAATCCGTTGGGCGGATGAACGTCGAGCCTGCGGGTGCGGTCAGGTCTCAGACAATCGTGCATCGCGTGCACCTCGACGGCGCTGTGGCCGAGACGGTCTCGACGGCACTTGGCGCCGCTCTGGATCGGCTCGATCCGGGGACCGGCGTGATGGTGCAAGCAGTGTTGTTCGAACCTGACGGACGCGGGCGAAAGCGGTTGCTTCTCGTGGCGCACCACCTCGTGACGGACGGGGTCTCCTGGCGAATTCTGATCCCCGATCTTGCGCTCGCGTGTGCGCAGGTGCAGTCAGGCATCGACCCTTCACTGGCGCCGGTCGGGACGTCGATGCGTCGATGGGCGCGTGGCCTCGTCGACGCCGCGCACGAGCCGGATCGGGTGGCTGAACTCGACTACTGGCTGGACACACTGCGAGGTCCGGACCCGATGCTTGGTGCGCGCTCCTTGGCGACGACGGATACCGGCGTGAGTGCAGCAGACGTCGAAATCTGGGTACCCCCGGCCTTGACCGAAACCGCGTTGACCGATGTGCCGCAGGCGATTCACGGGAGCGTCGAGGACGGATTGTTGACGGCGCTGGCTTTGGCTTTGGTTCGCTGGCGGAGCGATCGGGGGATGGACGCTCCGGAGGCGTTGATCAGCCTCGAGGGCCACGGACGCGAGGAACCGGTGGTCCCGGGGGCTGACCTTGCTCGTACCGTCGGATGGTTCACGTCGATCTTCCCGGTGCGCCTCGATTTGAGCGGTGTGGATCCGAGTGATGCCTGCGCCGGCGGTCCGGCTGCAGGCTTCGCTGTCAAGGCTGTCAAGGAACAACTTCGGGCGGTGCCGGAACGCGGCATCGGATACGGCCTACTTCGATACCTGAATGCTGATACAGCACAGTATCTGTCGCAGTTTGCTGCGCCTCAGATCAGTTTCAACTACCTCGGGCGCGTCGGTGGATCCGAGGCCGATGCTTCAGCGGAATGGGTACCGATCCGTGACGAGGGTCTGCGGGCAGTTGCGGTCACCGAGCTACCGCTGGCGGCTGTCCTCGAGGTCAACATCATGGTCGTCGAGGGCAGCGACACTGCAGACCGCGCGGAGCTCGTTGCCGGCTGGACCTATTCGCCGGACATTCTGCGCGAGGACGACGTTCGCCACCTTGCGCAGTTGTGGGTCGACGCACTCGTCGGGCTCGGCGAGTACGCAGCGGACGGTGGCGGATTCACACCCTCGGATTTCGATCTGGTCGAGATTCGACAGGATGCGATCGACGACCTCGAGAGTCGGTGCGACGACCTTCGCGACGTCTGGCCACTCTCACCACTGCAAGCAGGCCTGCTGTTCCATGCCGAACTGGCCGAAGAGTCCGTCGACGCCTACCTCGTGCAGGTGACCCTCGACCTCGTCGGCGACCTCGATGCGGAACGCCTTCGCCGCGCGGCCGACCGGCTGCTCGACAGGCATGACAACTTGCGCAGCGCCTTCCTTCACGACGCGGACGGCCGCGCCGTCCAGGTGGTCCGAAGCAACGTGGCTGCGTCATGGCAGGCGGTCGACCTCGCTGCCAAGTCAACTCGGGATCTCGAGCAAGTACTGGCACAGGACCGAGCGCTCCCGTTCGACATCTCGCGTGCGCCGCTGATCAGGTTCACGCTCATCGCGATTGCCCCGGAAACGTTCAAGCTTGTGCTGACTAACCACCACATCCTTCTGGACGGCTGGTCGATGCCACTTCTGATCAGGGAGTTGGCGACTCTGTACGTTGCAGACGCCGAGGCGTCGGGGTTGCCGCGTGCACGCCCCTACCTCGACTACCTGACCTGGATGAACCGTCGCGACTGGAAAGCCTCCCGCGGGGTGTGGGCGGGGGCGCTGCGCGGAATTGACGGACCGACGCTGCTTGCCCCGCACGATCGGTCGCGTCGACTCTCCACCATGGCGGCCGAGTGGGTGTTCGATCTGGACGAGGATTTCACGACGACACTCCGCGGCGTAGCGCGGAGCCGCGGGCTGACGTTCAATTCGATTGTCCAGGTGTCGTGGGGGATCGTCCTCTCGGCTCTGACCGGGCGAGATGATGTGGTGTTCGGAGCGACTGTGTCGGGTCGACCACCCGAGCTGACCGGGATCGAAACCATGATCGGGCTGTTCATCAACACAATTCCGGTCCGAATCACGGTGCGCCCGGGTGAGAGTGTCGGCGCTCTCCTGCAGCGGATTCAGTCTGAGCAGGCAGAGTTGTCGGATCACCACTATCTTGGACTTTCCGAGATTCAAGACGCCTCCGGGCCGGAGATCGGCTTCGACACGTTGACAGTCTTCGAGTCGTACCCCGTTGACCGTCAAGGACTGTCGACCGACACGGACAACGCGGGGATCCGAATCGCAGGCGTCGAGGCGAAGGATGCTGCCCACTATCCGCTCAGTTTGGTGGCGTCGGTCGATGCCAGGCTTCGGCTGAAGTTCGAGTATCTACCCGAGGTTTTCGACTCAGTCGATATCGGGTCCATCGCCAGCCGACTGCGGCGCGTGCTCGAAGCGTGTGTCCATCCGGATCAATCGTTGGCGGCGGTGTCGGTGCTGACGGAGATCGAACGCGACCAACTGGTGCCCGTCCGTGGTGCGGTCGGTGAGTCGACCCGCATTTTCTCAGAGATTTTCGACGCGGCAGTTCAGCAGGATCCGGATGCACTCGCTGTTGTGTCGTCGAGCGGCAGCATGACCTATGGCGAGCTGGATTTCCTGTCGAATCGTATTGCTCGCGTGCTCGTCTCGCGAGGACTGGGAACCGAGGACTACGTCGCAGTCGGTGTTCCACGTTCTCTCACCTCGGTGTTGTCGATACTCGCCGTGGCCAAAACAGGCGCTGCATTCGTGCCGATCGATCCGAACTACCCCGACGAGCGGATCACCCACATGCTGAGCGATTCCAACGTCGGCGTCGGTTTGACCACCACCGCATGTCGAGATCGACTGCCCGAAGTCGCAGAGTGGCTGATTCTCGACGACCCGGACTTCACCAAGAAGTGCGAAGGATTCTCGGGCCGTCCTCTGACCGACAAAGATCGACTCCGTCCGATCGGCTTGGATTCCGCGGCCTACGTGGTCTACACCTCGGGGTCGACCGGCGTGCCCAAGGGAGTGGTGGTCACCCATCGCGGCATCGACAATTTCGCGCGGGACCAGGTCGAACGCTACGGTGCAACACCACAATCGCGCACACTGCACTTCTCCACTCCGAGTTTCGACGGGTCGCTCTTCGAGTATCTGCAGGCTTTCGGAGCCGGCGCGGCCATGGTGATCGCTCCACCCGAGATGTACGGGGGCGAGGAGCTTGCGGAGCTTCTGGCCGAGCACGTAGTCACGCACGCGTTCATCACCACGGCGGCACTGGCTTCGGTGGATCCGGCTGGACTCGAGCAACTGTCGGAGGTCGTGTTCGGTGGTGAAGCCTGCCCGCCCGACCTCGTCGCTCGCTGGGCGCCCGGCCGCAGGCTGTACAACGCTTACGGACCGACCGAGGCGACGATCATGTCCAACGTCAGCCCGCCGATGGCGGCTGGTGAACGCATAACGATCGGGGGACCCATCAGGGGTGTGAGCGAACTGGTGCTCGATTCGCGGCTGCAAGCCGTTCCCGTCGGGGCGCCTGGCGAACTGTACCTTGCCGGGCCGGGAGTGGCGCGGGGATACCACCGTAGGCCGGGATTGACGGCAGAACGCTTTGTCGCCAACCCGAGTGACCCGGGAACGCGGATGTACCGCACCGGAGACATCGTGCGGTGGACGGCCGAATCGCGAATCGAATACTTGGGCCGCAGCGACTTCCAAGTCAAGATTCGGGGCTTCCGTGTCGAACTGGGTGAGATCGACAGCGCGCTCATGGCGGAGCCGAACGTCGGGTTTGCCGTCACGATTGCTCACCGTGGTCCCACGGGAGACGCCCGGCTCGTGTCGTACGTTGTGCCAGCAGAGGGCCAATTGGACACCGGGGTCCTGGTATACGCCCTGGCCGAGCGATTGCCTTCGCACATGGTGCCCGGCGCAATCGTCGTGCTGGAGAGCATTCCGCTGACAGCCGTCGGCAAACTCGACCGCTCGTCGTTACCCAGCCCCGAGATCCACACGACCGCAAAGGATTTTTGTTCACCTGTCGGTCCGGTCGAGCAGGCGGTGTCGAACGTGTTTGCAGAGGTGCTCGGCCTCGAGCGCGTTGGTGCCGACGGTAATTTCTTCGACCTCGGGGGAAATTCTCTCAGTGCTACATCGGTCGCGGCCAGGCTGAGGACAGTGCTGGAAGCCACTGTCGGCGTGCGGGATCTGTTCGAGGCGCCGACGGTTGCCGCCCTGGCTGCGGTGATCGAACAGTCGGTTGCCGGACAGTCGGGGCGCCCGGTGTCGGAGCCGCGGCCTCGGCCCGAAAACATCCCGTTGTCGTTTGCTCAGCAGCGAATGTGGTTCGTCAATCAACTGGACACCAGTTCGCCCGCGTACAACATCCCGCTCGTGGTGCGACTGACCGGTGAACTCGACAAGCCGGCGTTGAGAGCAGCGGTGTCCGACGTCATCGCCCGCCACGAATCGCTACGAACGATGTTTCCGGTTCGCGGCGACGGGCCGATCCAGCACATAGTGCCCACGGACAGCACGGCGCTGCCGCAGTTGGCCGAATCACTTGTTGCCGACGAACATCACCTTCGCGACGAGCTTGCCAGAATGGTCGCGGCAGGTTTTGACGTCGCAGCGCGAATCCCATTGCGGGCGGCGTTGTTCACCATGGGCGAGCGCGAACACGTACTTGCGGTTGTGGTGCACCACATCTCCGCCGACGGTTTCTCGATGTCCCCGTTGGTGCGGGATGTGATGACGGCGTACGAGGCCCGCGTGCACGGCGAAGAACCGCAATGGGCGCCTCTGGCGATCCAGTACGCCGACTTCACCCTTTGGCAGCGAGAGCTTCTGGGTTCTGGCGAAACCCCGGCATCGGTGATCTCCGAACAGCTGGATTACTGGCGACGCACACTCTCGGGCGCACCCGACCTCCTGGAACTTCCACGCGATCGGGACCGGCCCGCACAGCAGACTTTTCACGGCGCGCGCATCCACTTCTCGATCGGCAGTGACCTCCATCGCCGTATCCGGGAGCGCTCGAGGCAGCATCGGTCCACTGCATTCATGACAGTGCACGCGGCGCTCGCGGTACTGCTGGCACGTCTCGGCAGCACCGACGACGTCGTGATCGGGACACCGATCGCCGGTCGAGGGGACCGCGTCCTCGATGACCTGATCGGGATGTTCGTCGGAACACTTGCCCTGCGTACACAGGTGGACTCGGCGCAGTCGTTCCGGGACTTCGCGGCGCATTGTCGCGAGGTCGACCTCGCGGCGTTCGCGCATTCCGAGGTTCCGTTCGAGCGGGTTGTCGACGCGGTCGGGCCGAAACGGTCGACGGCCTACGCTCCCATCGCCTCGGTGTCGTTGGAATTCCAGAACAACGAACGGCTGAATCTGCAACTGCCAAAGTTGGAAGTCCGCGGCATCGACCCCCAACTCGACGTAGTGAAGGTGGACCTGGAATTCCTCCTGGCCGAGGAATTCGACGAAAGTGGAGCGCCCCGAGGGATGAGCGGCGCGGTCGACTTCGCCACTGATCTCTTCGATCCAGGTACGGTCAGTAGCTTTGCCGACATGTTCGTACGTGTTCTCGAATCCGTGACCGTGCATCCCGAAGCGGCCATCGGTGACATTGCGCTGTTCGGTGATCTCGAAACTCGCGAGTTGGTGCCGGCGTGTGGACAGACGGGAGTACCACCGAAACTGTGGCCCGACTTGTTGACAACCGCTGCTGCGGTTGACCCGGACTCGGTGGCTCTGTCACTGGAGAACCGGCAGATCAGCTACCGCGAACTGGACGAGTGGTCGAACCGTGTGGCCCGGGAACTGTGCGGTCGGGGTGTGGGTCCGGAGACCTTCGTGGCGTTGGGAATGCCCCGATCGATCGAATCGGTGGTGGCAATCTGGTCGGTGGCCAAAGCCGGAGCTGCTTTTGTGCCCGTCGATCCCGACTACCCGCGTGGGCGCGTCGAATACATGCTCGCCGATTGCCGAGCCTCACTCGGATTGACGGTTCGCGGAAGCCGAAGCCATCTACCCGACGTGGTTCCTTGGCTCGAACTCGACGATCCTGACTTCGAGCGGCGGGTGGCGGCGTTGTCGCCGGAACCGATCACCGACGACGACCGAACCGGTGAATTGCGCCTCGACCATCCCGCCTATCTGATCTACACCTCGGGGTCTACCGGAAAGCCCAAGGGAGTGAACATCACTCATCGCGGTCTGGCCAACTTCACGGCAGAGACTCGAGAGAGGTTCGAGGTCACTCACGATGCGCATGTCTCGCAGTTGGCCTCGCCGAGTTTCGACGCGTCCATCTTCGAGCTGACCATGGCGTTCAGCGCGTCCGCACGGGTCGTGATCGTTCCACCGGCGGTGTACGGTGGCGCCGAACTGGCAGACGTTTTCCGGCGCGAGCAGGTCACTCATGCCACCATCACGCCGACTGCGCTGGCGGCGCTCGGTGACAACGGATTCGAGGCGCTTCGTGTCCTCGATCTGGTGGGCGAGGCCTGTCCGCCGGAGGTCGTCGCGCAATGGGCGCCGGGTCGGAGGCTGCACAACGGCTACGGCCCGACTGAAACCACCGTGCAGGCGAGTGTCAGCGATTCGATGAAACCCGGTGCGGGAGTGAACATCGGCTCGCCGGCAGTGGGCTTCGGTTTCCTGGTGCTGGACGAGCGTTTGCAGCCCGTCCCGGTGGGTGTGCCGGGGGAGCTGTACATCATCGGCCCAGGTATGGCACGTGGGTACCATAATCGGGCGTCGCTCACGTCGGAACGATTTGTCGCGTGCTCGTACGGGTCGCCGGGGCGCCGGATGTACCGCACCGGAGATGTCGTGCGCTGGCGTGAGTCCAGCGGCGACAGTGCACGTGATGACGACAGTGCAAGTACTGGGTCACATCACACGCTGGAGTACATCGGGCGCAGCGACTTCCAGGTCAAGATCCGTGGTTTCCGGATCGAACTCGGCGAAATCGATGCAGTTCTCACGCGTCACCCGTCCGTGGACTTCGCTGCCACGATCGGCCAGGTCGGACCGTCGGGTGAAACGGTCCTGGTGTCGTATGTGCGCGCGTCGGATGCCGAAGCCGCGGACAGCGAAGCCGCGGACAGCGACGAGATACGGGTGTACGCGGCCGACCGGCTACCCGCGCACATGGTTCCGTCGGCGGTGGTACTTCTCGAGCGAATACCTATGACGCCGGTGGGCAAGCTCGACCGGAAGGCTCTACCGGCACCCGAATTCAGTTCGGCCGCAGCAAAGTTCCGCGAACCGGTCACCGAGACCGAACACGCAGTGGTCGACGCATTCGCCGAGGTTCTGGGCGTCGACCGGGTGAGCACCGCGGACAGCTTCTTCGATCTGGGCGGGTCGTCGCTGGTTGCCACCCGAATCGTCAGCGCACTGCACTCCCGATTCCAACGCAGGATTCCACTTCAATGGATGTTCCTCGACCCGACACCGGCCGGAATTGCTCGTCGCCTCGACCTGCCGACTGTGAGCGCCGGCATGGAAGAGTTGCTCGCCGTGGTTGTTCCGCTGCGCGCAGAAGGAAGTGGGCGACCACTGTTCTGTGTGCACCCTGGTATGGGCCTGTCCTGGGGATACGCCGGCCTGGTGCGGTACCTGCCCGAGGACCGGCCGGTATACGGCCTTCAACTACCCGCACTCAGCGACGACGGTGACTATCAGTCGATCGAACAGTTGGCGCATCGATACGTCGAAGAGATGGAGGCCGTGTCGTCGGAAGGGCCCTACGACTTGCTCGGGTGGTCGCTCGGTGGCGTCATCGCGCACGCCATGGCCGTCGAATTGCAATCGTCCGGCAGCGAAGTCGCAACACTGACGATGATGGACAGTTACCCCGACAACGGCGATGCCGCGCCGTCAGCCGTCCTCGATGTCCGGGACCTGCTGAGAGGACTCGGCCTAGAGGTCGAGACCGACGAAGATCTGACATTCGACGACGCGGCTGCCGTGTTGACCCAGTCGGTCGGGACCGAGACCGGGGTCGACGGTCGGGACCTCGAGCGGATTGCCCGTGCGTACGAGGCTTCGCAGCGAATCACGCACCAGTTCGTTCCACAGGTCTACGAAGGAGACCTGGTGATTTTCCCGGCAACTGGAGGAGACGACACGATTCCGCGCGAAAGGTCGACCCAGGAATGGGGTCCGCTCGTGACCGGTCGGATCCTGGAGATACCGGTGGGCTGCGGACACAACGAGATGATCGAGCCTGCGGCCATGACGGTCATCGGACCGGAGATGGCTCGGCTCCTCACGATGTTTTCGGGTTACTCCGAACGGGCATGACAACTTCAAGCCACCAAGCCACCAAGCCACCAAGCCGCAAGCCCGCGACGCGAGCGCCACCGAACTGTTGCCGGGCACCGCAATCGAGCACGAGGAGCGGCAATGAGAAGGATCGGACGCACTCGGGCGATACTGGTCGTCGCCCTCGTCGCATGGACAGGATTGTTCGGTGAAGCAGCGCTGGCCTCGGCAGATCAGGCGCGGACATTGCCTTCAGACGGATCAGCTCTCGATCACGTCGAGCAGATCAATGCACGTCAACTAACGATGTACGTCTACTCGGCTGCAATGGACAAAGTGATCCCACTCGAGGTGATTCGGCCGGCAGACACCAGTGCGCCGAGACCGACTCTCTATCTGCTCAACGGCGCCGGCGGCGGCGAGGACACGGCTACGTGGCAGACACGGACAGACGTCGTCGACTTCTTCGGCGACAAGAACGTCAACGTCGTGAATCCCATCGGCGGTGCATACAGCTATTACACGGACTGGGAGAAGCCTGATCCTGTTCTGGGACTGAACAAGTGGACCACGTTCCTCACCCAGGAGTTGCCGCCGATCGTCGACGCCACACTCGGTACGACGGGTGCGAACGCAGTCGCCGGATTGTCGATGGCCGGTACGTCGGTTCTGAGCCTGGCCGAGGCTGCGCCGACGGTTTACCGTGCGGTCGGTGCCTTCAGCGGTTGCGCCGAGACGAGTACTCAACCAGGTCAGGACTACGTGAGATTTGTGGTCGGATTCCGCGGCGGCAACGTCGACAACATGTGGGGTCCCCTCGGTGGTCCGGGGTGGGTGGCCAACGATCCGGTGGTCAACGCCGAGAGATTGCGAGGCATCGATCTCTACATCAGCAACGGAACGGGGCTGCCAGGTCCACACGAGAATCTGGGTGGACCGATGGTTAACGGTGATCCGGGCGTTTTGGCCAACCAGGTGATCGTGGGCGGAGTCATCGAGGCCGGGACGAACCAGTGCACCCATCGTCTGGCCGAGCGACTCGACTCCCTGGGCATCCCCGCCACCTATGATTTCCGGGCAACGGGCACACACTCCTGGGGTTATTGGCAGGACGATCTTCACAACTCGTGGCCGGTGATTGCCGAGTCGATCGGTGCACGTTAGCCGGCGTACCAGTGGGTTGTTGGCTGAGTTGTTTCTCACTTCGGTGCCCAGTCTCCGAACCTGGCCGCCCGAACTGCAGGTCAGCGGCGTTATAGTCGGCAGATGAGTTCAGATACACTCGCGCCTCTCGACACCGATGTACTTGCGCGCAGGTTTGCGTGCCTGGGTGATCCGACGCGGTTGCGAGTGCTTCGACTTGCAGCTGCCGGCCCGGTAGAGGTCGACGAGATTGCACGCGCTGCATCACTCGACCCGTCCGCCCTGAGTGTTCACCTCGAAGCGTTGAGCGAGGTCGGCTTCGTCGAGGTGACGGTGCACGAAGGCATCTCGGTTGTCAGTGTCGCCGGAACCGCGTACTCAGATCTGATGGCAGCGGCCGCCGTCGTGGCTGCGCGCGGTCCGGTCAGAGACACCTTGGGGCTGCTTCCCTCCGATGTAGTTCTGCGCCGCATGGATTCGGGTGACTGGGACGCCGTGCGGTCGATCTACCGCGAGGGAATCGACACCGGAACCGCGACCTTCACCACGTCGGTGCCATCCGCCGAGAAGCTCGACGATCAATGGTTGCCTGATCATCGATGGGTCGCAGAGATCGACGGACGCGTCGAAGGCTGGGCGAGCCTGAGCCCGGTGTCCTCACGTGACTGCTACCGCGGGGTCGCCGAGAACTCCATCTACGTCGGCAGTGGTGCTCGCGGTCGGGGTGTCGGCAAGCTGCTGCTTCGCCAACAGGTGCAGGCCGCCGACGCCAGCGAGATCTGGACCGTGCAGTCGTCGATCTTTCCGGAGAACCGCGCGAGTGTCGCGCTGCACCAGGCCGTCGGGTTCCGAATCGTCGGGACTCGGTCGCGTATCGCTCAACTGGGTGGGCGGTGGCGTGACACGTTGTTCCTCGAACGTCGCAGCGAGGATGCTGTCGCTGGCCTTTGAGAACAGGCGCTCAGCCCTTGGCAGCGCTGATTCCGGCGCGTCGACCGTAGAAGCTGCCGTCACCGAGGGACGTGCCTGAGGCATAACCGCCGGCGCAGACTCCGGCAGTGCAGCGGCCGGCGGCAAAAAGCCCGGGTATCGGCTCGCCCGAGACGTGCAGGACCTCCGAGTTGATCGATGTGCGCAGACCGCCGAGTGTGAATCCGGCGGTGAAGTTGCGAAGGTCGAGCGCCGCGACGGGCGAGCCGATCGGCTTGACCCACTCCTTCTTCTTGCCGAGTACCGGGTCTTCACCACGGGCTGCGTGGCGGTTGTAGACCTCCACGGTCGACTGCAGCGTCCCCGCTGGCAGACTCATGTCGGATTCGAGTTCCTCGACGGTTTCGGCCACCCACTTAGGCTGGAACCTG
The DNA here is from genome assembly GCF_033142465.1 of Rhodococcus sp. IEGM 1318. Taxonomy (NCBI): domain Bacteria; kingdom Bacillati; phylum Actinomycetota; class Actinomycetes; order Mycobacteriales; family Nocardiaceae; genus Rhodococcus; species Rhodococcus sp. IEGM 1318. The sequence goes on from NZ_JAWLSC010000015.1 coordinate 42,683, forward strand.
AAGAACGGTGTGGAACTGTCCGCGGCGCAACCCTCTTCGTAGGAAGCCTCGTCGATGATCAAGTAGGCCTGATTCTCGTTGCGTAGCAATGTTTCCTGCCCGATCCTACCTGGGTACGTGTCCTCGTTGACGTAGCGCTGGCCGCGTCCGTTGACGAGTATGCCGCGAATCATCAACTGGGGGTCGCCGAAGAATGCGACCTCGGTTGCGTCCATGTGCGCGAGGTCGGCGCCCAGAGCCTGCGCCATCTGGATCGCCTTGCCGTCATGCTCCTCGATCGCTGCGCCGGGTCGACCGATCAGTCTCGGCGCGTACGACTGGATCATCGATTTGTTGTAGGCGAAGCTTCCCGTCGCCAGTACGACGCCCGTGCGTGCTCGGACCGCCACTTCTTTGCCGTACTGCTTGGCGATGATGCCGACGACTCGATCGCCGTCGACGACCAGGCGTTGTACCCGCATGTCGTATTCAGCTCGTACGCCCAGGCTTTCCGCTGTCTCGATCAACGGCTTCATCAACATGAAGCCGCCGCCCTTCTCTCCGGTGCGTTTGCCGCTCATCTGCGGAACGTGACCGCGAGGGGCCGGTGTCGCGATCGTGTTGAACGGTGCCGAGTTCTCGCCGCCGGAGTACATGAGCCCGTCGTCGAACGGCGTTTCCCAACCCGGTTGGCCGTAGAAGCTTTCCTTGAACGGCACACCGTTGTCGACGAGCCAGTTGTAGTGTTCGACGCTGCCTTCGCAGTAGTCGGTGATCTTCTCCTCGTCCGCGCCGGGACCGAGCGCGGCCATCATGAACGACTTCATGTTTGCGGGGGAGTCCTCGAACCCGAGCGCCTGCTGCAACGGGGTTCCTCCGCCCAGATAGATGAATCCGCCGGCCAACGCCGCGGCGCCGCCCCATCCACTCGTGCGTTCGAGCACCAGCACTTCGGCGCCCGCGCGGGCCGCTTCGATCGACGCGCTTACTCCGGCGATGCCGTAGCCGGCGACGACAACGTCAGCCTCGAAGTGCCACTGCTCGATGCTTGCTGCGGACTGCGGACGGATTGGGCTGGCCTCGGCCATGGATTCGGATCCTTCGTTCTTCTGGTTGGTTGGTGGGGAATCGGTGGGTGTGATTGATGCCCTGATGGCAGTATCTCGACCGAAAGTCAGTCGGTGTCCGTTTTCGCGGAATCGGCTGCGGCCTTCTCCTCGGCGCGCGCGGCTTTGCGTCGGTCGGCTTTCACGGCGATCAGCGCGTTGTTGAGGCCGGTTGCAAGCGGCCAGCCGACGTAGTGGCACAGGAAGATCGCGGCCTCTTCGAACTGCCGCTCGGTCAACTCTTCGTTGTGGAGAGCAGCGTTGATCTGGATCTTTGCGACGTCGCTCTGCCCCTGGGCGGTGATGGCGCCGATCAGCAGCAGCCGCCGATCACGCACCGACAGCCCCGGTCGTGTCCAGATGTCGGCGAAGAGATGGTCGGCGGTCACCGCGAAGAAATCGCCGGGAACATCAGCGGGGAGTTCCCAGCCGTACACCTCGTTCATCTTCGCGACGCCGCGAGCGCGGGTCTCGGAGATGCGGTTTCCGTCGGTTCCGCTGGTGTCGGTCATGTGGGTGGTGTCGGTCATGCGTGCTCCCGTGTCGTAGATGCCGGTGAAGGTTCGCCGTCCCCGTTTCCATCCCCGTGATCGACGCCGAGTCCGACGCCGAGTCCGGAGAGTGCAAGGTGCGCGAGCGGCAGTTCGAGTTCCAGCCGGTCACCGAGGTCGATGGCCAAGGCCAAGTCCTTCTCCCCGAGATTGCGAACGTGCTGCAGTATCGAGAACCACGGATCATCCTCCGAGACCGGTGCGGTGGTGTCGCGAAGCATGATCGCGCCGGCGCCACCGGTGATGGCATCGGTATGCCTGACGACCTTTCCGAGCGTGCGGAGATTCAGTCCTGCAGCCTCGGCGAGTCGCGCAGCTTCGGTCGTGGCGGTGAACGAGACGAAATGAAGAAGGTTACGTGCGAGCTTCATTCGAGTTCCTGCGCCGACATCACCGGCACGAACCACCAGTTCGGCCCAGTATCCGAATGGCTCACGGACGGCCTCGAACGCCTCCTCCGATCCTCCGATCATCACCGCCAACCTGCCCTGGGTGGCACCGCCCGCACCGCCGCTGATCGGCGCGTCGATCAGCAGAACACCACGAACCTCGCAGATACGAGCGAGTTCCACCGCCGTGGTGTCCGAGATGGTCGAGTGAATCGCGACGACGGTTCCCGGCTGTGCAGTCGTCAGGATCCCGTGCGGCCCGTCGACGACGTCGCGGACCTGCGCGTCGTCGAGCACCGTGACGGAGATGATGCTCGCGCGCGCAGCTACCTCGGCGGGCGTCGATGCTGCGCCTGCACCCGCGGTGGTGAACGGTTCGAGCGCTTCGGGGCGTGCATCACACACCACGAGCCCTCCCGGCCAGTCCAGGAGGCGCGTCGCCATGGGCGCACCCATGTTGCCCAGACCGATGTACCCCAGACGGGGTTTCGAAGAGCTGGATTTCGACGAGCGGGGCTCAGAAGCGGATTCCGTCACGACCGGTACACCTGCCCGCCGTCGACGTTGAAGATCTGCCCGGTGACCCAGCCTGCGTCGTCCGAGAGGAGGAACAGGCACATTCCGACAAGATCATCCGGCGTTCCCATGCGCTGCAACGGTATTCGCTTGATCATGTCCTTGACGATGTTGCCGGGGGTGACGGTTCGAGTCGCCTCAGTGTCGATGGGACCGGGAGCTATGGCGTTGATGCGGATGTTCGACCAGCCGAGTTCGGTCGCGAGCTGTTGCGTCAGGCTGTTGACCCCGGCTTTCGCTAGTCCGTAGTAGTTCGAGTACAGCCAGGCTGCCGTGGAGGACTGGTTGACGATCGAGCCACCCTTCTCCCGCATGTGAGGTACGACGGCGCGGCACACCTGCAATGCACCGTCCATGTTGACGCTCATGAACTTTCGGTAGTACTCCCAGTCGACGGTCAACAGGGAATCGATCTTCATTCCGCCGTAGATGGCAGCGTTGTTCACCAAATGCTCGATGCTGCCGAACTGCTCGATCGTGAACTCGGCAAGTGCCGCAGTCGATTCCCCGTCGGCAACGTCGACGTCCTTGAACACCGCGCGCCCTCCGTCCGCGGTGATCTGTTTTGCGACAGCTTCGCCGAGTTCGCGATTGAGGTCGGCGATCACCACGTTGGCGCCCTCCGTGGCCAACGCGCGAGCGTACGCCTCCCCGATGCCCTGCGCCGCGCCGGTGACTATCGCAGTGCGACCGTCGAAACGTCCCATGTCGACCTACTTTCGTGGTGATGATCTGCGGTGATGGTGGGGGTGTGAATGTCAGGAAGGTGAAGCGACGAGCTTGGTTTCTAAGTATTCCTCGAAACCTGCGAGACCCATTTCGCGGCCGATGCCGGATTGTTTGTATCCACCGAACGGTGCATCGGCCGAGTACCAGACGCCGCCGTTGACGCTCAGCGTTCCGGTTCTGACACCCGCTACGACGTGCGCGATGCGATCGGGATCGGTGCCCCACACCGACCCGGACAGTCCGTAGGGTGAATCGTTGGCGATCCGGATGGCGTCGTCGTCGTTGTCGTAGGGAATGATCACGAGGACGGGTCCGAAGATTTCCTCTTGCGCTACCCGCGACGAGTTGTCCAGCCCGGCAATGAGAGTGGGCTCGACGAAGAAACCGCTTTTGTGACCGGCAGGACGCCCACCACCCGTGACGAACGTACCGCCCTCTTCGGCCGCGAGCGCGAGATAGCTCTCCACCCTCTCGCGCTGGCGCGCCGAGATAACTGGGCCGCACACCGTTCCGCGGGCACTGGGGTCACCTGCCCGAATGCCGGACATCGCTGTGGACGCTGCAGCCAGAGCATCGTCGTACCGACTGCGCGGCACCAGAAGCCTGGTACTGAGCGCGCAGCCCTGACCGGCATGAACACAGACGGAGAACGCTGCAACCGAGCATGCACCCTTGATGTCCGCATCGTCGAGGACGATGAATGCCGACTTGCCCCCGAGCTCGAGGAAGACTTTCTTGAGTGTCTGGGCGGCAGAGCCCATGACCGCGCGTCCGGTGGCGGTGGAACCGGTGAACGACACCAGATCGACCCGCGGGTCGCTGCACAATTGTGCGCCGAGTGAATGATCCGTGGACGTCACTACGTTGACGACTCCGGCGGGGATCTCGGTTTCTTCGGCGATCACCTTGGCGACCAACGCAGCGCACCAGGGCGTGTCTGGCGCGGGCTTGAGAACGATGGTGTTGCCGGCTGCGAGGGCGGGACCGAGTTTGGCGAAATTGATCTGATGCGGGAAGTTCCACGGTGTGATCGCACCTACGACACCGACTGCTTCTTTGAGCAATCGGCGATGGGTGGGTATGCCCATGGGTGACGCGTGGCCGAGATCTTGTTCCCACGCATAGGATTCGATCAGGTCGGCCCAGTAGCGAAGATCTTCGATCGGGCCCTCGAGTTGTGGGCCGGTCGTCAGCATGACGGGCGCGCCCACCTCGGCCACAGTGATCTCACGTAGTTCTTCGATGTGGGACTGGAGTGCGTCGCACAGTTGGCGCAGGCAGCGAGCGCGAAATTCGTGATCGCGTGCCCACTCGGTGCCGTCGAATGCACGGCGTGCAGCGGCGATGGCCGCATCCATGTCCGCGGCGGTGCCTTCGGCAGCGCGGCCGATCAGTTCCTCTGTTGCCGGATTGAAAACTTCGAAGGTTCCGCCGGATCCGGGAATCAGCTTTCCGTCGACGAGAAGTGCAGAACTGTCTGCGGGTCGAAGCGTCATAGCGCGAGCCCTCTCTTTCTGGACATGTGTCTGGACTCTAGTTCACACTTAGGGTTGAGGCAATGGTTTTTGGGGCATAAGAGATTTCGAGCCAAGCTGTTTCGAGTGTCGGCGGATCGGCCTCGACGAAAAGCGCCTCATGTCCGGTGAGGCGCCGCTACGGTTCACCGCACATTCACAACCACGTCTTCACATCCACAGGAGAGAGGTCGAAATGAACAGAGTTGACGGAAAAGTGGTGTTGGTGACCGGCGCTGCTCGAGGTCAGGGGCGCAGTCACGCCGTCCGTCTCGCGCAGGAGGGCGCGCACATCATCGCCTTCGATCTGTGCGCAGACATCGCCAGCAACGAATACCCGCTCGCCAGTCAAGCCGATCTGGAGGAAACGGCTCGCCTGGTGAAAGAGGCCGGGCAGCAGGTGGTGACGGCGCGTGTCGACGTCCGTGATCGCGCCGGACTCGAAACAGCACTTGCCGAGGCGGTAGGGCAGTTGGGCGGATTGCATGTCGTCGTGGCGAACGCCGGTATCTGTCCGCTCGGCAAACACGTGTCGACCGCCGGTTTTGTCGACGCGTTCGATGTGAACTTTCTCGGTGTCGTCAATACAGTGCACGCGTCGATGGAATACCTCGGCGAAGGGGGTTCGATCATCGCGATCGGCTCTGTTGCCGGTCTGGTGCCGCAGACCGGATTCAACGGGCAACAGGCGCTCCAGGGTCCGGGTGGCGACGGATACGGCCTGGCCAAGAAGCTGATTCAGGCCTACACCAGTTCGTTGGCGCTGACCCTCGGGCCAAGCTCCATTCGCGTCAACGCGATTCATCCGACCAATGTGAACACCGACATGTTGCAGAGCATGCCGATGTACCGGACGTTCCGTCCCGACCTCGAGAATCCGACCGCCGAGGATGCGGCTGTGACGTTCCCGTTCATGCAGGCGATGCCGACCCCGTGGGTCGAACCCGCGGACATCTCGCATGCAGTCGTGTACCTGTCCTCGGACGAGTCGCGATTCGTGACTGGTCAGCAACTGCGTGTGGACGCTGGTGCCGGGATGAAGATCGGTCTGTAGTAGAACTTTTCGCGTCGCTGCTGCCTGTTCGTGGTGAATTTCTAAGTTTCCCCATTTCGTTGCCCTGGACAGGACGCTGTAGTAACGTCCAGACACATGTCCAGCAAACGGGGCGATTCAAGTGGCGGGGGATCGATTGTCTACGAATCCACTCGCAGGCGCCTCACGGGCAAACAGGCGGAAACTGTGGCCAGGCTTGCCGAAGCAACAGTGAAAGTTCTACGCAAACAAGAGTTTTCCGGACTGACTGTCCGTTCGGTTGCGGCCGAAGCGGGCGTAGGAACTGCGACCGCCTACACGTATTTCGCGTCCAAGGAGCATCTGGTCGCCGAGGTTTTCTGGCGAAGGCTTCGGAACTCGTCGGCGCCTGATGGCTCAGGGTTGGATCGCACCGCGCACGTGCTGTCTGTACTTCGAAATATCGCGCTGCTTCTCGCGGACGAACCGGAGGTATCGGCGGCCGTGACCAATGCACTGCTCGGATCCGATCCTGAAGTGGAACATCTTCGCGGCCGGATCGGGTTCGAGATCCATCAACGACTCGCCTCGGCGTTGGATCCGAATGGCGAACCCGAAGTGTTGGAAGCGCTCGAAATGCTTTATGCCGGGGCGCTTCTGCGCGCAGGAATCGGCTGCGGAACCTACGCGCAAATCGCTGGCCGCCTCGAGGCCTCAGCTCTACTGATCCTGGAGAAATCATGACAGAAGCTTTGATCGATCCGGTGGTCTTCAATCCGTACGACTACCACTTTCACGACGATCCGTATCCGACGTACAAGCGTCTGCGCGAAGAATCACCCCTGTATCACAATCCGGACGTGGGCTTTTGGGCATTGTCGCGATATGCGGACGTGGTCGACGGATTCAAGGACAACAAGCGTCTGTCGAGCGCAAACGGAGTATCACTCGACCCCGCTGCATACGGTCCACACGCGCATTATGTGATGTCGTTTCTCGCTATGGATGATCCCCGCCATATGCGGTTGCGCCAGTTGGTTTCTCGCGGATTCACACCGCGGCGTGTTGCGGAGCTCGACGGCCGGATACTCGAACTGACGAAGCAACATCTGATACCCGCGCTGGGCGCGGGGGAGTTCGACTGGATTACGGAGGTGGCGGGAAAGCTGCCGATGGACGTCATCTCCGAACTCATGGGTGTCCCCGAACCCGACCGAGCCGAACTGCGGCGCAAGGCGGATCTGGTGGTGCATCGAGAGGCGGGTGTTCTCGACGTGCCGCAACCTGCGGTGGAGGCTTCGATCAGTTTGATGGGCTACTACAAGGAGATGATCGCGCAGCGTCGCCGATCGCGGACGGACGATCTGACCTCGGCCTTGCTCGACGCCGAGATCGACGGAGACAAGCTTTCGGACCAGGAGATCCTCGGATTCATGTTTCTGATGGTCGTGGCCGGAAACGAGACCACGACCAAGCTTCTCGGAAACGCTCTGTACTGGGGTTCGCACCACCGGGAGCAGATCACACCGGTCCTCGACGATCCCGAACGAGCCTCGGAATGGGTGGAAGAGACTCTTCGCTACGACACGTCGAGTCAGATCGTGGCTCGGACTTCGGTTGTCGACCTCGAATACCACGGGCGCACGATTCCGGCGGGGGAGAAGGTCCTGCTCCTGATCGGATCGGCCAACCGAGACGCCGACGTCTTCGACGATGCCGACAGCTTCCAGATCGGCCGGAGTTCGTCGGGCAAACTCGCGAGTTTCGGTGGTGGCGTGCACTTCTGTCTCGGTGCCCACCTTGCCAAGCTCGAAGCCAAGATCGCCCTGGCGGAGTTCGGGCGTCGGGTCAGCGACTACGAAGTCGTCGAGTCCGGAATCGAGCGTGTTCATTCGACAAATGTCCGGGGCTTTGCGGCCCTGCCGGTGAAAGTGCAGGTGCGCTGATGCCTCGTTTCGAACCCAATCCTGTTCGCCGGCCGGCACTGATCAGTGGTGCGTCGTCGGGAATCGGCACAGCCACCGCGTATGCCCTGGCCGAACTCGGGCATCCGGTTGCACTCGGTGCGCGTCGAGTCGCCGAATGCGAAGCCATCGCCGAGAAGATCCGCAGCAACGGTGGTGAAGCGTTCGCCCACTTCCTCGACGTCACGGAGGGTGATTCGGTCGACGGGTTCGTCTCGGCCGCAGAGGCAGTCCACGGTCCCGCGGAAATCGTCGTCTCCGGTGCCGGAGACCTCGAATTCGGGGCTGCGGACGAGATGAATCCTGAGGCGTTTCTACGGCAGATCCAAGTTCACCTCGTCGGTGCGCAGCGATTGGCGCATCGCGTACTCCCCGGTATGAGGCAACGACAGCGCGGTGACTTCGTACTGATCGGCTCGGATTGTGCCGAGCGCCAGCGTCCACTCATGGGTGCGTACGACGCAGCGAAGGCCGGGCTCGAGGCAATGGGGCGTCAGATGCGAATGGAGCTCGAGGGAACAGGCATTCGCGCGTCGATCGTGCGACCCGGGCCGACACTGACCGGCATGGGGATGGACACGACGCCGGAGATCATCGGACCGGTTGGGGAATCGTGGAGCAAGTGGGGGTTCGCCCGCCATGGTTACTTTCTGCGCGCCTCGGACATCGCCAATGCCATCGTCGCCGTTGTGTCGGCGCCGCGAGGAGCACACATCGTGCTCGTCGAAGTTCAGCCCGAGGCGCCACTGGACAAACTTCCCACTGCGAACTCACAGGAGACGACATGACGCACGGAGTGCAAGAGACGTCGCGAACACTGCCAGAGCCGCCGCGGGTGTCCGGCGGGGATCTCCCGCACGGGCATCTCGAGGAACTGCGAACCGACCCGATAGCGCTCATGCGCCGGGTGCGTGAGGAATGTGGTGACGTCGGCGCCTTTCAACTTGCCGACCGCACAGTGATCTTGCTGTCCGGAGCCGAGGCAAACGAGTTCTTCTTCCGCTCCACCGACGAGGATCTCGACCAACAAGCGGCTTACCCCTTCATGAAGCCGATATTCGGTGAAGGCGTCGTCTTCGACGCCAGCCCGGAGCGGCGTAAAGAGATGCTGCACAACTCGGCTCTGCGCGGCGAACAGATGCGCGGGCACGCCGCCACGATCGGCCGCGAGGTCGAGGCGATGGTCGCGCAGTGGGGAGACGAAGGCGAGATCGATCTGCTCGACTTCTTCGCCGAGCTGACCATCTATACCTCGTCGGCGTGCCTGATCGGCAAGAAGTTCCGCGACGAACTGGATGATAGCTTCGCCAAGCTGTATCACGAGCTCGAACAGGGAACGGATGCATTGGCTTTCGTGGATCCGTACGCGCCGATCGAGAGTTTCCGCCGCCGCGACGAGGCCCGGTTGGCGTTGGTCGCTCTGGTACAGGACATCATGAACAGGCGCATCGCGAATCCTCCGCAGGGCAAGGATGACCGCGACATGTTGGACGTGTTGGTCTCGGTCAAGGACGAGAACGGCGACCTCCGGTTCAGTGCCGACGAGATCACCGGCATCTTCATCTCGATGATGTTCGCCGGCCACCACACGACTTCCGGCACGGCAGCGTGGTCGCTGATCGAGATGCTGCGGCATCCCGACACCATGACGGACGTCGTCGACGAACTCGACAATCTGTACTCCGACGGCGCCGACATCAGTTTTCATGCCCTGCGCCAGATTCCGGTTCTCGAGGCTGTGGTCAAGGAAACCCTTCGACTGCATCCGCCGTTGATCATCCTGTTGCGGGTGGCACGTGGAGATTTCGAAGTGGGCGGCTTCGAGATCCGAGAGGGCCATCTTGTCGCCGCGACACCCGCGATCTCCAATCGAATCGCCGAGGACTTTCCCCGGCCGGACACCTTCGATCCCGGGAGGTACATCGACCCGAATCAAGAGGACATCGTCAACCGCTGGACGTGGATTCCGTTCGGAGCCGGCCGGCATCGCTGCGTCGGCGCTGCGTTCGCCCAGATGCAGCTCAAAGCGATCTTCTCGATCCTGCTGCGGGACTTCGAGTTCGAGATGGCGCAGCCGTCGGAATCCTACCGAAACGACCACAGCAAGATGGTCGTCCAGTTGCAGCAGCCGTGCGCGGTGAGGTACCGGCGCAGAACACGTCCCGGGCGTGAGGGGTGATCATGCACGTCGAAGTCGACCTCGACCTGTGCCAAGGCCATGCGGCATGCGAGCTGGAGGCACCGGAGATCTTTGTCGTCCCGAAGCGGGGGAAGGTCAGTCTTCTGGACTCGGACCCACCCGAGTCGCTCCGCGGTGAAGCCGAGATGGCGGTCAGGTACTGCCCGACCGGCGCCCTGAGAATTGTCGATTGATTGCAGCGAATTCATGTGCTCGAGGGAGGAAGTTCAGATGACGGGTTTCGACCGCGCAGAGCTTGACGAGATGGTCCAACGCTGGATCGAGGCGAACAAAAAGGCCGAAGCCGCCGGCGATTGGAAACCGTTGGCGGACATGTATACCGAGGACGCCACGTACGGGTGGAACTACGGGCCCAAGCAGGATTTCATGGCGGTGGGGCGCGAGGAGATTCGCGAAGTCGCGCTCGGTCTCGAGATGAAGGGCCTCGAAGGCTGGGAGTATCCGTATCAAGACTTTGTGATCGACGACCGTAGCGGAAACGTGATCGGCTTGTGGAAGCAGATTTCCGATGCCAAGCGTGAGGACGGTAGCAACTACTCCGTCTACGGTATCGGTGGTAGTTGGTTCCGCTACGGCGGGGATTTCCAATGGTCCTGGCAGCGTGACTTCTTCGACTTCGGGAACGTGTCGGCATTGTTCATGGAGATGATCGGCAACAATGCTCTCTCGAAGGGGATGCAGGGGCGGATCCAGCGATCGATCTCGGGCGACCCGCTGCCGGGCTGGTATCCGGTGGGCACCGCGCCGGTTTCGCTGTGGTGAGTCCGATGTCGGTGCGCGATTCCTTCGAGGCACTCTCGCAGCGCGACCTTGCCGTGCTGGTGCCCGAGTTGCTCCTGTGCGGGCAACTCATCGACCGCTCGGGCATGGCGCATCTGATCGTCGAATTCGGACGCGAGGGTATGGCACAGGTGGCCGTCGAGGAGTGGGAGTCGGCCAGCCCCTGGTACACCCGCCGCATGCAGAAGGCTCTCGGATACGAGGGCGACGACGTCGTGACGATTTTCAAAGGGCTACAACTCGACATCGGCGCGCCGCCACAGTTCATGGATTTTCGATACCGGGTCGACGATCCGCTGCATGGTGAATTCTGGCTCGATCATTGCGGAGCGCTCATGGACGTCGAGCCGTTGGGTGACGAGTTCGTCACTTCGATGTGCCACGACATCGAGGACCCGACTTTTGATGCGACTGCCATCGCGACCAACCCGCACGCCCAGATTCGCCCGATTCACCGACCACCGCGCAGACCCGCGGACCGACATCCGCACTGCGCCTGGACCGTTGCCATCGACCCGTCGCACACGCCGCCCGTGATGACTGCACACACCGAGCAGATCGGACGCACTGAAGCGGTGACGGTCGAGCTGAGCTCGATCGATCACGGAGGGGACGGTAGTTCGGACTATTCGGGGCCGTTGTTGTCTGACCTGAGGTTCTCCGACTTCTCACGTTCGGCCTTGGTTCGTATCGCAGAGGAGATCTGCGTGCAGCATCACTTGTTGGCGTTGGGTTTTCTGGCCGCGGTTCGCCGTCGTGTCGATGAGGACAAGGCGCGCGACATCACTCGGAAGCAACTCACGGGAATCGCAGGAGTGGCCGCACAGCGCATCAGAGATGCGCTCGGCCTTCCTTCGACTCTGGAATCGCTGGCGTTGGTCCTGTCCGTGCACCCCTTGCTGAGTCCGAAGCAGTACGTGGAGAGTGAGATTCGGCGCGACGGCGATGCTCTGGAGCTGTGGATCTCGAGAGAAGGTCTTGTCGACCGCGACGGCGGTTGGCCGACCTTGTTGGACAGTGGGCATCTCGATGCCCTCCAGGCGTTGGTTCGCGGAGTGAATCCGCACTTCACCGTGAGAGTGGTGGCCGAAGATGCCGCGGGGCTTCTTCTGGCCGTCGACATCACCGAAGCTCCCGCTCCGGAATGCGTCGAAGTCGCCATCACGAAGGTCAGTACCGGCGCGGCATTCGTATTCGAAGATCGCGGAATCCCCTTGCCTCTCTTCGTCGTCTGACCGGCCGAACCCGGAGGACTCAACCTATGGCGTACACGTTTGCAGACCTGTTCGAGCATTCCGTCGATGTGATGCCCGATCGCCTCGCGCTGATCGTTTCCGGCGAGGAGGTGACATACCGTGAGCTCGACGAGCGGGCCAACCGATTGGCGCATTACTTCCAGTCAGTCGGGTTGGGTGTCGGTTCGCACATCGGTATTCAGCTGCACAACTCGATCGAGGCGATGGTTGCTGTCCTCGCGGCCTTCAAGATCCGCGGCGTTCCGATCACGGTGAACTACCGCTACACGAGCGACGAATTGGTCTACCTGTACGAGAACGCGGATCTCACGGCGTTGGTTTTCCATCGTGGTTTCGCTGAGCGGGTCGCCGAGGCGTTGGTGGCCACGCCGCGGGTCAAGTACCTGATCGAGGCGGCGGACGAACTCGCTCTCGGGAACGAACCGTCGATTCCTGGGGCAGTGGCATACGCCGACGCGCTCGGCAACCAATCTCCGCTACGCGCAGGTGAACATGCATTTCCCGAGCGTTCCGGCGACGACGTCTATGTTCTCTACACCGGCGGAACAACTGGACGACCGAAAGGCGTCGTCTGGCGGCAGGAAGACATCTGGCGCGTGTTGGCCGGCGGTTACGACTTCTATTCGGGTGAGCCGATCGCCGACGAGTACCAGCAGTCGCGCGGTGGCGCCGCGGCAGCCGAACCCATGCGGTGGTGCATGCTTCCACCGCTGATCCATACGTCCGCGTTGATGCCGACGTTCAATGCGCTGTTCTCGGGCAACACCGTCATCTTCGAACCCAAATTCGATGCCGCACACGTCTGGCAGGTCGTCGCCGAATATCGGCCGCAGGTCATGGTCATCACCGGTGACGCCATGGGTCGTCCCCTGGTCGAAACCCATCGCGAATTGCAACCTGATGCGTCGAGCCTGGCTGTACTCGCATCCGGCGCTGCACTCTTCTCCGGTTCGGTCAAAGACGCGTTCTTCGACGTATTTCCGAATCTGATGATCTCCGATTCGGTTGGTTCCTCCGAAACAGGCTTCGGCGGAATCGGATTCGCAACCAAAGGTCTCGAGCAGCGCGGTGGCCCCAAAGTGGGAGCCAACAGATTCACTGTCGTCGTCGACGACGACAACCGAGTGTTGGAGCCGGGCTCGGGCGCCGAAGGATGGCTGGCGAAACTCGGCAACGTCCCACTCGGCTACTACAAGGATCCCGTGAAGTCGGCCGAGATATTCCGCGAGGTGAACGGCGCACGGGCAGTGGTGACCGGAGACCGGGCTCGGATCGAGGACGACGGCTCGGTCACCCTCCTCGGACGGGGAAACATGGTGGTCAACACCGGCGGCGAGAAAGTCTTCGTGGAAGAAGTCGAAGCAGTGGTGAAAGCCCATCCCGACATCTACGACGCGACAGTGATCGGTGTTTCGGACGAGCGGTGGGGCAATCGGGTGGCGGCTGTGCTTCGCATCCGCGACGGTGTGGAACCGGATTTCGAATCCATCGAGAAGCACGCCCGCAGTCACCTCGCCGGCTACAAGATTCCGCGTTCCTTCTGGATCGCCGACGACGTTGTTCGAGCGCCGAGCGGTAAACCGGACTACCGCTGGGCAAAGGAGTACTCGCACAGCCGAGACCCTGCCCATCGGATCGACTAGCGCTCGCACGCCGCACCCGGCCCAATCCGCAAAGGAGCATCTGCAATGCCTGAGATCGACCTTCCCGACGGGTTCGACGTGACCGACCCCCAGCTGTACGGCGAGCGCGTCCCGCTTGCCGAATTCGCCGAACTACGACGGTGCGCTCCGGTCTGGTGGAACGCGCAGGAACCGGGCACCGGCGGATTCCACGACGGTGGTTGTTGGGTGGTCTCTCGTCACGCAGACGTTCGTGACGTCTCGTTGCGCAGCGAGGAGTTCTCCAGCAATGTCAACGGCTGTATTCCGCGCCACGAGGACAACATCTCCGCTGAGGAGTTGGAGGCAACCAAACACGTCCTGATCAACAAGGACGCCCCCGAGCACACGCAGTTGCGCAAGTTGGTGGCGCGCTTGTTCACTCCGCGGTCGGTGGAAGCGATGCGGGCCGGGCTGGAAGCGCGGGCAGAAGACATAGCGTCGGCTGCCGTGGCGGAAGGTAGCGGTGATTTTGTCAGCCAGGTCGCCAGCGAGTTACCGATGCAGGCGATCTCGGAGCTGATCGGTGTACCGCAGGACGGGCGCCGTCAGCTGTACGAATGGTCGAATCAGATGACGGGATACGACGACGAGTCGCTCGCCGGCGAGTCTCGGATGGCGTCGGCGCAGATCCTGGGCTACGCCTATCAACTGGCCGAAGCGAGACGGGAGGAACCGCTCGACGACATCATCTCGCGCTTGGTGCATGCCGATATCGACGGGCAGAAACTCACCCCGGAACAGTTCGGTTTCTTCGTCATCATGTTGGCTGTCGCGGGCAACGAAACGACGCGCAACGCAACGACACTCGGCATGATGGCGTTTCTCGAGCATCCGGATCAGTGGGAACTGTACAAGCGTGAGCGTCCGCGCACCGCCGCGGACGAGATCATCCGCTGGGCTTCTCCGCTCACGTCGATGCAGCGGACAGCAGTGGTGGACACACAGATTGCCGACACTGCGATTGCGAAGGGGCAGCGTGTCGTACTGCTCTACGGCTCGGCGAACTTCGACGAAACCGTCTTCGAGAACCCCGACGTCTTCGACATCACCCGAGACCCGAACCCGCACCTCGCGTTCGGAGGAACCGGACCGCACTACTGCGTCGGCGCCAACCTGGCCAGAATGGAGGTCGATCTGATCTTCGGCAAGATCGCCGATCACATGCCCGACATCAGCAAGCTCGGCGATCCGAGCAGGCTCTCGTCCGGTTGGCTCAACGGGATCAAGGAATTCAAGGTCGACTACGGCAACTCCACGTCATGTCCTTCGGGGCATTGACGTGTACAGCGGAAGAGTTGCACTTGCGGGCCCGATGCGCGAACTCGGCCAGTTCTACCGGATGGGCGCCGATGTCGCGGTGGGCTTGTTCCGCACCCGCTTTCAGGTGCAGGAGTTTCTCGAGCAGAGTTGGATGATCGCCCGGGTGTCGATCGTGCCGACAGTGTTGGTAGCCGTGCCGTTCACGGTCCTGGTGAGTTTCACACTCAACATCCTTCTCCGCGAAATCGGTGCCGCCGACCTCAGCGGCGCCGGGGCCGCGCTCGGCGCCGTGACTCAGGTCGGTCCGGTGGTGACGGTGCTGATCGTGGCAGGTGCGGGCGCGACAGCCATCGCCGCCGATCTGGGATCGAGAACGATTCGTGAAGAGATCGACGCCATGGAGGTGCTCGGGATCGATCCGATCAATCGGCTGGTGATTCCGCGGGTGGTCGCGTCGACCGTGGTGGCTTTGCTGCTCAACGGACTCGTCTGCGTCATCGGCATCGCCGGCGGTTACGCCTTCTCGGTGTTTCTCCAGGGCGTGAACCCTGGCGCCTTCGTCGAGGGAATCACGTTGCTGACCGGCCTGCCCGAGGTGGCGTTGTCGATGGTCAAAGCTGCACTGTTCGGGATGCTGGCGGGATTGGTGGCCTGCTATCGCGGACTGTCGGTACGGGGTGGGCCGAAAGGCGTGGGAGAGGCCGTCAACGAAACGGTGGTGTACGCATTCATGGCGTTGTTCGTCGTCAACACCATCGTCACCGCGGTCGGCATCCGATTGACGGCGGGGTGATCGAGGTGACGCTGTCGGATTCGCTCGCACAAATCGGCAAGTTCGGACGCACGCGGGCGCGGGTGGCTCGAACGTCACGCTCGATCGACGACGTCGGGCGACAAGCTGTCTTCTTCGCGCGCGCCATCGCTCACATCCCGTGGGCAATTCGCAAACACCCGAAAGAAGTGTTGAGACTGGTAGCCGAGATCAGCATGGGCACCGGAGCTTTGGCAGTGATCGGCGGCACGGTTGCGGTCGTAGGATTTTTGACTCTCGCCTCGGGCGGCACCATTGCGATCCAAGGTTTCAGCTCACTGGGAAATATCGGAGTCGAAGCGCTCACCGGATTCTTCTCCGCCTTCATCAATGTTCGTATCGCTGCGCCGGTCATCGCGGGAATCGGCCTGTCGGCCACGATCGGAGCAGGTTCGACCGCGCAGATCGGTGCCATGCGCATCAGTGAGGAAATCGACGCCCTCGAATCGATGGCGATCAGTTCGGTCCCGTACGTCGTCAGCACCCGCGTCACCGCAGGGATGATCGCGATCTTGCCGCTGTACTCACTGGCGCTCGTAGGATCATTTCTGGCCGGACGATTCACCACGGTCGTGCTGTTCGGTCAGTCCTCCGGTCTTTACGACCACTACTTCACGACGTTCCTCGATCCGGTCGACGTCGCATGGTCCTTCGTTCAAGTGCTCGTGATGGCACTACTGGTGATGCTGATCCACACGTACTACGGATACAACGCGTCCGGGGGACCGTCGGGCGTGGGAACCGCAGTGGGCCGCGGGGTTCGGCTCTCGCTTATCTGCGTCGTTGCGGTGACCCTGCTCGTCTCACTCGCACTCTACGGCGGTTCCGGCAACTTCAATCTGTCCGGTTAGGGGGACTGCGTGCACAGATACGGCTACAAGTTGGCTGCGCTCGGCCTGGCCGCGGCGATCCTCGGGGTCATCGCCCTGGCGGTCGCGTCTTTCAACCAGACGTTTGTCCCCCGCGTGCCGATCACGGTGATTGCGGAGCGCGCGGGACTCGTGATGGATCCCGGCGCACGGGTGAAGATGGCCGGGGTGACGGTCGGCTCGGTGGAGTCCATCGCGCCGAACGACGACGCCACTGCACGACTGTCGTTGTCGATCGATCCCGGAGCGCTCGAGTCGATTCCGGCCAACGTAGAGGTGGCGATCACGTCGAATACAGCCTTCGGCGCGAAGTTCGTGAGTCTGTCCTCGCCGGAGCGGCCCGCGAGCACGCGCCTTGCCTCCGGGGCGACGATCGACGCTTCCCGGGTGACCGTCGAGTTGAACACCGTGTTCGAGAAACTGACCACCGTGCTCAGGACGGTGGATCCGGGCAAGCTCGATTCGACATTGGGCGCACTTTCGACCGCCCTGCAAGGACGCGGCGAGCGCCTCGGTGTCGCACTCGAACAAGCTGATACGTCATTGGCCGAATTCAACACTGCACGTGAGGCGCTCGATCACGTGCTGACCGACCTGCCGACCGTCACGCAGACCTACCGCGACGCTGTTCTCGACTTGATGGGCACCCTCGACTCGCTCACGACGACGGGAACCACTGTTCTCGACGAGCAGCAGAATCTTGATCTCCTCTTGCTCAACGTGATCGGGGTCGCCCGCACCGGAGAAGATGTACTGGGAGCCAACGCCGACGGTATCGACACCGTTCTGTCGTTACTGCGGCCGACCACCGCACTGCTCGAGGAATACTCCCCGGTGATTCCCTGCATGTTCCACGGACTGCAGGAGAGCAAGAAGATCGGCGACGGCGCCTACAACGGACAACCAGGAATCAAGATGTCGATCGGTCTGATCGCCGGAACCGAACCGTACCGATATCCCGACGACCTTCCGAAGGTCGCGGCAACAGGTGGCCCGCAGTGTATGGGCCTTCCACTGCGCGACCCGAACATCAATGCGCCTTACCTGGTGACCGATACCGGGGTAAATCCGTTTGCGCCCGAGCGTCAGCCGAATGGTGGGCAACCGATGAACACGGTCCCGGATCTGATGAGCTACCTGTTCGGGACGGAGATCCGATGAAAGTTCGTGGGTACACCGTCAAGTTCGGAATTTTTGTTCTGTTGATGATCCTCGTCAACGCCGGGCTGATCCTCGTGTTCGGCCAGATGCGAGGTGGCGACGCGAGGTCGTACTCGGCGGAGTTCGTCAACGCCTCCGGGCTCAGAGCCGGCGACAAGGTGCGCATCGCGGGTGTGCCGGTCGGTTCTGTCGGCTCCGTCGAATTCGGTGGGAATCACCGTGCCCACGTGAGTTTCAGTGTGGATACGGGTGACACCGTGACTGTATCGACCAGAGCCGCTGTTCGATATCAGGATCTGGTGGGTAATCGATACCTCGAACTGCTCGACGATCCGGGGATCGCGGAACCGCAGCCACAGGGCGAGAGCATTCCCGTCGATCGCACCGCACCGGCACTCGACCTCGATGCGCTACTCGGTGGTTTCAAGCCGCTGTTTCAAGCCCTGGACCCGGAGCAGGTCAACGCGTTGTCGATGTCCTTGCTCGAGGTGTTTCAAGGACAGTCCGGAACTGTGGCATCGGTGCTGGCGCACACCGGATCGATTACGAACACTCTCGCGGACCGCGACCAACTGATCGGTCGAGTGATCGGCAACCTCGACGGTGTGCTCAGTGAATTGCGCAGCCGCGGTGGTCAGTTCAGTGACACTCTCGATCACCTACAACAGCTGGTCAGCGGGCTCGCGGCGGACCGGGAGATGATCGGGACTGCCGTCGAGAGTGTGAACACCGCATCAGGCACCTTCGCCGATCTCCTCGCCGGAGTTCGCCCGGACATCGCTGGAAACCTGTCGAATCTGGACGCAAGCCTGAATCCGCTGATCGAGCAACAAAGTGAGCTCGATCGGATTCTCGCGTCCATGCCCTCGAACTACAAGCAGCTGATCCGAGTCGGCTCGTACGGGTCGTTCTTCAACTTCTATCTGTGCGGAATCGCACTGAAGGTCGACGGTGCCGACGGTATGCCGCTCACTGTCGACCTGGTGGATCAGACGACCGGAAGGTGCGCACCACGATGAGAGAGATGGCACAGAGCCAGGCCGTACGCGTGGGGGTCGTGGGATTGGTCGTCACGGCCGCCGTCGTATTGGCATCGCTCCAGTATCAGAATCTGCAGTTCCTGAAATCGGGTGTCGGGTACAGCGCGGTGTTCGCCGACGCCAGCGGTCTCGCGCCGGGAGACGAAGTCAACGCCGCCGGAGTGAAGATCGGAACGGTGGATCGGATCGAGGTCGAGCACGGACTCGCGCGCGTGGATTTCACACTGGAAGGCTCGATCGGTTTGGGAGAAAGCACATCGGCGGCCGTCACCACGATGTCGTTGCTCGGCAAGCGAGCGGTATCGCTCGATCTGGACGGTCCGGGAAGGATCGCGGTCGGCGGCGAGATCCCGGTCGAGCGAACAAGATCGGCGTACTCGCTGCCCGACGTGCTCGGTGACCTCACCACGACGGTCGAGGACATCGATCTCGACCAACTCTCCGAATCACTCGACGCAGTGGGGCAGGTGATGTCCGACAGTGCGCCGAACCTGAGGCCGGCGCTGGACGGTGTCGCACGGATCTCCGACAGCGTCAATAGACGCGACGACATGTTGCGCACCTTGCTGTCCGATGCAAACGACGTCGCCGGGACGCTGGCCGAGCGTGGACCACAGGTCAACGCGCTACTCGTCGACGGCAATGCCTTGTTGGGAGAACTGGATCGGCGACAGGCGGCGCTGGGGGAAGTGATCACGAACATCTCGGCGTTGTCGACCCAGCTAAGCGGACTCGTCCACGACAACGAGGCGCAATTGCAACCGGTCCTCGGCAAACTCGACACGGTTGTCGGCATTCTGCAGAACAACAAGGACAACCTTTCTCAGGGAATCGACGGTCTCGGTACGTACGTGGGCACGCTCGGCGACACCGTGGCCAGCGGTCCCTTCTATTACGCCTACGTCCAGAACCTGGTACCGGCGCAATACACCCAACCGTTGATCAACGCGATGTTCGGGCTACCACCTGCGCCGCTACCGATTCCGGAGGTTCGATGATGGGTGCCTTACGAGTTCGCAAACCGGTGAACTGGCGTCGAATCGGCGTCGTCGGTGGAAGCGTCGTCGGCGCGGCGATCGTCGTCGTGTCGGGATACCTTGCGGTGCAACATCTGCGCTACTACAACGTGACGGCGTACTTCACCTCGACGACCGGGCTGTACGTCGGTGACGACGTTCGTGTCGTGGGAGTCGACGTCGGTCACGTCACCGGTATCACCCCGCAAGGAGACCGGATGCGCGTCGAACTGACACTGGCTCGCGAGGTTCCGGTGGCCCGAGACGCAAAGGCGGTGATTGTTGCGCAGTCTCTGGTCTCGGCTCGCTTCGTGCAGTTGACGCCGGCGGTGACGGACGGCGCCGACGCGCTGTCCGACGGTGCGGAGATCGGGCTCGACCGCACGGCTGTCCCGGTGGAATGGGACCAGATCAAGGAACAGTTGGGCCGGGCCGCGGATGCATTGGGCCCGAGCGGAGACGATCGGGGGCCTGCCGCCAACTTCCTGGACGGTGCCGGATCTGCACTCGCGGGCAATGGTGAAGCTCTGGGACGCTCGGTGACCGAACTCTCGGAGGCGATGAGCACGCTCGACGAAGGCGGCGCCGACCTGTTCGGCACGATCCGCGGTCTGCAGACTTTCACCACTGCACTCGCGGCAAGCGATGAACAGATCGTCCAGTTCCAAGGTCGGCTGGCGAATGTCACGAGTGTGCTCGCCGAGAGCCGGACACAATTGGCGCCTGCTCTTGCCGATCTGGACGCCGCCGTCGGCGACGTGCGGCGATTTGTCGAACAGAACCGAGTTGGACTGACGGAGCAGGTCGCGAAGTTGGCCGACGTGTCGCAGGTACTGGTCGACAAGCGTGCGGGCCTGGAGAAGGTTCTGCACCTGGCTCCGACGGCGTTGTCGAACTACTACAACGTCTACCGGCCGGCTCAAGGAGCAATGGTAGGTGTGCCTGCATTTCAGAACGTGGGTAATCCGATCGACTTGATCTGCGGCGGAATCGCCGGTCTGGCCAACGACACCTCGAAGAAGGGTGCGGATTTGTGCATCGAATACCTCGGCCCGTTGCTCAACACGATCAAGGCGAACTACCCGGATCTGAGCCTCAATCCGACACGGGCGCTCGGCGCGTTACCGGATCAGTTGATGTACAGCGAGCCTGATCTGAAACCTGCTGCGTTGGGCTTTCCGACCATGCCCCCGGCGCCTGACCTGGCCGGACTGCTCATGCCGTCGACGGAATCCCGATGACTACCCGGAGGTGGGTGACAGTGTGTCTGGGGGCGAGCACCGTGCTGGTTCTGACGGGTTGCCAATGGAGCGGGCTGAATTCGGTTTCGCTGCCAGGCGCGGCTGGGCGCGGTGAGGGGAGTTTCGCAGTCGTGATCGAGATGCCGGACGTCACGTCGATCAGTCCCAACTCTCCGGTCATGGTCAACGACGTGACAGTCGGAAGTATCAGTGCGATCGAGACCGACAACTGGCACGCACGGGTGACGGTTGCGCTCGACGGTTCGGTGTCGCTGCCCGCCAACGCGACTGCCAAGATCGGCCAAACCAGTCTGCTCGGATCCAAACACGTCGCGCTCGCGCCGCCCACCGAGGTGGCGCCGGAAGGGCGGTTGTCGGAGGGATCCGTGATTCCCCTTGCATCGGCCAGTGTCTATCCCACCACCGAGGAAGCGTTGACGGCACTGTCATTGGTCCTCAACGGCGGTGGGCTGGCCCAGATTCACAGCATCACCACGGAACTGAACACTGCTCTCGGCGGACGGACGGATGCGGCGCGCGACCTGCTGAGCCAGATGGACACCGTGACCGAGACACTCGACCGTCAACGCGAGGCGATAGTCACGACCATGGAGAATCTCGACGTGTTCGCCGGCGAGATCACGGCTCAGCGAGACGTTCTCGGTGAGGCGTTGGAGACCCTTGATCCGGCCTTGGCGGAACTCAGCGCCCAACGCGTCGACCTGACCACCGCCCTCGATGCGGTCGGCAGGTTCGGGGACGTCGGGACCGATCTGGTCGACCGGACCCGCGACGATTTGAAAGCCAATTTGAGCGCCTTGGAATCGACGCTGCAGAAGGTGGTCGAAACAGGACCGGACCTGATCAACAATTTGGGCAACCTGAGTACCTTCCCCTTCCCCCAGACGACCATCGACGACGGAATGCGCGGCGATTACACCAATCTGTGGGCGCTGATCGACCTCACGAGTAATCGTCTCCGGTCGGGGCTCGGCTTCGGCACTCCGTTCGGGGCGCCGCAAACTCCGGTGGAGAACAGAATACTGGTCGATCCCTTGACCGCTCCACTTGGAACAGGGCAGGCCGGCCCACTTGAAACAGGGCGGACCGCCCAGGGCGGTGGGCGATGATTCTCACGAAGTTGGTGCGCAGGCAATTGACGATCTTCGCGATCCTCGCAGTGATAGGCATGAGCGCGGCGGCGATCTCGTATCTGAGAGTTCCGACGATGCTCGGAATCGGGCGTTATACGGTGACTGTCGAGCTGCCCGACGCCGGTGGCCTCTATCGGAACGCGAACGTGACGTATCGCGGCGACACCATCGGTCAGGTCAGGTCGGTGCGTCTCTTTCCGGGAGTTGTGCGAGCCGAATTATCCTTGGAGAGTGCGGTTCCCGTTCCCTCCCGCGAGCTGACGGTAGCGGTGCGAAGTGTGTCGGCCATCGGCGAGCAATACGTCGACATGCAACCGAGTACCGCTGACGGACCCTTTCTGGCCGACGGAGACGTGATCGGCCCTGGGGCTGTCACGATCCCGACCGAGATCGGACCGGTCCTCGATCAGGCACAGGCGATGCTCGCATCCGTACCGCAGGACAAGTTGCGATCGGTGATCGACGAGTCCGCGGCAGCGTTCGGTGGCAGGGGAGAGGACCTGGCACGTTTGCTGGATTCGACCACCTCGTTCGTCGATCAGATGTCTGCCGCCACAACCCCGGCCACGACGCTCGTACAGCAGTTGGATCCGCTCCTTCAGACCCAGGTGGTGACGGGCGACCAGATCCGCCAGTGGGCGTCCAGTGTCGCTCAGCTCAGTGGGCAGTTGGAGGTCGCCGACGGCTCCGTGCGCAATATCCTCGAGACCGGACCGGGCTTCGCGACTGAAGCCGACCTGCTGTTTCAAGGCCTCAAACCCACTTTGCCTGTGCTGCTTGCCAATTTCACCAGCACCGCTCAGGTGGCTTTGACGTACAACGCCGGGTTGGAGCAGGTGCTCGTCATCTTGCCGCCACTGGTCGCGGCACAGGAAACCGTCGTACAACGCGGGCAGGTGGACGGCGCCGCGAACGTCAACTTCCATCTCCAAGCGCAGGACCCTGCGGCCTGCTCGACCGGCTACCTTCCGGCCGATCAGCGACGAGACCCGACCCAGATGAGCGTCCCGGACATCCCGGCCGACTTGTACTGCAAAGTTCCGCAGAACTCGGTCTTCGCCGTTCGTGGATCTCGGAACATTCCCTGCATGGAGGTACCGGGCAAACGAGCACCGAGCCCGGAGATCTGCCGGAGCCCCGAAGCGTACGTGCCGTCGGGGACCAATGCGCCCGGCGAGTTGTACACCGGGCCTGACGGAGTCGACTATCAACACACGGAGTTGGCTCCGGCTGACTCCGGTCCGGGGGAGGGTGAGCCGTGGCAACAGTTGCTGACGCCGACGAATCGCTGAGAGGTGAGGTGCTGGATCCGGTCGGAGGGAAGCGCGGTGTACTCACTGCCCTGGTCTGGATTGCACTCGCGGCTCTGAGCGTCGTTGTGGTCTTCGGTTGTCTGGCTGTTCGATCGGACCGCGCGCGAGAGTCCCAGCGTCAAGAGTTCGTCGACGGTGCTGTCGCAGGAACCCTTGCTCTGATCGACGTTCACTCTGCCACGCTCGACGAGGATCTCGCGGCGCTGAAGTCGCTGACTACGGGGACTTTTGCAGACGAACTGAAGACCGGTGAATCTGCGTTCGTCGCATCGATCCGTGATTTCGCCGTCGATTCCGACGGTCGTGTTGACACCGCAGCCCTGGCATCGGAATCCGGAACCTCGGGGGTGGTACTGATCGCGGCATCGGCTCAGGTCGGCAATTCGGCGGGAGAGTCTTCGGCGCGAACCTACCGTCTTCGCGTCGGTGTCGAAGAGGTCGACGATCGGGTACTGATGTCGAGTGTGGAGTTCGTCCCGTGAAGCGCGCGGTCTTGGCGTTTGCAGCGCTGATCTTGGTGGGAGTCGGCGGGACTCTGCTCTGGAGTCACCACCGTTCGGCAGCCGCTGAAACCGCACGTGTCGAGGTGATCGGTGTGGCGCCGATGCTCGTCGAGAATCTCTTGAGCTACAACAGCGACACGGTGGACGAGGATCTTGCACATGCTGCCGAGGGCGCAAGTGGAACATTTCAGGACCGCTTCGCTGAATTCGGATCGAAAACCGTTGCACCCCAGTCGAAGGAGCAAGGAATCAGCACGAAGGCGCTAGTAGTCGATGTCGGAGTGCTCTCCGCTGCTGCAGACCGAGCGGAATTGCTCCTGTTCGTCGATCAGATCACGACGAGTATCGCGCGGCCGGCACCAGCGTCGACGTCGAGCCGAGTCGAGGTGACACTCGATCGAGTCGACGGCACATGGCTGGTGAGTGCCATGACCCCCATCTAGTGAAGGTTGTCGCGGCCCGCCATGATCAGCCTGGCAGTGACTTCGAGCCGGTCTGCGATCTGCGAATAGGACTCGTAACCCATGCCGGCTCGGACAAGCGCTCCGGACCAGGAGATTTCGAGTGCTTCGAGTACGTCGGGATCGTATGACGGCCCCAGCGCCTCGATGAGCCGCTCGCGGATGTTCTTGCCGATACGTCCCCGAAGGTGTTCGACGTCGGGATCGTTGCCCATCATCGCCGTGGTCACGGCCGCGGCCAGCTCCGGTTCGTCGGAAACGAGGAGTGCGACGCTTCGAAGGACCGAGCAGACCTGCGCTTCTCGTTCCGCCTCGGGGGAGGGCTCGTGCGGTACCGCGTCGAGTCGGCGCCAGAACAGTTCTGCCACAAGGTGACTCTTGGACGAAAAATAGGTGTACGCCGTAGCCGCGGCGACACCGGCTTCCGCTGCCACCATTCGCACAGTCAGATCGGCAAACCCTTTGTCGCGCAGGACCGTGATCGCTGCCGCGGTCAATCGATCGACGGTTTCGGCTTGCTGCTGGGTCAGTCGGCGGCGAGTGGACTCGAACTTGGTCTTACCAGACATGTGTCCAGACACTACGGGATCGGACCCGTGCGAGCAAAGTGTGCGCTATCGCCGCTCGTTTCTCGCTCCCCGCTCGGTGTCATGTCTCGCTCCCGCTCGGTGGGAGAGAATTTCGAACCCCCGCGATCGCTAAGTCCATGTGTTAGAACGATTTCTAGAACATGTTCGGAAATTGTGCCCAGAATCAGAGAGGCTGACGATGACGAAGTGGGACGAGACGTGCGACGTACTCGCTGTGGGATCAGGCGGTGGACTCACCGGCGCGTACACGGCGGCCCGCGAAGGCCTCGACGTCATTGCGATCGAAGCAACCGACAAGTACGGCGGAACAACGGCGTACTCCGGCGGCGGCGGAATGTGGTTCCCGTGCAACGCTGTTCTCCGCCGCGGTGGCGACGACGACACCATCGAGGATGCACTGGAGTACTACCGATCAGTGGTGGGTGATCGTACGCCCGCCGACGTTCAGGAAGCCTACGTTCGAGGTGGCGCCGGGTTGATCGACTACCTCGAAGAGGACTCGAACTTCGAATTTCAGATACTGCCGTGGCCTGACTACTTCGGTGAAGAGCCCAAGGCTCGAGCGAGCGGACGGCACATTGTTCCCAAGCCGATGAACGCGAACAAGCTAAGTGCGCTTCGTGATTCGCTTCGTCCGCCGTTGGCGACGGAACGGCTGGGGGAGGAGTTGCCGAAGTACCTCGTCGGTGGACAGTCGTTGATCGGACGATTCCTGTTGGCGCTTGCGGAACTCCCGAACGCCACCATGCATCTGAAGACCACACTCGAGGAGTTGGTTGTCGAGGAAGGAGTGGTGGTCGGAGCCGTCGTCGACCGAAATGGAAGGCGTCGAACCATCCGGGCACGCAGAGGAGTGATCCTCGCCGCCGGCGGATTCGAGCAGAACGAGACCATGCGTGCCGAATTCGGTGTTCCCGGATCCGCTCTCGACACGATGGGCTGCCCCGGCAACCTCGGGAAGGCGCACCAGGCGGCGGTCGCCGCGGGTGCCGACACCGACCTGATGGGCGAAGCTTGGTGGTCGCCTGGACTCACCCATCCAGATGGGCGCTCCGCGTTTGCGCTGTGGTTCACGGGCGGAATTTTCGTGGACGACAACGGTTGTCGGTTCGTCAACGAATCTGCGCCGTACGACCGCTTGGGCCGCGCCGTAATCGAACACATGCGGGCTGGGAAAGTGACCACTCCGTATTGGATGATTTACGATAGCCGGGAAGGTTCAGTGCCACCGGTGAAGGCACCCAACGTCCCGTTGGCTCCGTCGGAGCAGTACGTGGATGCCGGATTGTGGAAGAGTGCCGAGACACTCGAAGACCTTGCCTCCCAGATCAATGTTCCCGCGGAGAATCTGGTGGAAGCCGTGAAGCGGTTCAACGCATTGGCGGCAACTGGCGTCGACACGGACTTCGGTCGAGGAGATACTGCGTACGACCGAGCCTTCTCGGATGGCGCGTCGCCACTCGTCCCGATAGATCAGGGACCGTTCCACGCCGCTGCTTTCGGTATCTCCGATCTTGGGACGAAAGGTGGTCTACGTACCGACGCGACCGGGCGCGTGCTGAAGGCTGACGGGACGGCTATCGCGGGGTTGTATGCGGCCGGAAACACGATGGCAGCGGCCAGCGGGACGGTGTATCCGGGCGGTGGAAACCCGATCGGTGCGAGCATGCTGTTCAGTCACCTGGCTGCGCTGGACCTGACGAAGCCGCCGTCGTAGGCAACAGTCGCTCGTTTCGGGGCTGGCTGGTCAGGCCTTGCCGAGTCCGGCGGCGATTCCCTTGTCCAGTTGGGTGAGCATTGCCGTACCCAGGGACGAAAGCTGGGCAACTTGGCGATCATCGAGGCCCTCGAAGAGCAGGCCTTGGACAGACGCGACGTGAGGTGGCGCGGCCGCGACAACCTTTGCCATGCCTTCGTCGGTGAGTACCGCGTTGGATCCACGGCTTCCCCGGATGACTTCCCGTTTCATCCAGCCGGCCTTCTCCATTTTCGTGATGACGTGAGAGAGACGGGACAGGGACGCGTTCGCGCGCTGCGCCAGTACCGACAACTGGAGTTTGTGGTCGGGGGCGTCCGAGAGTGCGGCCAGCACGAAGTACTCGAAGTGTGTGAGTGCCGAATCTCGTTGCAGTTGAGTGTCGAGTGCGGCCGGCAACCGAGTCACGAGAGCGATCAGTGTCAGCCAGGCTTCCTGCTGCTCGGCTGTGAGCCACTTCGTCTGAGACTGCGCGTCGGTCTGCGCGGTCGGTTCACTCATCGGTGACTTCTCCTTCGGGTCGAGCATTCTTCGTGCACGGAGCGTGCTGGTGTACAGCGTCTCAGACGCATGTCCAGAAGAATCTTGCGGGGAATAGTTGCGGGACGAAAGTGTTGAGTTCTATATTAGGTTGAACCTTCAACTTGACGACGAATGTCTATCCCGAGGAGTCCGTATGTCCACCACGACAATGCCTGCGCTGTATCTCAGCCACGGTGCTCCACCCCTGGTGGACAGTGCGTTGTGGGTCGAGCAGTTGGGAGCGTGGGCCGGCGATCTTCCGAGACCGACGGCAATTCTCGTCGTCTCGGCGCACTGGGAATCAGCACCGCTGACGATAGGATCGACGACAACGGGGACCCCGCTCATCTACGACTTCGGCGGTTTTCCCGAGAGGTTCTACCGCGCGAAGTACAACTCTCCCGGCGCTCCGGACCTCGCCGCACAGGTTGCCGCATTGATGCCGGACAACGAACGGGTGGTTCAGCAGCCGAATCGGGGCCTCGATCACGGTGCCTATGTGCCGTTGACGGTGATGTACCCGGATGCAGACATCCCGGTTCTGCAGATTTCGCTGCCCACTCTCGACCCCGAGCGTTTGCTCCATCTCGGTGAGCGCCTACGGCCCCTCCGCGAGCAAGGTGTGCTGATCGTGGGATCCGGATTCACCACGCACGGCCTACCGTTCCTGCGCGATCCGTCGCCGGTAGCGCAGGCCCCGGGATGGTCGGCGGAATTCGATGCGTGGGCAGGGGAGAGGTTCGCTGCCGGCGACGTCGATTCGTTGATCGACTTCCGCGCCCAAGCTCCCGGGATGCCGTACGCGCATCCGACCATCGAGCACTTCGCCCCGTTGTTCGTCACGCTCGGTGCGTCGTCCGATCCGGAACAGGTGCCCACCCAGGTGATCGACGGATTTTGGATGGGACTTGCGAAGCGCTCGATTCAGGTCGCCTAGAAATTCAGGTAGCCCAGAGAATCAGGTTGCCCAGGGAAGTCAGTTCCGATTGCGAAGGAACTCGAGTGCCTGGTCGCCGTGTGTGTTGGCGCGCAGCTCGCTCGAGATGACTTTGAGAACGGTGCGGTCGGTGTCGATCACGAAGGTCGAGCGTTTGACGGGAGCCAGCTTGCCCAGAAGCCCGCGCTTGACGCCGAACTGTTCGGCTACGGCGCCGTCGGTGTCGGCAAGCAAGGGGTAGTCGAACGACTGTGCGGTTGCAAAGGTGGACTGCGCTTCGACCGTGTCGGTACTGATGCCGGCCCGCGAAGCGCCCACTGCGGCGAATTCGCCGCCGAGGTCTCGGAAGTGGCACGCCTCGGCGGTGCACACCGGCGTCGAGGCTGCCGGGTAGAAGAAGAGGACCAGGGGTCCGTTCTCGAGCAGGCTCGTCAGCGAGCGCGGAGTTCCGTCCTGGTCGGGCAGCGAGAATTCGGGAGCGAGTTGGCCTGGTTTCATTCGGCCGAGGTTACCCGCGCACGACGCCCGCGTGGGGGAGCCTGGGATGATGGAGCCATGCACGGCGAGCCCACCTCCATGTCCGCACGGTCGTCCGACACCGCGATCGTCGGTGACGCGTCCGATTCCACCACCACTCGGGAGCAGTTCCGTGCTCTCGCAGCCGAGCACCGGGTCGTTCCGGTCACTCGGAAAGTGTTGGCGGACTCCGAAACTCCGCTCTCGGCGTACGAGAAGTTGGCCGGCAATCGTCCCGGCACCTTCCTGCTCGAGTCGGCCGAGAACGGTCGTTCGTGGTCGCGGTGGTCGTTCATCGGCGTCGGAAGCCCGGCAGCACTGACTGTCGTGGACGGAGAAGCCGCTTGGTACGGCAATGTTCCCGCCGGCGCTCCTGCCGGCGGCGACCCGATCGATGCGCTCGGTGCCACCCTTGAACTACTTCGTTCGGAACGGCTGCCCGACCTGCCGCCTCTGACGGGTGGGATGGTCGGATTCCTCGGCTACGACGCGGTTCGGCGACTCGAGAAATTGGGTGACTCGGCGGTCGACGACCTGCAGATACCCGAGATGGTCATGCTGCTGGCTGCCGACATCGCTGCCGTCGATCATCACGAAGGGGCGATCACCCTCATCGCCAATGCCGTCAACTGGGACGGTACCGACGAGCGTGTCGACACGGCGTACGACGACGCGGTCGCCAGGTTGGACGCGATGACTCGCGCTCTCGCGGCGCCGGCGAAATCGACCGTCTCGACCTTCTCGAAAGCGACTCCGAACTACCGCCGTCAGCGCACCACCGAAAGTTTCGGTGTCGACGTCAAGAAGCTGATCGGCGACATCGAAGCGGGCGAGGCATTCCAGGTAGTCCTCTCGCAGCGATTCGAGATCGATTGCACTGCAGCGCCGATCGATGTGTACCGGATGCTGCGTGCGTCGAACCCCAGCCCGTACATGTATCTGCTCAACGTGCCGAACGGTGATGGTGAGACCGCGTTTTCGATCGTCGGTTCGAGCCCCGAGGCACTGGTCACGGTCGCCGAGGGTGTCGCGACCACGCACCCGATCGCGGGAACCAGATGGCGCGGTGCCACCGAGGAGGACGACATTCTGCTCGAGAAGGATCTCCTCGCCGACGAGAAGGAGAACTCCGAGCACCTCATGCTCGTCGATCTCGGGCGAAACGATCTGGGTCGTGTCTGCCGCCCGGGCACGGTGAAGGTGCACGACTATCGGCACATCGAGCGTTACAGCCATGTCATGCATCTCGTCTCGACCGTCACCGGTCATCTGGCCGAGGGAAAGCACGCTCTTGACGCGGTCACCGCATGCTTTCCCGCTGGAACCCTGTCGGGGGCGCCCAAAGTGCGGGCAATGCAGTTGATCGAAGAACTCGAGCCCACCAGGCGGGGTATCTACGGCGGCATCGTCGGCTACCTCGACTTCGCCGGCGACGCCGACACCGCGATCGCTATCCGA
Source organism: Rhodococcus sp. IEGM 1318 (assembly GCF_033142465.1). Taxonomy (NCBI): domain Bacteria; kingdom Bacillati; phylum Actinomycetota; class Actinomycetes; order Mycobacteriales; family Nocardiaceae; genus Rhodococcus; species Rhodococcus sp. IEGM 1318. The sequence continues at coordinate 73,011 of NZ_JAWLSC010000015.1, forward strand.
ACGGCATTGATCAAGGACGGGGTCGGATACGTCCAAGCGGGCGCCGGCGTCGTGGCCGACTCGGATCCCGTGTACGAGGACACCGAGGCCCGCAACAAGGCGATGGCAGTACTGAGCGCCATCGCGTCGGCGCACACCCTGCGCACCATCGGAGGTGACGATCAGTGAGTGAAAACGAGTCGACCGCAGCGCAGCAACCTTCAACCGGACGGCCCACAGGTACTTCGCGTGGAACGGCAGTGCCGAGAACGCTTCTACTCGCATTGGCGGCGGCTGCTCTGTGGGGCAGTTCGCGAATGACGTGGGTTCATCTGACTTCGAGTGACGGCAAGACGCTGGAGCGGACGACGGACCTCGACGGCAGCACGTGGGCGGCGGCGATGACTCCACTCGCGCTTGCGCTGCTGGCGGCGATCGCGGCTTCGTTTGCGGTGCGAGGTTGGGCCCTGCGGGTAGTCGGATTGTTGGTGGCACTCGTCGCAATAGCGGTTGCGGTTCCAGCGGTGCAGTTGTTGGTTTCCGGAGCTTCTGCGGATCGAGCGGTGGAGTTGGCCGAGTTGTCCGGTCACCCTGAAGACCTCTCGACGACTGTTTCGGTACTGCCTGCCCTGCTGGCCTTGGTCGGAGCGGTGGCGGCGCTCGGTGCGGCAGTGCTCCTGATGCGCAAACCTCCAGTGCGAGGCGGGTTGTCGTCGAAGTACGACAACCCCGCTGCGCGTCGGGAGGCGGCCGCAAAACTGGGCAAGGCTGACACCGCCGCATCGGACGAGCCTGTGACGCAACGGATGTTGTGGGACGCGCTCGACGCCGGAGAGGACCCGACTGTCGCCGACGGGGACGACGGAGCCGGGGGCGACAGCGGTGTGAAACCGCGTTCGTCGCACTGAATAAGACTGAAGCCTCACCTGCGTGGGTACCCCGACGGAGTAGCAAAATTTCGTCCCACTAGGCTGAGACCACCCTGATGACGTATCTCACATCGGGCTCTTGCCCAGAAAGGATTCGGGCCACGATGACCGTACTCGACTCGATTCTCGACGGGGTGCGCGCTGATGTCGCCGCCCGCGAAGCCGTACTCGACTTCGCTGCAGTCAAGGCTGCTGCCGCCGCTGCACCGCCTGCACTCGATGCTGCAGCAGCACTTCTGGAATCGAGCATCGGCGTCATCGCCGAGGTCAAGCGAGCGAGCCCGTCAAAGGGTGCGTTGGCCGACATCGCCGATCCCGCAGAGCTTGCCGCGGCCTACCAAGCCGGTGGCGCACGCATCATCAGTGTTCTCACGGAAGAGCGCCGTTTTCACGGCTCGCTCGCCGATCTCGACGCGGTCCGCAAAGCTGTCACCATTCCGGTGCTGCGCAAGGACTTCATCGTGGGGCCGTACCAGATTCACGAGGCTCGCGCTCATGGTGCCGACGTCATCTTGCTGATCGTTGCCGCGCTCGAACAGCAGGCGCTCGCCTCGCTGATCGATCGCACCGAATCCCTCGGAATGACTGCCCTCGTCGAGGTGCACACGGAAGAAGAAGCCAACCGCGCGCTCGAAGCCGGCGCCAAGGTGATCGGTGTGAACGCCCGCAATCTCAAGACTCTCGAGGTGGACAAGAACACCTTCGGTCGCATTGCTCCCGGTCTACCGACCGAGACGATCAAGATCGCCGAGTCGGGTGTTCGCGGAACTGCCGATCTGTTGGCGTACGCCGGTGCGGGTGCCGACGCGGTGCTCGTCGGTGAAGGCCTCGTGACCAGCGGTGACCCTCGCAAGGCAGTCGCAGATCTGGTCAACGCCGGCGCGCACCCGTCCTGCCCGAAACCGTCTCGATAGAGCGCATCACCGGCCCGGCGTGCTTTGACGCACCCGGGCGGTGACCAGCGGCACCCTTGGGGCAGACTGGTGGGGTGACTTCACGTACTCAGGAACCAGGCTCCGATGCAGTATCAGGTGCAGCATTCAAGGGCGGCAATCTGCCGCCCGCCAGCGCGGGACTCACCGAGCGCTCACATGATCCCGATGCCGGAGGCCATTTCGGCGTCTACGGCGGACGGCATGTGCCGGAAGCTCTCATGGCGGTCATCGAAGAGGTCACCGCGGAGTACGAAAAGGCTCGCGCGGACGACACGTTCTTGAACGAACTCGATCGCCTGCAGCGCGATTACACCGGACGTCCGTCGCCGATTTTCGAGGCAACGCGAATGAGCGAGTTCGCCGGTGGTGCGCGCATCATTCTCAAGCGTGAAGATCTGAACCACACCGGTTCTCACAAGATCAACAATGTTCTCGGTCAGGTTCTGCTGGCAAAGCGCATGGGTAAGACCCGCATCATCGCCGAGACCGGAGCAGGCCAGCACGGTGTGGCATCGGCCACCGCCTGTGCACTTCTCGGTCTCGAGTGCGTCATCTATATGGGTGCTGTCGACACCGAACGTCAAGCACTGAACGTCGCCCGCATGCGCCTACTCGGCGCGGAGGTCGTCTCGGTCGAGACCGGTTCGCGCACGCTCAAGGACGCGATCAACGAAGCCTTGCGCGACTGGGTTTCCCACGCGGACAACACCTATTACTGCTTCGGTACCGCGGCAGGCCCGCACCCGTTCCCAACCATCGTTCGCGACTTCCAGCGAGTGGTCGGCCTCGAAACACGTGTCCAGGTTCAGGCACTGACCGGCCGCCTGCCCGACGCAGTCACAGCCTGCGTCGGAGGTGGTTCGAATGCGATCGGAATCTTCCACCCGTTCATCGACGATCTGTCGGTACGGCTGGTGGGCTACGAAGCGGCCGGTGACGGTGTCGAAACTGGTAGGCATGCAGCAACATTCGCCGGTGGTACACCGGGTGCATTCCAGGGCGCCTACTCCTACCTGCTCCAGGACGAAGACGGTCAGACCATCGAATCGCACTCGATTTCTGCCGGTTTGGACTACCCGGGTGTCGGGCCCGAGCACGCCTATCTCAGCGACATCGGGCGCGCTACCTACGAACCCGTCACGGACAGCGAAGCCATGGATGCGCTTCTGCTGCTCTCGCGCCGCGAAGGCATCATCCCGGCCATCGAATCCGCCCACGCCGTCGCCGGCGCACTCCGACTGGGCAAGGAACTCGGCGAGGGAGCGATCATCGTCGTCAATCTCTCCGGACGCGGTGACAAGGACATGGATACCGCCGCAAGCTGGTTCGGACTTTTCGACGGACCTTCGGATCAGGCAACCGCTCCGGATAACGGAGCAGACCAGAACGACAACACGGAAGGCTCGGACAAGTGAGCGAACGACCATCACGCCTCGCACCCACTTTTGCAGCGTGCAAGGCTGACAAGCGCGCCGCCCTCGTCGGATACCTTCCTGCCGGTTACCCGACGGTTCCCGAGTCGATCGACGTGTTCAAGGCGATGGTTGACGGTGGCTGCGACATCATCGAAGTCGGTGTCGCGTACTCCGATCCGGTCATGGACGGTCCGACCATCCAGCGCGCAGCCGAAACCGCACTCACCAACGGCGTTCGCCTTCGCGACATCTTCACCGTGATCGAGCAGATCAGTTCGGTCGGCGGCAAGGCCGTTGTGATGACTTACTGGAACCCGGTGCTGCAGTACGGCGTCGACAAGTTTGCACGAGACCTCGCTTCCGCCGGTGGGCTCGGACTCATCACTCCTAACCTCATTCCGGAAGAAGCAGGCGCCTGGATGGAAGCATCCGAGGAGCACCACCTCGACCGGATCTTCCTTGTCGCTCCATCCTCGACCGAGGAACGGCTCGCGATGACGCTCGACGCGAGCAGCGGATTCATCTACGCGGCCTCGACGATGGGTGTCACCGGCGCGCGAGACGCCGTCTCGTCCATGGCTCCGGAACTGACCGCACGAATCCGCGCGCACTCAGACATCCCCGTCGGCGTCGGATTGGGAGTTCGCTCCGGCGCACAAGCTGCCGAAATCGCGGCATACGCCGATGCCGTCATCGTGGGTTCGGCCCTGGTCTCCGCGGTCGAGAACGGGTTGGGTGCAGTTCGCTCGCTCACCGAAGAACTCGCTGAGGGCGTCCGCTCGGCTACCGTGGCGTCGTGACCTCAACTGTGGAACTGCTGGCCTATATCCCCAGCCCGCCCCAAGGCGTCTGGTACGTCGGACCGGTGGCGCTGCGCGCCTACGCGCTCTTCATCATCCTCGGCATCATCGTCGCGATCGTGTGGGGAGATCGTCGTTGGGTCGCCCGCGGTGGCGAGAAGGGGACCGTTCTCGACATCGCGATCTGGGCTGTTCCTTTCGGTCTGATCGGTGGCAGGCTTTACCACGTATTGACCGACTGGCCCGCCTATTTCGGCGAGAACGGTCAGCCTCTCGACGCACTCAAGGTGTGGCAGGGTGGCCTCGGAATATGGGGAGCTGTCTTCCTCGGCGGCATCGGTGCGTGGATCGGCTGCCGGCGACGCGGCATTCCCGTATCTGCCCTCGGTGACGCGATTGCGCCCGGCATCCTGCTCGCGCAGGCCATCGGCCGTATCGGCAACTACTTCAACCAGGAGTTGTACGGTCGCGAGACCACCGTGCCGTGGGGCCTCGAGATCTTCGAGCGTGTGAACTCGTCCGGCCAACTCGATCAACTGGCAGGTGTCTCCAACGGGGAAGTCATCCGGGTCGTCCACCCGACGTTCCTCTACGAAGCTGTGTGGAACGTCCTGATCGTGATCCTGCTGGTCTTCGTCGACCGCCGATTCAAGATCGGCCATGGACGCCTGTTTGCTTTGTATGTCGCGGGCTACTGCCTGGGCCGGTTCGTCGTCGAGCTGATGCGCGACGATTTTGCCTACGAGATCGCCGGCATTCGAGTCAACACCTTCACTTCGGGGATCGTGTTCTTCGCCGCACTTGCCTACTTCTTCCTGGCGAAGAAGGGTCGTGAGGATCCGGCTGATTTGAAGTCGAAGAACTACGTTGCTGCGGTATCTGCCGGTGAAGCAGGAGCCGCGACGCCCGGTACCGAGAGTGATTCAGCAATAGCCGATACAAAGGCTGGTACAAAGGCTGATGCAAAGGCTACTGAATCTGATTCCCCTCAATCCGACTCCACGGAATCCGATTCCAGTGAGGCAAGCGCCTCCACAGCAGCGACGGATGAGTCGTCGGACGCGGTGAAGCTGTCGAAGAAAGACAAGCCGTGACAGTTCCCTCTTCGCAGGGGGGATTCCCCGAGGATCAGGGGCCGGTGTACGGCGTGCCCAATCCGTACGGCTATCAGCAGTCACCGTCGGCTCCGTCGATGTACGGGTTCGGTGATCCCTACGCGCCGTACGGTCGGCACCCGGTAACCGGGGAACCGTATTCCGACAAGTCGAAGGCCACCGCTGGCCTGTTGCAGATCTTGCTGGGCTTCTTCGGAATCTGTGGAGTCGGGCGCCTCTACATCGGAAGTGTCGGCATCGGACTGTGCCAACTGCTCGGCATGTTCTTCGCGCTGTTCATGTCGGCATTCCTCATCGGAATTCCATTTGCCATCGGAATTTGGATCTGGGCGTTCATCGACGGCATCGTGATACTTTCGGGCAATGCGCGGGACGGTGCTCGCCGGCCATTGCGAGGATGAGTCGCGAGCACGAACTGAGGACAGATGTGTGGGGGACTGGCCACGCGAAGGTCGAACCTTCTCGCGGCCTGATAACAAAAGCTATTACGTACCGTCGTCGAATCGAAGGAAAGTACGTTGCCTAACTTGAACAAGAATCCGGAACCTTCCGAGTCGGGGGACTCGTCTGGATCGCAGCCGCCAGTTCCACCGCAGTTCGGGTCGCCCTTCGACTACGACGCCACTGCGGATGCGTCGTTGACGGAGACCTCGGCGCCCACGGAAAAGACGCCGTCGACGGAGACCACCGGCACCGGTCCAGGCTGGGATACGTATTCGGGAGTCGGAAACGGTCCGGGTTGGGGAAACCACCCCATCTACCCGCCGCCGACCGGAACCGAATCGACTACAGCGTTTCCCACTGCTGATTCCACACCGAATCAGCCCACAGCGCCGTACACGTCGCAGGAAAGCTACGCCGCTCAAAACTATCCGGTGCCTGACTACTCGAGTCCGACCCAAACCCCGACGGACGGTCCCGTCTACGGTGCGCCGGCAGATCAGACTCCGAATCCCTACGCGGCTCCGCCGCAGGGATACCCCCAGCCGGGATACTCACAGCCGGGTTACGGTCAGCCTCAGGGGTACCCACAAGCTCCGGGTTATCCTCAGCCTGGCTACGGCATGGTCGACCCGTCCGCACCATACGGACGTGACCCGATGACCGGTGAACCGTACTCGGACAAGTCGAAGACGACTGCCGGATTGCTGGGCATTCTGCTCGGCGGATTCGGTGCAGGACGTTTTTATCTCAACCAGCCCGGCATGGCTGTCGCACAGATCGCGGTCACTTGGTTGACGTGTGGAATCGGTGGCATCTGGCCGCTCATCGACGGAATCATGATGTTGACCGGCAGTGTGCGCGATCAGTACAACCGCCCTTTGCGTAGCTGATCGAAACGACCGTCGGCAAGTGTGACCCCCTGATGCCTCGGTATCAGGGGGTCACAGTTTTACTCTCGCGACCTGCGGTTATGGGCTGATAAACTAGCGCTCGTCGGCTGCATGTCCGTGTGGAGGTCGCCGAGTGCCGTTTTCTCGAATACCTGATCCTCGAGGCCTGTACGACCCCGATCAGGAAACCGATTCATGTGGTGTAGCCGTGGTAGCAGACACCTCTGGACGGCACATGCATTCCATTGTCGACCAGGCGCTCGCAGTCTTGGGCAATCTCTCCCATCGCGGCGCAGTCGGGCGCGAATCCAACAGTGGTGACGGCGCGGGCATTCTGATTCAGCTGCCGACGGAGTTCTTCGACGCGGTGACCGAGTTCGAGCTTCCACGGCCCAATTCGATGGGTGAGAACACCTACGCGGCCGGAAATTGCTTTCTTCCGGTGGACGAGGAAGCACGTCGCCAAGCGGTTGTTCGGATCGATCAGTGCGCAGCGGCAGAAGGACTGCGGGTTATCGGGTGGCGAGAGGTACCGGTCGACAGTGACTGCGTCGGAGCCGTTGCCGCGCAGTGTGCTCCGTACACCAGCCAGTGTTTTGTGACGTGCGCCGAGCCAAGAGATCACAGTGTGGGCGGAATTGCCTTAGACCGACGAGTGTTTACGCTCAGGAGGCGAGTCGAGCGGATTCATTCGGACGGCACTGCAGTGTATTTCCCTTCGCTGTCCGCGCGAACCATCGTGTACAAGGGCATGCTCACCCCGGCGCAGTTACCCGGTTACTTCACCGACCTACGCGATGGCAGAATGCGAACCGCCTTGGCAGTCGTGCACAGTCGATACTCCACGAACACTTTTCCGTCGTGGCCACTCGCTCAGCCGTATCGCTGCATCGCTCACAACGGCGAGATCAATACGATTGTGGGAAACAGAAATTGGATGCGTGCTCGCGAGCCGATGTTGCGGAGCGAATTTTTCGACGGGGACATCGATCGCCTGTTTCCGATCTGCACCCCGGGCGGATCCGACTCGTCGTCCTTCGACGAAGTACTCGAGCTTTTGACGCTCGGGGGACGCAGTGTGCAGCACGCCATCGCGATGATGGTTCCCGGTGCCTGGGAAAACGATTCTTCGATGCCCGACGAGATAAGGGCCCTTTATCAATTTCACGGTTGCCTGATGGAACCGTGGGACGGTCCGGCGTCGGTAACATTCAGCGACGGCACCGTTGTGGGGGCGGTGTTGGATCGCAACGGACTTCGACCAGGGCGATGGTGGCGGATGAAGAACGGCCGTATCGTGTTGGCCAGTGAGAGCGGTGTGTTCGACGCCCCCACGTCCGAGGTGCTGGAAAAGGGGCGCCTCGAACCGGGGCGCATGTTCCTCGTCGACACTGCTCGCCGTCGCATCGTTCCCGATGCGGAGATCAAGTCGGAACTTGCGAGCACAGCTCCCTACCGGGACTGGCTCGCCGGGGGGTTGGTCGATCTCGCGGACATCCCCGAGTCTGCGCCTGCCCGAGGCGATCCGGCTCCGCTGTTGCAACGTCAGCTGCTCTACGGATACCAGGCCGAGGACCTGCAGGACATTCTTGTCCCGATGGCAAGCTCAGGATCGGAGCCGTTGGGATCGATGGGCGTCGACACGCCGCTTGCTGTTCTCTCTGATCGACCGAAGCTCTTGTACGACTACTTCGTTCAGCTCTTTGCCCAGGTGACCAACCCGCCGTTGGACGCGATTCGCGAGGAAGTCGTCACGACACTCGCAACCACGCTCGGTGCCGAGCAGAACTTGTTCGAAGCATCTGCCCGATCGTGCCGGAGGATCGTTTTGCAGAAACCGGTGATCGGTCCGCTGGAATTGCAGAAGATCGCCGAACTCCGCGGCCCTCGAACTCCGGCAAGCACTGTCCTGCAGGGAATATTCGATGCGCGGGGCGGTCTCGCCGAGGGTCTCGAGAGGCTTCGTGAGACCGCCCGAACTGCCGCCACCGCCGGTGTCGAAATCCTTGTGATCTCCGACCGTGGATCGGACTGCGAGCAGGCTCCCATTCCGTCGTTGCTCGCAGTGTCAAGCGTGCACCACGATCTTGTTCGTCATGGCCTGCGAACCAAGGTCTCACTCGTTGTCGAGTCGGGTGACGCCCGCGAAGTTCATCACATCGCCCTGCTGATCGGCTACGGCGCGGCGGCTGTCCACCCGTATCTTGCTCTCGAATCGGTAGAAGCACTCAGCGAGCGAGACGAACTTCCCGGGATAGATCCGAAGACGGCAACGGACAACTATCTGAGAGCAACAAATTCCGGCGTGCTCAAGGTGATGTCGAAGATGGGAATCGCTACGGTTCACTCCTACACGGGCGCTCAGGTTTTCGAGGCCGTGGGCTTGGGCCGAGAGTTGGTTGACGAGTATTTCTGCGAGACACGAAGCCGGATCGGCGGCATCGGTATAACCGAAGTCGCCCGCGAAGTTCTGATGCGTCACGCGGCCGCGGTCTCGCCGTCAGCGGAGCGGCATCGTCAGTTGAGCAGCAGTGGAGAGTTCCGGTATCGCCGCGGTGGTGAATTGCATCTGTTCACGCCAGAGTCGGTGTTCTTCCTTCAACATGCGACACGGTCGGGACGTAGTGACATGTTTCGTCGCTACCGCGACGAAGTCGATCGACTGAGCGCGCAGGGCGGAACACTGCGGGGATTATTTCGATTCCGACGCGGGATTCGTCCGCCGGTTCCGCTCCGTCATGTCGAACCCGTCGAGATGATTCTCGCTCGATTCAACACCGGTGCGATGAGCTACGGCTCCCTCTCTGCTGAGGCGCACGAGACGATGGCGGTTGCGATGAACGCTCTCGGCGGACGTTCCAACACCGGTGAAGGCGGGGAGGCACCGGAGCGGTTACGTGACAACAAGCGTCGAAGCGCCGTCAAGCAGGTCGCGAGTGGTCGCTTCGGGGTGACCAGCGATTACCTCGTCAATGCCACCGACATTCAGATCAAGATGGCCCAAGGTGCCAAACCAGGTGAAGGAGGGCAGCTTCCGGGGTCCAAGGTGTACCCGTGGATCGCGGAAACCCGGTACTCGACGCCAGGGGTCGGTCTCATATCTCCGCCCCCTCACCACGACATCTATTCGATCGAGGATCTCGCCCAGCTGATCTACGACCTCAGATGCGCAAACGATCGTGCGCGGATACACGTGAAGCTGGTCAGCGCGGCCGGAGTCGGGACAGTTGCGGCAGGTGTGGCCAAAGCGCACGCCGACGTTGTACTGATTTCCGGTCACGACGGCGGGACGGGCGCGGCGGCACTCTCGTCCATCCATCACGCGGGTACGCCGTGGGAGATCGGGCTGGCCGAAACTCAGCAGACTTTAGTGCTCAACGGGTTACGCGATCGGATCGTCGTCCAGTGTGACGGGGGTTTGCGCACGGCGCGGGACGTCGTCGTCGCCGCGTTGCTGGGGGCGCAGGAGTACGGGTTTTCCACGGCGCCACTCATCGCGGCCGGCTGCGTCATGATGCGGGTATGTCACCTCGACACCTGCCCCGTCGGAGTAGCGACGCAGAATCCCGAACTGCGCGAGCGATTCACCGGCCGGCCGGAGTACGTCGAGAACTTCTTCCGCTTCATCGCCGACGACGTACGACGGTTGTTGGCAGAACTGGGGTTTCGAAGTATCGACGATGCTTTGGGGCACGCAGACGTATTGGAAATGTCTCCGGCAGTGGCGCATTGGAAGAGTCGGACGTTGGACCTCTCACCACTCTTCGACGTTCCGGCCGCGGCGGCCGGCGCGACCTACCGGCCGTGTGTACCTGTTTCGAGCGAACTCGAACGCACCCTGATCAAGTTCGCCGCGAACTCACTCGAGGACGCTCGACCCGTGCATATCGAAGTGCCTGTACACAATACGGATCGAGCGGTGGGAACGAGGTTGGGCGCTGAGGTGACCAGACGCTACGGCGCTGTCGGGCTGCCCGAAGGCACCATCGACGTCGTGCTCAGTGGAACGGCAGGCCAGTCACTCGGTGCGTTCCTGCCGTCCGGCATCTCGCTGGTCGTAGTCGGCGATGCAAACGACTACGTGGGGAAGGGTCTCTCCGGTGGACGAATTGTGCTTCGGCCGAGTGAGGATGCACCCTTCGTGGCCGAGGAGCAGGTGATTGCCGGCAATACGCTGCTGTACGGCGCTACGAGCGGTGCACTCTATGCAAGGGGGCGTGTGGGGGAGCGATTCGCTGTTCGTAACTCGGGCGCGGTCGCTGTGGTGGAAGGCGTCGGAGATCACGCGTGTGAGTACATGACCGGTGGGTGCGTCGTGATACTCGGCCCAACTGGTAGGAACCTTGCTGCAGGCATGTCCGGCGGAATTGCCTTCGTACTCGACTTGAACGCCGAGAAGGTCAACTGCGACATGGTCGTTCTCGAGCGGCCTTCGGCGGAAGACTGTAGTCGGCTGGTCGAGATTCTCGGTGATCATCTGGACGCGACCGGCTCGTCGGTCGCTGCAAAACTTCTCGACGACTGGGTCGGCCAGTGTCCGAGATTCACCAAGGTTTTGCCTGTCGACTATCAGAAGGCCGTGGAAGAGAACCAATTGGTGGAGCCGGCTCATGCCTGACCCACGTGGGTTCCTCAGCGTGAAACGATCCGGCGCACCGACCAGGCCGACCGATGTGCGTGTCGGGGACTGGGAATCGGTATACGAGTCGATGGATCCCGTCGTGCGTAATCGAGACGTTTCTGCACAGGCATCGCGATGCATGGACTGTGCTGTGCCGTACTGCCATTCGGCAGGGGTGGGGTGTCCGCTCGGCAATCTCGTCCCGGAATGGAACGATCTGGTTCGGCGTGGACGGTGGTCCGAAGCCTCGGAGAATCTGCATTCCACCAACAATTTCCCCGAGTTCACCGGGCATCTGTGCCCCGCTCCGTGCGAAACGGCGTGCGTTCTCGCACTCGACGACGAGCGCACGTCGGGAGGTGTCACGATCAAGCGCATCGAACAGACGATCGTCGACAACGCCTGGGAGTCTGGTTCGTTAGGGCCACAGGCGCCCGTAGTTCACAGCGGTAACCGTGTTGCGGTAGTCGGTTCGGGACCGGCGGGACTTGCTGCGGCTCAACAACTGACACGTGCCGGACATCGTGTCACGGTGTTCGAGCGGAGTGATCGAATCGGGGGACTGCTTCGCTACGGAATCCCGGAATTCAAGTTACCCAAGGCCTTGATCAACCGACGCCTGGCCCAGTTGACCGCCGAGGGGACCCGATTCGTCACGGACTGCGCCGTCGGAGTCGACGTGAGCGCACAAGACCTCAGGACGAATTTCGAGGCAATAGTCCTGGCGGTCGGGGCGGATCGTGCCCGAGACACCGACGTACCGGGTCGTGGCCTTCGCGGAATCCATTTTGCGATGACGTACCTGCGTGCCGCCAACCGTGAATGCGAGGGTGACGGTGCGTCGAGTATCTCGGCGCGAGGTGAGAACGTCGTGATCATCGGTGGCGGTGACACGGCGGCCGACTGCCTCGGCACGGTGCATCGCCAGGGTGCGCGCTCGGTGACGGAACTGGATTACCACGTCCCACCCCCGGGGCATCGCGATCGAGACCGCGACCCGTGGCCGTTGTGGCCGCGGGTCCTGCGCAGCTCCCAGGCAGACGAGGAGGGCAGTGACAAACGGTTCCGATGGGCGGCGCAGGAATTTCTCGACGACGGTGACGGTGCGGTTTGTGCAATCCGGATGGTTCCGGTCGCCGTGTCGCGGGGAGAGAACGGACAAAGGACCCTGGTGCAGACCGGCGACACGACGGATCTCGTGTGCGAGATGGTCCTGCTCGCTCTCGGTTTCGACGGCGTCGAAACCGCCCCACTGCTTACCGAACTCGATGTCGGCACCGATCCACTCGGCAGAATCGAGTGTGATGTCGGGTGGCAGACACGGACACCCGGCGTGTTCGTCTGTGGTGACGCGCATCGCGGGGCGTCGCTCGTCGTATGGGCGATTGCAGAGGGGCGGTCGGCCGCACGTGCCGTCGACGTGTATTTCACCGGCGGGTCCGACCTTCCGTCGCCGGTTCATCCGAAGGAATTTCCGCTGTTCGTGAGGTGAACAACTGAATCGAGTAAGAACAGAAAGTGCACGTCGCAAATGCCGGATAGAAGTGCGGTGGGGTAGCGACTAGGCTCGAGCCGTGAACCGACGGACAAAAATTGTATGCACACTTGGACCTGCGACAGCTTCTGGCGACCGCATCCGTGAGCTCGTGGAGAGCGGCATGGACGTGGCTCGCCTCAACTTCAGCCACGGCGAGCATGCCGATCACGAAGAAAACTACATTCGCGTCCGCGCCGCGTCGGACGCCACCGGAAAGGCCGTCGGTGTTCTCGCCGACCTCCAGGGGCCCAAGATTCGCCTCGGCCGATTCAAGGACGAGCGGACCACCTGGGCCAACGGTGAAGAGGTTCGTATCACCGTCGACGACGTCGAGGGAACACATGATCGCGTCGGGACCACGTACAAGGAATTGGCGCGCGACGCCAAGGCCGGCGACCGACTGCTGGTCGACGACGGAAAGGTCGGCCTGGTCGTCACTTCCATCGACGGTAACGACGTCGTCTGTCGGGTCACCGAAGGCGGTCCGGTCAGCAACAACAAGGGCCTCTCGCTGCCTGGCATGAACGTCTCCGTTCCTGCCCTGTCGGGCAAGGACATCGCCGACCTCGAGTTCGCCCTCAAGCTGGGCGTCGACTTCATTGCACTCTCCTTCGTTCGCTCACCCGCGGACGTCGAATTGGTTCACGCCATCATGGATCGAGTCGGGCGCCGTGTTCCCGTCATCGCGAAGCTCGAGAAGCCCGAGGCGATCGACAATCTCGAAGCCATCGTGCTTGCATTCGACGCCGTCATGGTCGCCCGCGGTGACCTCGGTGTCGAGTTGCCGCTCGAGCAAGTCCCGCTCGTCCAGAAGCGCGCAATCCAGATTGCTCGTGAGAACGCGAAGCCGGTCATCGTCGCCACACAGATGCTCGAGTCGATGATCGAGAACTCGCGTCCCACCCGTGCAGAGGCGTCCGACGTTGCCAACGCCGTTCTCGACGGCGCGGATGCAGTCATGCTCTCGGGCGAGACATCAGTGGGCAAGTACGTAATGGAAACCGTTCGCACCATGGCCCGCATCGTCGAGGCCGTCGAGAATGAATCGACCCGAGTCCCACCCCTGACTCACGTCCCGCGCACCAAGCGCGGTGTCATCTCGTACGCAGCACGTGACATCGGCGAACGTCTGGACGCCAAGGCATTGGTTGCGTTCACACAGTCCGGTGACACGGTGCGACGACTGGCTCGCCTGCACACCCCGCTGCCGCTGCTCGCCTTCACACCGCTGCCCGCAGTGCGCAGTCAGCTGACGCTGACGTGGGGAACCGAGACGTTCCTGGTCGATGCGGTGGCCACCACCGACGAGATGGTGCGTCAGGTCGACAATGCTTTGCTCTCCCTCGGGCGATACGTCAAGGGCGACCTTGTGGTCATCGTTGCCGGGTCCCCTCCGGGAACCGTCGGCTCCACCAACCTCATTCACGTCCACCGTATCGGCGAAGAGGACCACTGAGTGACCCACGCGAATGCGTCCACCGACCTCGGTACTCTCCTCGGTCTGTTGGATCTGGAGCAGATCGGTGACGACGCGTTCCGTGGACACCACCCCGAGCAAGTAGGTTCGCGCACGTTCGGCGGTCAGTTGGTGTCTCAGGCACTGATGGCCGCCGGACGGACCGTCGACGGTGAGCGCCCGATCCATGCCGTCAACGCCCATTTCATTCGGGGTGGAGATGTCAAGGCGCCCATCGAGTATCAGGTGGAGCGTCATCGTGACGGGCGTGCTTTCGCCAACCGTCAGGTGACGGCCTATCAGGGTGAAAACGAATTGTTCGTGATGCTCGCGGCGTTCCAGGACTCCGGCAAGGGGCTAGACCATGCCGTCGAGATCCCGGATGTTCCACTTCCGGAGTCACTGCCGCCGATCGGCGATCATCTGGTGGGGTACGAGGAAAAACTGCCGCATTTCAGTGCGGCGCTCAAGCCGATCGACATGAGGTACGCCAACGATCCGGCGTGGATACTCAAAGGCACCGGTGAGAAACTCAACCACAATCGGGTGTGGATGCGCCCCGACGGTGATCTCCCGGATGATTCACTCGTACACGCTGCGACGCTTGCATATTCGTCGGACACCACTGTGCTCGATTCGATTCTGACCACTCATGGATTGTCCTGGGGTCATGATCGTATCGTCGCGGCGACGGTCAACCACTCGATCTGGTTCCACCGTCCGTTCCGATTCAGCGATTGGGTTCTGTACGCGACCGAATCGCCCGTCGCTGCAGGTTCGCGTGGTCTGGCGACCGGACGGTATTTCTCGGTGGAAGGACTGCTGTTGGCAACGGTGGTTCAAGAAGGAATGATCAGGCACTTCCCGCGCAAGGGGGAGTGAGAAGCGGGCTCGAGACTGTGCTCGGGCCCAGGTTCAGGCCGACTTGCGGTACTGCGGTGAGAGTTCGTCGGCGCGGTCCCACGGAGACCAGTCGACTTCGCGTCCGTCGAGTTGGGCCGCAACAACTTCCAAGCCCGCGTGCCAGCCGGCGGCGTGGGCGTACGCGGACTCTTCGTCTTCCATCGTGTGGGTGAGGGTCAGCCAACAGCCGCCGGTGCCGTCCGGAGCCAGCTCCCAATGCAGAGTGTCTGCGTCCCAGAGGAATTCGAGAATTCGGTGCGGGTGGACGCTGATGACCGTCCCACGCGTCACGTGATCTGCGGGTAGTCCGAAACGCTCGACTTGTTCCGGTGTCACCTTGAACAGCAGATCCGCGCCGGGAGTGAGATCGAAATCGACGTCCGCCGGGAACCAGGCATCGAGGTACTCCCGTTCCGTTATCACTTTCCAGACCTTGTCCGGTGCGTGCGGAATCGCCAGTTGGAAGCTCAGTGACACCCGACCGTCATAGGTCAGGTTTATCTTGCCGTTGTCCATCGGTGCCTCCAATGCTTGGTGCCCGTGCGGTTGCCCCCATCGTGCCATCTAATTGCACAGGATGGAATAACTGCAGGTCAGATCGTTACCTATTGATAGGTTATGTCGATTTGTTTCGTTTTGAGAGCGGCGTTCTCGATGCGTTTCGTGGCGGTGAAACAACCGCGCTGTACGCTGACCACGCACGACTGGCGCGGGTGGGACCTACCACCGGGGAGTGCACATCGCGAGGCATCGACCGCCTGGGTGCTTCACACATCTTGTGTGAAGGGAGAACCATGGCCGCCAAGAATCTGTCCGCCGAGAATGTGTCCAGCCAGAGCGAGCCCGCTCGAATTATCGACGGTCGCGCCATTGCCGATGCTGCGCTCGCGGACCTGTCAGTGCGCACCAGGCACTTTCGTGAACAGACGGGGCATGTTCCCTGCCTGGCAGCCGTCATCGTGGGATCGGACCCGGCCTCGAAGGCCTATGTGCACATGAAGGCCAAACGGTCCGCCGCTGTCGGAATGACGTCGCGAACAATAGACCTACCGGTTAGTGCGACCACGGGAGAACTCGTCGATGTGCTGAAGGCGTTGTCGGCGGACCCTTTGATCGACGGCATACTGCTTCAACACCCGGTACCAGACCACATCGACGAACGGGCCGCGTTCGATGCCATCTCGGCCGACAAGGACGTCGACGGCGTCACTTCGGCATCATTTGCGGCCATGGCGTTGACCGGAGAGGGATTCGAATCGTGTACGCCGAGTGGCATCCTGCGCCTCCTCCACGCCACAGGCGTCGAACTCGCCGGAAAGCATGCCGTTGTAGTCGGCAGAAGCCCCATCCTCGGACTGCCGATGGGAATGCTCCTCCTGCGTCGAGGCGCAACGGTGACGTACTGCCATTCGCGAACCGTCGACCTGGCCGCTCATGTCGGTACGGCGGACGTCGTCATCGCTGCTGTCGGTGTTCCGGAACTGATCAAAGGGGCGTGGATCAAGCTTGGGGCAGTGGTGATCGATGCGGGGTACAACGCGGGTAACGTCGGCGATGTGGAGTACGGCGCCGCGCTCACTCGCGCCGGTGCAATCACACCGGTGCCGGGTGGTGTCGGCCCCATGACGGTTGCGGTACTGCTGGAACAAACTCTCGCCGTGGCAGTTCGGGCAGCGGAAGTTCGGGCAGCAGCAGTTCGGGCATGAGCATCATGACATTCGTGTTGGACCGGACCCCACAATCGCCCCGGACCGATTGTGAGACCTCGGTTTCGAGATGGAGATTCAGCCGACCCTCGACAACCGGATTACGGCAGTTGACGACTGCTGCGCCGGGATGCCTGCGCTGGAAGCACAATTGGGTAATCAATGTCAGTTGTCGACTGCGGGGATGTCGATCGTCAACTGGGACGGTGAATCGGATGTCGACACCGTGTACGTCGGACGGATGTCGACCGTCCCGACAAACGACTGCAGGATCGTATTGTTCACGGCTGCACTGTCCATACGCGTGATGCTCGCGCCCTCGTGCGATACAGAGTCGTGCACGGAAGCCGATTGGACTCCCATCAGATCGACCTGAAGTATCGATCGACTACCGACGTCCACGACTGTGCTGTCTCCCGCTCGGATTGCTTCACTGACATATTCGGCTTTCCAGAACACCGATCCGTTGCCGTCGAAGCGATAGGTGATGCGAGTGAAACCATCGTGATCGGTCACGTCGATCTCGGTCACCTCGACGCGCGGATTCGGTGAAGGGATCTCCGTGGCGTTCGGCAACGGGGGAAGCATGGAGATCTCGGTGGACGGGGCATTGATCGGGCGAGAGCCGACCTGAAGGGTGCCGGTGCGTGTTGCAGCGTCGAGGACGACCTTGGTGGAAGATCCGCCGGCAGTGTCGGATTCGTCGTCTGTCTGACACCCGGCGAGCAGCGAGAGAAAAGACATGGCTCCGAGCAGAGTAATTACCCGGCGAACGTTCATGGATCGAACCTAGCGGCGGTTGATCCGGGGTACAGCCGAATGCCGAAACCTTGCGGTACGGCCGACTGCGGCAGGTGGTGCCCTCGGTGAGACTCGAACTCACACTGGACGGGTTTTGAATCCGTTTCCTCTGCCAATTGGGATACGAGGGCTTGTTGCGATGACTACATTAGAAGATGCGATTTCAATGTCAAACACCGGTACCCTCTAATCGTTCGCGTCTCGTGTCGGGGCGGTTCGATGGAGGAGGATGGTGGCCATGAATTCGCCGCAGCCGCAAGGCAATCAGCTCGCACCCCGTCGTGTTGTCGTCGCTGAAGACGAGGCGTTGATCCGTATGGATCTGGTCGAGATGCTCCGCGAAGAGGGCTACGACGTCGTCGGCGAGGCCGGTGACGGACAGGTGGCGGTCGAGTTGGCCGAGTCACTCAGGCCTGATCTGGTCATCATGGACGTGAAGATGCCCAGGAGAGACGGCATCGATGCGGCGTCGGAGATTGCCGCCAAGCGCATCGCTCCTGTTGTCATTCTCACAGCGTTCAGTCAGCGCGAGTTGGTCGAGCGCGCACGCGATGCCGGCGCCATGGCCTACTTGGTCAAGCCGTTCTCCATCAGTGACTTGGTGCCTGCCGTCGAATTGGCGGTCAGTCGCTTCCGAGAGGTGACCGCGCTCGAGCGTGAGGTCGCCGATCTGTCCGACCGACTGGAAGCACGCAAGCTGATCGAGCGTGCCAAGAGTGTTCTGATGGTTCGCCAAGCGCTCACCGAACCCGAGGCGTTCAAGTGGATTCAGCGCGCCGCGATGGACCGGCGCTCCACGATGAAGGCCGTCGCACAGGTCGTACTGGAAACTCTGGGCGGCGAACCGGACGCTTGAGCAAAGTGTCCGGGTCATCCGGGTGCTGCGTCGACCGTCGAAACGTCGCGCAGCGCTACAGCCGTGTAAACACTGTGGGCCTTCAGATAACAGTCAGGTCACAGGGCTTTCTTGAAGGATCGCGAAACGGTTCCAAGGTCTAGCGTCTGATCCCACAGCGAGCGCCAGTTCGGGTGGCGCGAGCACCGGCTGATCTTAGGAGCGTGGGATGGCTAGACGAACACTTGTGCGTACTGCTGCAGTTCTCGGCGCGGCATCACTGGCACTTGCAGGCTGTAGCTCGGACAAGTCGGATGACTCGTCTTCGAGTGGCTCTACGTCCGGCGCTTCCGCCGCGACGACATCCGTCACGACCGATTGCACCCCGGAGCAGGCCAAGGCCGGCGCCACCCCGTCCACGGAAGCGCTGCGCATCGGCACGCTTCTTCCCGACACCGGCAGCTTGTCGTTCCTCGGGCCGCCGATGGTTGCGGGCACCCAGCTGGGAGTCAACGACGTCAATGCAGCCGGAGGCGTTCTCGGCCAACCGGTCCAGCTGATTCCCGGCGATTCGGGAGACACCACGACGGACACCGCCAACTCCACCGTCGACCGCGAATTGGCGGCCGGCACTCAGGTGATCGTCGGCGCCGCGTCGTCGTCGGTCTCGCTCAAGGTGATCGACAAGATCGCCAGCGCCGGCGTCGTGATGTTCTCTCCTGCCAACACGTCGGACCAGTTCGTCTGCTACCCCGACAAGGGCATGTACTTCCGCACCGCTCCGACGGACGTACTACAGGCTCAGGCCGTCGCACAGCTCATTTCGGACGATGGTGGTCAGCGCGTAGCCATCATGGCTCTCAACGACCCGTACGGGACGGGTTTGGCCGACAACATCGAAAAGAATCTGATCGATTCGGGTGTCCCCTCGGATCAGATCGAGAAGATCATCTACGACCCGAACGCGCAGTCGTTCAACTCCGAAGTCGATCAGGTCAAGAACTTCAATCCGGATGCTGTTGCTTTGGTGGGCTTCGAGGAGTCGGCGAAGATCATCACGCGAATGCACGAGGTGGGCATCGGCCCGTCGGACGGAATGGCGATGTACGGCGTAGACGGCAACATGGGTAATGCGCTCGGCGAATCCGTGGCAAAGCCGTTGCTCGACACCATGCAGGGAACGACGCCACTGACGGATGTCGGAGCCGCCTTCCAAGATCGCCTGAAGGCAGTCAACCCCTCACTGATCGACTTCAACTACGCCGGAGAGTCGTACGACGCGGTGGTGATCTCGGCACTTGCTGCCGAGCAGGCGAAGTCGACGGCGGGCACGGACATCGCGGCGAACATCAACAGCGTCACCGAAGGCGGCACCAAGTGCACGTCCTACGTGGAGTGCCTGCCGTTGGTGAAGGCGGGAACCGACATCGACTACGACGGCATCACCGGTGAGTTGGACTTCAACGATTCGGGAGAGCCGTCCATCGGTTCGTACGGAAAGCTCAAGTTCGGCCCTGAGAACACGCTGACCACAGAAGGATTCGTGGTGGTGGGCAAGTAAGTCGTGGGCAAGTAAGCAGTCGACGAGAATGGGCCAGGGTCGAGAGACCCTGGCCCGTTCTCATGTCGTGCCTACTTCTCTTTGCTCCCGGCGAGTGTTCCCAGATACAGCTCGATCACCTTGGGGTCGTTCATCAGATTGGCGCCGGTATCGGTGTACGCGTTCTTGCCCTGATCGAGTACGTAGCCGCGATCGCAGATCTGAAGGCAGCGGCGCGCGTTCTGCTCGACCATGATGACCGAGACACCCGCAGCATTTATCTTCTTGCAACGGATGAACACCTCGTCCTGGAACATCGGGGAAAGGCCCGCGGACGGTTCGTCGAGGAGCAGGACCGACGGGTCCATCATCAAAGCCCGGCCCATCGCGACCATCTGACGTTCGCCGCCCGAGAGTGCCCCGGCCTTTACCTTTCGTCGTTCACTCAGGAGTGGAAACAATTCACTCACGAAGGCAAATCGCTCCGCGAATGCCTTGGGACGCAAATAAATTCCCATCTCGAGGTTTTCTTCGATAGTCAGAGTCTGAAAAACGTTCTGTGTCTGAGGGACGTACCCGACTCCCTTCTGCACGAGGACGTGAGCGGGCGCAGACGTGATGTTGTCCTCGCGGAGAGTGACCGATCCTTCGCGAACCGGTATCAAACCGAACAGTGACTTCAGGAGTGTCGACTTGCCTGCGCCGTTCGGTCCGATGATTCCGACGATCTCACCTTCCTTCAGGAAGAAGTTGCACTCACGCAGGATGTTGACGCCGGGAATGTAGCCGGCGACGAGGCTGTCGGCGCGGAGTAGGGCACCGGCCGACAGTCGCTGATGCTCTTCGGCTGTCGCGGCGAACTCTGCGGGTGTGAGTGAACGTGCTTGGTTGTCGCTCATGGCTTCTCGTGCCTTCCGCGCGGTTCCTCGGGACTCGATTCCAGCGTCGCGGCGAGATCGGCCGGGAGGTTGTCGATGTCGGGTTCCGAGAGATCGCCGCCCGCCTCGAGCGTTTCGACCTCGGCTTCTGCCAGGGCGGCGGCCAGAACGGCCGTCTCGCCCACCGGATTTCCGTTGTCGTCGAACTCGAGGGCCTGGTCGTGGTGGCTGCCCAGATATGCGTCGACGACAGCTGTGTTGGACGAGAGTTCATCCGGAGTGGACTCGGCGATGACGCTGCCCTGTGCCATGACTACCACCCAATCGCTGATGTCTCGGATCACGTCCATGTCGTGCTCGACGAAGACGACCGTCATTCCGTCGTCGCGCAATGATTTGATGTGTCCGAGCAGGCTTTGCGTCAGAGCGGGATTGACGCCTGCCATGGGTTCGTCGAGCATCACCACCGAGGGCGAGGTCATGAGTGCGCGAGCCATTTCGAGCAGTTTGCGCTGTCCGCCTGACAGGGAACCGGCGAGGTCATCGGCTTTTGTGTCGAGTTTGAATCGCGCGAGGAGTTCGTTGGCGCGCTCGGTGATCTCGCGTTCCTGACCCTTCCAGATCCACGGGACAAGCGAGGCGAAGATGCGTTCACCTCGTTGACCGGTGGCGCCCAGGCGTACGTTGTCCAGCACCGTGAGTTTGGACAGCGCCTTGGTCAACTGGAACGTGCGTACCACTCCTTTCCTGGCTACCTGGTGGGGATACATGCGACCCAGCGATTGACCGTCCATCGACCACGTACCGGTGTCCGGCCGGTCGAAACCGGTGAGGAGGTTGAAGAGGGTGGTTTTCCCGGCGCCGTTGGGGCCGATCAGACCCGTGATGCACCCGCGTTGAATTTCGAGGTGGTCGACATCGACGGCTTTGAGGCCGCCGAACGTGCGCGAGACGTTGTCCGCGATCAGTACCGGGTCGGGTTTTGCTGATCCCGGAAGATGAGGAACGTCGGCAAAGATCTGTGCTCTGGTATCGGCGTCAAGCATTGAGTTGCACCTCCCGCTTGTTACCCAGTATTCCCTGCGGTCTGAAGACCATCAGAAGAGCGATCATCAATCCGAGCAAGACGTACCGGGTGGCTCCGACCTGTTGTTCGGTCAGCGAGAGCAGCGGATTTTCGCCGGAGATCGCCTGACGCAACAAAGCGTCTGGAATGGCGAGGAGGAACCAGAACAGCATTGCTCCTACCACCGGGCCGAAAACCGTTGCCGCGCCGCCCAGAATCAGTGCGCCGAACGCAAAGAACGTCTGCGCGGTCGAGTAGAAGTCCGGGTTGATGGACTTGGTCTGGAGGGCGTTGAAAACACCGGCCAGACCACCGATCACGCCGCCGAGAACCAGAGCCTGCATCTTGTACACGAAGACGTTCTTGCCCAACGAGCGCGCTGCATCCTCGTCTTCACGAACCGCCTTGAGGACGCGCACCCACGGGCTGTGCGTCAACAGGTAGACAAATCCGCACAAGATCAGGACCAGGGTCCAGCCGACGACCATCGACCAGAGGTCGTCTCCGTAGAACTTCACACCGAGAAACGAGTACTGCTTGGCCGAGTCGAATGGGCTCAGTGCAGTGAACGGATCTGCGAAACCGAACAGGCCGTTGGTGGAACCGGTCACCGAATCCGACGCGGTCGAGCGGAAGATCAGACGCAAGATCTCCGAAGCCGCGATGGTGACGATGGCGAGATAGTCGGCGCGCAGACGCAGTGTCGGGATACCGAGCACGAGCGCGAGGAGGCCGGCTGCGGTAAGTCCGACGAGGATTCCGAGCCACAACGGTTGGTCGTAGGTCACCGTCATGATGCCGACGCCGTAGCCGCCGAGAAGAGCAAAACCGATCTGACCGAAGTTGAGCAGTCCGGCGTAGCCGAAGTGCAGGTTCAGCCCGATCGCGAGCAGTGCGTAGAAGATTGCCGACGGCCCGATCAACTGGGCGAAGGAAACCTGGAAAGCTCCCATGATGTCCATGTTCGTCACCCGATCCTTTGTCTGGATCCGAGGATGCCCTGGGGGCGAACCACGAGGATCACGATCAAGACGAGAAGTCCGCCGATGTATTTGAGGTCGGGGTTGATGATGAGCGTCGAGAGTTGAACCAGAAGTCCGACGATGACGCAGCCGAGTAGCGCCCCGTACGCCGTTCCCAGACCACCGAGGGTGATTCCGGCGAACATCAGCAGCAACAGTTTGAAGCCCATCTCCCACTGGACGCGTCCGCCGAGCTCGGAGATACCGAAGAGCACACCGCCGAGTGCGGCCAATCCGCCGCCGAGGCCCCAGACGAACATGATCACGCGCTCGACGTTGATTCCCGACGAAGCGGCGAGGTCACGATTGTCGGAGACGGCGCGCATGGCCTTTCCGATGCGAGTCCTCTGCAGAAGAAGTGCGACGCCGACCAGGACGACCAGACTGACGATCATGACTATCGCGTTGGCGTCGGTCAGTGCGATCGGGCCCCAGTTCTTCTCGACCTGCCCCTGGTAGTCGTCGAAGGGTTCTGCTCGATCGGAGAAGAAGATGAGGATCAGGTAGCGCAGGGAAATCGCGAGACCGATCGAGACAACCAATTGCGCGATCAACCCGGTCTTGCGCTTACGCAGTGGTTTCCAGACGATCCCGTTGGTCAGCAGGCCGATGCCGATGCCGACGAAGATCGCGAGGATCGTGGCGGGAATCAGCGGAACGCCGAAGGACGTGTTGATCACCCAGGCAGCAACGGCTCCCAACGTCACCATCTCGCCGTGAGCGAAGTTGGTCAGGCCGGTCGTGCCGTAGATCAAACTCAGACCCACACCGGCGATCGCGATCACGAGACCGAACCGCAGACCGTCGACAGTCGTGCGGATGAGCTTCTCGCCGAAGCTGACATTCGAGGCGGTGCGAACCTCGCCGAACGAAAAGATCACGGTGTTCGCGCGGCCGGCCACCACCTCGCGTTCGACAGCGGCTTGCACACTGACCCCGTCGGGGAGTGTGTCGGCAACGATCTCGAAGGTGTAGGTGCCCGGTGCCACGGCCAGTTCCCAACGGCCGTTCGATGCCGACTCGCCGGTGGCGACCTCGGTGCCGGAGGAATCGAGCGCGCGCACCGTGACGCCCTCGAGCCGGGTGCCACCGTTGTTGAGATTGCCGCTGACGGGGACGGCATTGTCGGGAACCGGTTTTGTCGGTTTTGTCGGTCCTGACGAGGTCGGCGGTGCAGAGGAGTTGGTGGGTGCCGGGGAGTTGGTCGGTTCCTGGGCCCCGGCAGTTCCGGCCAGGCTGAGTAATGCGAAGAACGTGAGTAATGCAAAGGCCAGTAGTCGGCTGAGTGTTGCGAGGGTATGCCGTTTCACTACGGGTGGGGCCACGTACGTCCTCCGAGCGGGTCGGGACTAGCGCGTCTGGACAAAGGTGCCACGCAGCGGAGAGCTTGATCCGTTGCTGCGATTTCCGGACTCTAACGGCTCTGTTCGCTTCAGATGGGGTTCTGGGATTTCCGGGATGTTTCGGTTCCGTATCGAAGACCGATGGCTGCATCACTTGTCCGATTCTTGTGCCTGTTCCTGCGTAAACAACGGCGAAGGCGTCGATGTCGGTCGCGATCCCTAGACTGATGAACCGTGAGCCCCGCAACCACAACTCGGTCCAGCACGTCCACCGCTTCAGCCGGCACCACCGGCAAGGCGGACGATCGCCCTCTCTTGATGCTTCTCGACGGGCATTCGTTGGCGTTTCGCGCCTTCTACGCGCTGCCTGCAGAGAACTTCAAGACACACAGTGGGCAGGCCACCAACGCGGTGTACGGCTTCACGTCGATGTTGATCAATCTTCTTCGCGACGAACAGCCGACCCACTTGGCTGCGGCCTTCGACGTGTCGCGTCAGACGTTTCGCGCCGACCTGTTCCCTGAATACAAGGCGCAGCGTGCGAAGGCTCCGGACGAATTCAAGGGCCAGATCGACATCACCAAGGACGTTCTCGGCGCGCTGGGCATCCCGGTCATGGCCGAGGAAGGTTTCGAAGCCGACGACGTGATTGCCACGTTGACCACGCAGGCGGAGGCCCTCGGATACCGAGTTCTCGTCGTGACCGGCGACCGCGACTCGCTGCAGCTGGTGACCGACAACGTCACTGTGCTCTACCCGAAGAAGGGCGTCTCGGAGCTCACCCGATTCACGCCGACGGCCGTCGAGGAGAAGTACAGCCTCACTCCGTCGCAGTATCCGGATTTTGCTGCCCTGCGCGGCGACCCGAGTGACAACCTCCCCGGTATCCCAGGCGTCGGCGAGAAGACCGCCACCAAGTGGATCCGTGAGTACGGTGACCTGCAGGGACTGGTGGACAACGTGGACAAGGTCCGTGGCAAGGTGGGCGACTCACTACGCGAGAACCTTGCAAACGTCCTGCTCAATCGCCAGCTGACCGAAATGGTTCGCGACGTTCCTTTGCCGTACACGCCCGAGCAGTTGGTGTTGGCTCCGTGGGACCGCGAGAAGATTCATGCGTTGTTCGACGATCTCGAGTTCAAGGTTCTCCGCGATCGACTGTTCGCGACCCTGTCGTCGTCCGAACCCGAAGCCGAAGAGGGCTTCGAGGTCAGCGGCGACGCACTCGCCCCGGGTGCGGTTGCGGCATGGCTCGACGCTCACGCGCGAACCGGTGATCGTCACGGCGTGACTGTGCTCGGAACCAGAACTCCGTTTGCCGGTGACGTCACTGCACTCGCGATCGCGGCCTCCGACGGCGAATGCGCATACATCGCGACATCGACGGCGACGCCGGAAGATGAAGCGGCTCTCGGTGATTGGCTTGCGGACGCATCGCAGCCGAAGGCGCTGCACGAAGCCAAGTGGGCGATCCACGCTCTGCGTGGGCGTGGTTGGACGCTCGGCGGACTGACCAGCGACACCGCTCTGGCCGCGTACCTCGTCCGGCCAGGCCAGCGCACCTTCAATCTCGATGATCTGTCCCTGCGCTACCTCAAGCGTGAACTTCGTGCCGAAACCTCCGGCCAGGAACAGCTTTCACTTCTCGACGACACCGAACAGCTTGATGCCGAAGCGGCCGAGACCGCGATGCTCAGCGCTCAGGCCGTTCTCGACTTGGCAGCTGCGTTGGATACCGAGTTGGAGTCGATCGAGTCCAAGTCGCTCCTCTCCGACATGGAACTGCCGTTGACGATCGAGCTCGCGCAGATCGAGGCCACCGGCATCGCCGTCGACAGCGCGCATCTGCACGATCTGCAGAGTCGTTTCGCGTCCCAGGTCGCCGACGCCGCAAACTCCGCGTACGAGGTGATCGACAAGCAGATCAACCTGGGTTCGCCGAAGCAGCTGCAGGTGGTCTTGTTCGAAGAACTCGACATGCCCAAGACCAAGAAGACGAAAACTGGCTACACCACCGACGCCGAGGCGCTGCAGGGTCTGTTCGACAAGACGGGACACCCGTTCCTCGAACACCTTCTCGCGCACCGTGATGCGACGCGTATGAAGGTGACCGTCGACGGTCTTCTCAAGGCCGTGGCCGAAGACGGTCGCATCCACACGACGTTCAACCAGACGGTTGCCGCGACCGGACGGCTGTCGTCGACCGATCCGAACCTGCAGAACATCCCGGTCCGCAATGATGCGGGGCGCGAGATTCGCGACGGATTTGTGGTCGGGCAGGGGTTCGACGTTCTGCTCACTGCCGATTACAGCCAGATCGAAATGCGCATCATGGCGCACGTCTCAGGCGACGAGGGACTGATCGAGGCATTCAACACCGGTGAGGACCTGCACAGCTTTGTCGGCTCACGTGCATTCGGTGTTCCGATCGAAGAGGTCACTCCTGAACTGCGTCGCCGGGTCAAAGCGATGTCCTACGGTCTGGCCTACGGATTGAGCGCTTACGGATTGGCGTCGCAGCTGAAGATTTCGACCGAAGAAGCGAAGCAGCAGATGGATGCGTACTTCGCTCGTTTCGGCGGTGTGCGGGATTACCTCCACGCAGTGGTCGAGCAAGCGCGTAAGGACGGTTACACCTCGACTCTCTACGGGCGACGTCGGTATCTGCCCGATCTCAACAGTGACAACCGTCAGCGTCGTGAGGTGGCCGAACGTGCTGCCTTGAACGCGCCGATCCAGGGCACGGCGGCCGACATCATCAAGGTCGCGATGATCAACGTGCAGAAGGCTCTCGCCGACGCCGGATTGAAGTCGCGCATGCTGTTGCAGGTTCACGACGAATTGGTGCTCGAAGTGGTTGCCTCCGAGTTGGAGGAGGTCACTGCGTTGGTCAGGGACAAGATGGCCACAGCCATCGAGTTGTCGGTACCGCTGGATGTTTCGGTGGGAACTGGTCGAAGCTGGGACAGCGCGGCCCACTGAGTCGGCAACAAATAGGGCTGGCTACGAAAAAGGCTGGGCCGGAATCGAATGCGATTCCGGCCCAGCCTTCTTTCGCTACTCAGCAGAGGCGGTCTGCTCTGCGATCTGCTTGCGGACCTCGTCCATGTCGAGTGCCTTGACCTGAGTCACCAGCTCTTCGAGCTGAGCGGCAGGAAGTGCGCCGGCCTGGTTGAACACGAGAACGCCTTCGCGGAAGGCCATGATCGTGGGGATGGAGCGGATGTTGGCGGCCGCTGCGATTCCCTGCTCGGCTTCGGTGTCCACCTTGGCGTGAACGACGTCGCTGTGCTTCTCGGAGGAGGCTTCGAACGTCGGCGCGAACTGGCGGCACGGGCCGCACCATGAAGCCCAGAAGTCCACGAGGACGACGTCGCTGCCGTTGATCGTTTCGTCGAAGTTCTGCTGGGTGAGTGTCTGGGTGGCCACGGGGGTCCTTTCCATTGTGCGGGCTGTTGGTGTGTGCAACGCCCCGGAACCGCTGATTCTTCCCTGAGTGGATTTCAGCTTGCGTTCTCGGCCGCCCGAAACGTCCGGCGGTACGCCTGGGGCGTGGTGCAACGCAGGCGAATGAAGTGCTGGCGGAGCACGGCACCGCCGCCGAATCCGACACGTTCTGCGATGACGTCGACGGAGAGGTCCGAATTCTCGAGTAGTTGCTGGGCGGCCAGTACTCGCTGATCGCTGAGCCAACGCGCGGGGGTTGTCCCTGTTTCCGCTTGGAAACGGCGCGCAAAGGTGCGAGCGGACATGTTCGCTCGCGCTGCAACCATGCCGACAGTGAGGTCGACGGCGAGATTCTCCGTCATCCAGTCGAGGAGTGGGGCAAGAGTTGCGCTCGGCGTCGAGGTGAGGGGAGTGGCGACGTACTGAGCCTGACCGCCGTCACGATGCGGCGGTACCACCATCCTTCTCGCGATGCCGTTGGCCACGCGAGAGCCCTGTTCCTTGCGGACGATGTGCAAGCAAAGATCGATTCCTGCTGCGGTGCCGGCGCTGGTGAACACCGGATCTTCGTCCACGTACAGCACGTCCGGATCGACCTTGGCTTCCGGATACGTCTGGGCCAGCCTTTCGGCGTGACGCCAATGCGTCGTGCATCGCTTCCCATCCAGCAGTCCCGCCGCCCCGAGGACAAACGCGCCGGTGCACAGGCTTGCCACCTTGGCGCCCCGTGCCACCGCCTCACGGAGTTTGACCAGCAGGGGATCGACACTCGAGTCGGGACTCGGCGAGCACATATACGCGTCGCCTGCGTCGTAGGTGCCGCCGGCAGAAACGACGATGAGATCGGCGTCATCGAGAGAGTCGAGGTTGTACGGAACATCGATGTTGTAGCCGAAGCGTGTTCGGATCGGGCCCGGAACTGCGGCGATCAGAGAGAAGTCGTACGTCGGGAGGCCGTCGTCGGATCGGTCGAAGCCGAATACTTCACATGCCACGCCGAGTTCGAACGCCTCGGTCATCGGCATCAGTGGGACCACCACTTTCGCGAGCATCTTTCGAGTGTGACAGAAAAACGACAAAATGGCAGAAAAACGACCATGTCTGGCTTTTCTGCCACTGTTGAAGGGCGCGGCCTTGCGTCAGGCTGGACACATGGCAATCATCGTCATCAGTCTCCTGGTCCTCCTGGTCCTGAACGTATTAGCTCTTGCCGGCCGTACGCCCGACACCCGTCACGACGTCAGTCCTCATGGAGACTTCACTCTGTGAGGGTGAGTCTGGCTTTTCAATACACCGGAGCTGCGGTGGTGTGGGGAGCCAGTTTCCTCTTCATGAAGATCGGGCTCGAGGGTCTGTCCTTCACTCAGGTAGTTTTGTGGCGCTTGGTCTTCGGCGCTTTCGCGCTGGTTCTCGTGTCAGCGGTGAGTCGGATCGGCATACCGAGGGACTTTCGCGTCTGGAAACACTTGGCGTTTCTCGCAGCGACGCAATGCATCGTGCCGTGGCTGCTGTTCAGTTGGGCCGAGCAGAGCATGTCTTCCGGACTCGCGAGTATCTACAACGCCACCACACCATTGATGACTATGGCTGTCTCGCTTGCCTTTCTGCCGGGTGAGACGCTGACGCGATACAAGTCGCTGGGGTTGCTGCTCGGATTCGCCGGAGTGCTGATCGTATTGGCGCCGTGGAATCTCGGCGTCGGCGGAAGTCCCGGCGCTCAGATGGCCTGCCTGGGAGCGACTGCGTCGTACGGGATTTCGTTTGTCTACCTCAGGCGCTTCGTGCTTCCGCTCGGGATCGACACCCGTACGGTCGCGCTATTGCAGATCAGTATCGGTGCACTCGTGATGGTTCTTGCCTCTCCGGTCATCGCGAACACGCCGATGCACCTGACGCCGGCAGTTGTCCTGTCGATGATCGCGCTAGGCGCACTGGGGACTGGGCTCACGTTCATCTGGAACACCAATGTGGTTCAAGGGTGGGGGCCGACTGCAGCGTCGACTGTCACCTACCTCAGCCCAGTAGTGGGCGTCGCGCTCGGGGCAATAGTGTTGGACGAGAGGGTCGGCTGGAATCAACCGGTTGGGACACTCGCGGTGATCGCGGGGATCCTGGTGACCCGACGAGCAACCCCATCTGTCACAGCCGCGGCGTCAGCAACCATTCCGTCTTCTGTTCGCCGTCCCAGCGCCTGATCGCTCCGCTGCGCCCGTGAATCACGTCGGTGCCGACCAGAGCGATGGCCTCACCCAGACGTGCAGGTTCGACGCGGCGGGCGAGCGTCACATGCGGAGTCCACCCGCCAGGCTCGACATGGGCGGGTAGCGCAGTTGATCCGACTGTTGCTTTGGCTATTTCTCGGTGCAGGTGAAGGAGCGCGCGCGAAGGAATGACCGAGCGAGCCAAGACCATCTGCTTGCCGCCGAATACGACGTAGCCACCCAGTCGGACTTCGAAGTCCGGGGCCGAGAAGCGTCGCTTCAACAGTTCGTCGATCTCGACGGGGATCTCGCGGGCGACGAACAGCGTGATGTGCGGGCGGTTGGACGGGCTGTGATGGGAGGCCTGACTTGGAAATCCGGCGTCGGCGAGAAGCTGCCATTGCGCGCGGACTGCCGACTCACTCACCGGATCGAGGAGCAATTCCACCGACTGGACCATGGTGAGCAATGATTGCCTGATGACAGGTGCGAGCGCAATCGGTACGCCGGCCATGCGGCTGGGACTCATGCACGGCGACGGAATCGGCCACGAAATCGTCCCGGCGACGCGGCAGATCGTGGATGCGGCGTTGTCAGCGGTTCATGCGCCGCCCGTGGAGTGGGTCGAGCTTCCGCTCGGGAGCTCGGCCATCGACAGCCACGGCACACCGATTCCCGACGAGACCATCGATGCGTTGGGACAGCTGCAGGGTTGGATACTCGGACCGCACGACAGTGTGTCCTATCCAGAGAGGTTTAGCGGACAACTCACACCCGGCGGCGTCATCCGGAAGAAGTTCGAGTTGTTCGCGAACATCCGACCGGCGGCAGCGTTCCCCGGCGTGAAGGCGATGGTCCCCGACATGGATCTGGTGATCGTCCGCGAGAACACCGAGGGGTTGTACGCGGACCGGAACATGGCAGTCGGCAGCGGCGAATTCATGCCGACGCCCGACATCGCATTGGCAGTCGGTGTGTTCACCCGCGCCGCGTGTGAACGGATCGCACGCACTGCCTTCGCGTTGGCGTCGCGTCGGCGCAATCACGTCACGATCGTCCACAAGGCCAACGTCCTCACGCTGACCACCGGCCTCTTCCGCGACGCCTGCCGAACCGTCGGCGCAGAGTTCCCACACGTAGTCGTCGACGACGAGCACGTCGACGCGATGGCGGCGCACCTGGTTCGACGCGGCGGCGACTTCGACGTCGTAGTGACCGAAAACATGTTCGGCGACATATTGTCCGATCTGGCGGGTGAGCTGTCTGGTTCACTCGGAACTGCCCCGTCGATCAACGCTTCCGAGAAGCAGGTCATGGCTCAGGCCGCGCACGGTGCAGCACCCGACATCGCCGGCAAGAATCGGGCGAACCCAACGGCACTGTTCCTCTCGAGCGCGATGATGCTCGACTGGCTCGGTGACGCGCGGGGAGATCGGTTGTTGTCTGCGGCGGCACGCCGCATTTCAGACGCGGTTCGCACGACCATCGCGTCGGGTATCGCGACCGCCGACCTCGGCGGTTTGGCATCGACCAGCGAATTTTCCGAAGTCGTGTACGCACACACTCTGCGTCGCTGATTCTTGTACGACAGGCCGGAATCTTGCGAAGTCGGCGACGGTGGAACTCCTGCCGTAACCTACCGTTCGACTGAATTTCGGATGGACGTTGCAAGTGCGGCGATCGACGAGTGGAGAGCAGAGTCGTGGTCGGTGAAAACGCACGGGCACCAAGGCCACGTGGCTGGGGTAGTGCCGCTGGTAGTGGCGGGGGCATACGCGCCAACGTGGTGCGAGTCCTGTTGGTGGGCTTGATCGTCGCTCTGTGCGGTGGGTGCGTCACCAACAACGAGGGTCTCGTTCCAGAAGGACCTCCCCTGAATGTCCAGAAGGTTCCAGAGATCGCTGCTCTCCTGCCGCCCAAGGTAACGGAGTCGGGCAAGCTACAGGTCGGCGTCAACATTCCGTACGCGCCAAACGAATTCAAAGATGAGAATGGCAAAATCGTCGGCTTCGACGTCGACGTCATGAACGCAGTGGCGACTGTGCTCGGGGTCGAAGCTGTCTTCAACCAGGCCGACTTCGACAAGATCATCCCCGCTATCCAGTCGGGAAGCTACGACCTCGGCATGTCTTCGTTCACCGACTCCAAGGAGCGTGAGAAGACGGTCGACTTCGTCACTTACTACAGCGCGGGTATCCAGTGGGCGCAACGGCCGGACAAGCCCGTCGATCCGAACAACGCGTGCGGGCTTCGGGTTGCGGTGCAGACCACGACCACCGAGGACATCGACGAGGTGCCTGCCAAGAGCGAGGCATGCGTGGCCGAGGGCAAGCCCCCGATCGACAAGATCAAGTACGACAGCCAGGACGACGCGGCCAACGCGCTGATTCTCGGTCGAGTGGACGCGCTGTCCGCTGATTCGCCAGTGACCGGCTATGCGATCAAACGGAGTAAGGGGCGGATGGAAGCTGCGGGAGAACCCTTTGATTCGGCGCCCTACGGCTGGCCGATCGTGAAGGGTTCCGCCCTTGGACCCGCCCTGCAACAGGCAATGCAGTACCTGATCGACAACGGCGTCTATCAACAGATCGCGCAGACCTGGAGTGTTGAGGCCGGCGTCATCGAAGTATCCAAGATCAACGGCGCGGAGAGCTGATGAACATGACAACAACTGAGACCGGCGATCCGGTGCCGATCAAGGCGATCCCACTACGTAGACCTGGTCGTTGGATTGCCGCGGTCGTCGTCGTGGTCCTCTTTGGACTGTTCGTTTACGGCGCGGCGACCAACGAAGCCTTTGCATGGGGGACTTACGGTCAGTATCTGTTCGACAAACGGATCTCCGCTGGTGCGTGGACAACGATCCAGCTGACGGTGCTGGCAATGGTGATCGCGATCGTCCTCGGTGTGATCTTGGCAGTCATGCGACTGTCTCCCAACCCGGTGCTTCGCGCCGCGGCCTGGGGCTATCTGTGGATCTTTCGCGGAACCCCCGTCTACGTGCAGTTGGTCTTCTGGGGCCTGTTCCCGTCGATATACAAGAGCATCGATCTCGGTATTCCCTTCGTGCATCAGTTTGCGCACATCAATCTCCAGGACCTGCAAGCAGCGTTTCTGTTTGCGGTGATCGGTTTGGCATTGAACGAGGCTGCATACATGGCCGAGATCGTCCGTGCCGGCGTGAGTTCGGTCAATGAGGGCCAGACCGAAGCATCCGTTGCATTGGGTATGACGTGGAGTCAGACGATGCGCCGAACCGTTCTACCGCAGGCGATGCGCGTCATCATTCCGCCGACCGGTAACGAAGTCATCAGCATGCTCAAGACCACCTCGCTCGTGACGGCGGTCCCTTACAGCTTCGAGTTGTACGGTCGAGCGCGCGATATCTCGGGCGCCAACTTCGAGCCGATTCCCCTGTTGATGGTGGCGGCAACGTGGTACCTCGCAATCACGAGTCTGCTCATGATCGGGCAGTACTACGTCGAGCGTCACTATTCGAAGGGCGCAACCCGGGCGCTGACCACGCGCCAGCTTCAGGCACTGGCCGACGCGCAGGGAAAAGCTACGGTAGTGGAAACGCTTCCGGATACCCCCGGAGGAGAACGCAAATGACACCCATGGTGAAAGCAGACCGAGTTTGTAAGAACTTCGGCGCACTGGAGGTCCTGAAAGGGATTTCGCTCGAAATCGACCCTGGCCAAGTTCTGTGCCTTGTCGGACCGTCCGGGTCGGGCAAGTCGACGTTCTTGCGCTGTATCAATCACCTCGAGCAGGTCAACGCCGGCCGTCTGTACGTCGACGGCGACCTGGTGGGCTACTCGGAGAAGAACGGCAAGCTGTACGAACTCCACCCGCGAGCAGCGGCCAAACAACGCCGCGACATCGGGATGGTGTTTCAGCACTTCAACCTGTTCCCGCACCGCACCGCTCTCGAGAACATCATCGAAGCGCCGACGCAGGTCAAGCGCGTCAGCAAGAAGAAGGCCGTCGAACGAGCGAAGGACCTCCTCGATCAGGTCGGGTTGAGCGCCAAAGCCAACGCGTACCCGGCCCAGTTGTCTGGCGGTCAGCAGCAAAGAGTTGCCATCGCCCGCGCTCTCGCGATGGACCCGAAGCTCATGCTGTTCGACGAGCCGACGTCCGCGCTCGACCCCGAACTTGTCGGTGAAGTTCTCACCGTGATGAAGCAATTGGCCAAAGAAGGCATGACGATGGTGGTCGTCACCCACGAGATGGGTTTCGCCCGCGAGGTCGCAGACCAGTTGGTGTTCATGGACGGGGGAGTTGTGGTCGAGGCAGGCGAGCCGCGGGAACTCCTGGCCAATCCGCAGCACGATCGGACCAAGGCGTTCCTGTCGAAGCTGCTGTAGCCGTCAGGGTTTGACGGCGCTGAAAATTGCAGTGCCCGGAAAGAGTTGGCCGCGGAGGGGACTCCACTGTCCCCATTCGCGGTCCAACCACTCCGGCCATTCGGGCTCGATGATGTCGCGGATCTGAAGTCCGGCCGCGACGATCTCACGAACCCGGTCTCCGATGGTTCGGTGATGCTCGACGTAGGTGGGGACTCCGTTGTCGTCGACCTCGACATACGGGGTGCGGTCGAAGTAGGGGAGGGTCGCGGTCAAGCCCTTCGGCCCGGGATCGTCGGGGAAGATCCATCGGATCGGATGGTTGACGGCAAAGACCCACGATCCGCCGGGACGCAGAACCCGGGCGACCTCGTTCATCACTCGCTGCGAATCGGCAACGAACGGGACGGCGCCGAACGCGGAACAGACGATGTCGAAACTCTCGTCGGCAAACGGCAGGAGTTCCGCACTTGCCTGAATCAACGGGACTGCCGGTCCGCCGACATTCATCGCGTCCTGCCCGCGGGCGAGCATCCCCATAGAGATGTCGAGACCGACGGCCCGAGCACCATGTCCTGCGAGCCATCGGGCACACGGCGCCGAGCCGCAACCCACTTCCAATATGTCTTTGTCGACTATGTCGCCGAGCAAGTGGTGATCGCCCTCGTGCAGCCCTTCGGGGCACCAGACGAATTCACCTTCCGCGCTGTTCACGCCCAGAAACTCGCCGTGGGTTCGGTGGTAATCGTCGGCGTCGGCGTCCCACCACGCACGGCTGGCGCGGTCGCTGGCACTCGAATCGACACGGACCCGGCCGACACCGCTGGTACCGAGAATGGAATTGGCGGCGGCATGGCGCTCGTCAGACATGAACAACACAGTAGAACGGGTGACTCGGCCGCAGGGTACCCGGGTTTGCCCGGCAAGATAGCCGACGCGTAGTCTTACCCACGCGAGTGTCTGTCATCCGACCGATTGTCTATACGAGATCTTTACCAAGGTCTCGGAATCAGTCGGACCGAGGGAGCTCGCGGTGCGCTTCCGCGGTGTGGAATGTGATCCGGTATTCGGTTGTTCGTTATTGATGCAGCTGGGTACTTCGATCTAGTACTTCACAAAAGTACTTCCAACATTTGTACGCCACAGTTGCGCATCTCGTCCGACAAAATCCATCAACCGACCACAACTCGTCCGGAGCAATTCAACATATGCCCTCCACAACCGTCACCTCGCCGCAGGTTGCCATTAACGACATTGGCTCCGCCGAGGACTTCCTCGCCGCCATCGATGCCACGATCAAGTACTTCAACGATGGTGACATCGTCGAAGGAACCATCGTCAAGGTCGACCGCGACGAGGTTCTGCTCGACATCGGTTACAAGACCGAAGGCGTCATCCCTTCTCGTGAGCTCTCCATCAAGCACGACGTCGACCCCAATGAGGTCGTCTCCGTGGGAGATGCGGTCGAGGCTCTCGTCCTCACCAAGGAGGACAAAGAAGGTCGACTGATCCTGTCGAAGAAGCGCGCTCAGTACGAGCGTGCCTGGGGCACCATCGAGGAGCTCAAGGAGAAGGACGAGGCCGTCAAGGGCACCGTCATCGAGGTCGTCAAGGGCGGCCTCATCCTTGACATCGGTCTTCGTGGCTTCCTCCCCGCTTCGCTCGTCGAAATGCGTCGCGTCCGCGACCTCCAGCCGTACGTCGGCAAGGAGATCGAGGCCAAGATCATCGAGCTCGACAAGAACCGCAACAACGTGGTCCTGTCGCGCCGCGCATGGCTCGAGCAGACTCAGTCCGAGGTTCGCAGCGAATTCCTGCACCAGCTCCAGAAGGGCCAGGTCCGCAAGGGCGTCGTGTCCTCCATCGTCAACTTCGGTGCATTCGTGGACCTGGGCGGCGTAGACGGTCTGGTTCACGTTTCCGAGCTGTCTTGGAAGCACATCGATCACCCGTCCGAGGTTGTCGAGGTCGGCACCGAGGTCACCGTCGAGGTTCTCGACGTCGACCTGGACCGCGAGCGCGTCTCCCTGTCGCTCAAGGCAACGCAGGAAGATCCGTGGCGTCAGTTCGCCCGTACGCACGCCATCGGTCAGATCGTGCCCGGCAAGGTCACGAAGCTGGTTCCGTTCGGTGCATTCGTGCGCGTCGAAGAGGGAATCGAAGGCCTCGTTCACATCTCGGAGCTCGCTGAGCGCCACGTCGAGGTTCCGGACCAGGTTGTCGGCGTCGGCGACGATGCACTCGTCAAGGTCATCGACATCGACCTCGAGCGTCGTCGTATCTCGCTGTCGCTGAAGCAGGCCAACGAGGATTACAACGCCGAGTTCGATCCGTCCAAGTACGGCATGGCCGACTCGTACGACGACCAGGGCAACTACATCTTCCCCGAGGGCTTCGATCCCGAGACCAACGAATGGCTCGAGGGCTTCGACAAGCAGCGTGAAGAGTGGGAGAACCGCTACGCCGAGGCTGAGCGTCGCCACAAGATGCACACCACTCAGATGGAGAAGACCGCTGCAGACGAGGCCGCTGAAGCTGCCACCGCTGCTGCCGGCTACTCCTCGGAGACGGCTGCTGCAGACGACACCGAGGCTCCGGCTGCTGCCGGCTCCGCTCCGGCCGAGTCTGCTGGCGGATCGCTTGCCAGCGATGCACAGCTCGCCGCACTTCGCGAGAAGCTGTCGGGCAACGCATAAGGATTACCGCTTGATCTGATCAAGCGAGATCTGTGAAGATCCCCGCCCCTGCACTTGCAGGGGCGGGGTTCTTTCTCTGTCAGGTATCACGTGCCGGCCCAAGATTCAGTGAGTGAACACAAAAAATGACCGGCACCGAATGGTTGCCGGTCATTTTGTATTTGGTGTAGAGAACTCAGTTTGCGGGAGCAGGCACCCAATAGGTGGCGGTCGCTTCGGCTGTGCGCTTTCGCATCGACGCGAAGCTGTGTCGGCCTTGGCTCACGAGCATCGTGAACCACGTACGACGGTGCTCTGCCAGGGCAAAAGCAACTTCGGGAAACTCTATGCAGTGCACGCCATTCGGCATTCCGAGGCGGTGCTGACCGTGATGGTCGCGATCTGCTCGCATGGCGTCCACTTTCTCGAGAAGGTGCAGGTACAGGTGCGTTCGCTAGAACATAACCGCACGGTCACCGAAATTGTGGTATTTGAGCCTCGAAGGTCTCGGCGTGTTCGATCTGTAGGCGTGTCTGAATCTCTCGGGCGCGGAGATGAGAGACTGTCGAGTGTGTTGAGAGTAGGCCTCACTGGAGGCATCGGAGCCGGTAAGTCGACAGTGTCGAAAATCCTCAGCGAACTGGGAGCCGTCATCGTCGATGCCGACCTGATCGCCCGAGAAGTGGTCGAGCCCGGTACTCCTGGACTTGCCGCTCTGGTCGATGCATTCGGCGAGGGGATTCTGTCCGAGGACGGCAGCCTCAACCGCCCCGCGTTGGCGTCGTTGGCGTTTGCCGACGACACGTCACGCGGAACTCTGAACGGCATCCTCCACCCACTGATCGGTGCGCGGACGATGGAGCAGATCTCGTCCGCGCCGTCGGATGCAGTGCTCGTTCAAGACATTCCGCTCTTGGTCGAGGGTTCCATGGCGCCGGCATTCAACCTGGTCGTCATCGTCTACGTCGACGAGGAGGAGCGAGTTCGACGCCTGGTGGGCTCACGCGGTATGCCGGAATCCGACGCGCGTGCGCGCATCGCAGCGCAGGCAAGTGACGATCAGCGTCGTGCTGTTGCCGACGTGTGGCTCGACAACAGCGGCGAGCCGGGTTCACTTGACGGCGTGGTCCACGACCTGTGGGCGAATCGACTTGTTCCCTTCGAGAAGAACCTCCGCGAGGGCACGGTGGTGCGCGCGCTTCCCGAGCTGACTCCAGCTGACCCGTCGTGGCCGGCGCAGGCGGAACGAATCATCGGCCGGTTGTCACTGGTGGCCGGTGACCGCGCGTGCCGTATCGATCACATCGGATCGACCGCAGTGCCTGGTCTCGATGCCAAGGACGTGATCGACATTCAGATCACTGTCGAGCACCTCGGCGTTGCAGACGACCTCGCGCAGGATCTGGCCGCTGCTGGGTTCCCCCGGATCGAGCACATCGTCGCTGACGACCCGAAGCCGTCATACCTCGGTGGCGAGACCGATCCGGCGGTGTGGGCGAAGCGAATTCACGGCAGCGCCGATCCAGGGCGCCGCGCGAACATACACATTCGGGTGGACGGTTGGCCGGGTCAGCAGTTTGCGATCCTCTTTCGTGACTGGCTTCGTGCCGACGCCTCGGCGCGTGCCGAGTACGCCGAACTCAAGGTCAAGGCGGCTGCGAGGGCTGCCGGCATCGACGACTACGCCTCGGCGATCGACGCCTATCTGGGGGTCAAGACCCCGTGGTTCGACGCCGCATTCCACCGGGCGTGGGAATGGGCCGAGAAATCAGGCTGGTCCCTCTAACGGCTCAGCGCCACGTGACCGGCATGCCCAACGAGCCCAGCCATGCGTCGAGGTTGTGACCGTGGGTGGCGATACCGTCGATGGCTCGGGCAGCGTTCAGCATTGCGCGCTCGGACGTCTTCGGGTCCAGGATTCCGGCGGTGTTTGCCTCGAGCAACTCGTCGACGTCGAGCAATTCGATGCTGTGCCCGGTCTGCACGATCAGGTCAAGGTAGTGGTCCTCAGATGTCCAGACCTGCTCGCTGCGAGTGAAGTCACCGATGTCGACATAGTAATCCCAGTCTCGGACGTGTTCCGGGGTGAAGTGCAGGATCGACGCCCGAATTCCGAGTTCGGGAATGATCCACGACTCCAGGTAGTGAAACCGGGGATGGTCGGCGTGGCGCGCCATGTACAGCCCCCATGGTTCCTCGCGGTACTGCTCGACCGGGCGAATGAAACCCTTGGGATCGACGTTGGTGCGAGCTGCGATGTCGAAGGTTTCGACCTTCGGTCGGTGAATGTGGGGACGTTCCTCGCTCATGGTCGATGAACCTACCGCCGAACTGCATTTTCGGCTGAACGCGGACGAGCAGGCATTGTGTCGGTAGGTGCGCTTACCCTGGTTTCATGGCGTTTGCTTCCGAACATCCCGTGGTCGCGCATTCCGAGTTTCGGCCGGTTGGTGACATCGAGCGCTCAGACGCGCGCTTCGAGGTCGTCAGCCCGTACGAACCGGCTGGCGATCAGCCGGCGGCCATCGCCGAACTGGAAAAACGGATCAACGAGGGGGAGAAGGACGTTGTCCTCCTTGGTGCGACCGGTACCGGCAAGTCGGCCACGACTGCGTGGTTGATCGAAAAGCTGCAACGCCCGGCTCTGGTGATGGCCCCGAACAAGACCTTGGCGGCTCAGCTCGCGAACGAGTTGCGGGAAATGCTCCCCAACAATGCGGTCGAGTACTTCGTCTCGTACTACGACTACTACCAACCCGAGGCGTACATCGCCCAGACCGACACCTACATCGAGAAGGATTCGTCGGTCAACGACGACGTGGAGCGGCTGCGCCACTCAGCGACGTCCAGCCTTCTCTCACGACGGGACGTGGTCGTGGTGGCCTCGGTGTCGTGCATCTACGGCCTCGGTACACCGCAGTCGTACCTCGATCGCTCGATTCAGCTCGACGTCGGTGTCGAGGTGCCGCGCGATGCGTTCCTGCGTCTACTCGTCGACGTTCAGTACAACCGCAACGACATGGCGTTCACACGAGGTTCGTTCCGCGTGCGCGGCGACACGGTCGAGATCATTCCGTCCTACGAAGAGTTGGCGGTACGCATCGAATTCTTCGGTGACGAGATCGAAGCGCTGTACTACCTGCATCCACTGACCGGAGACATCGTTCGTCAGGTCGACACGGTCCGTATCTTTCCGGCGACGCACTACGTCGCCGGCCCTGAACGCATGGAGCGTGCGGCCAAGGACATCGAGGCAGAACTCGAAGAGCGGCTCGCCGAACTCGAGGGCAAGGGCAAGCTTCTCGAAGCTCAGCGTCTGCGCATGCGAACGCAGTACGACCTCGAGATGATCAAGCAGGTCGGGTTCTGCTCCGGCATCGAGAACTACTCGCGCCACATCGACGGCCGAGGTCCAGGAACTGCCCCCGCAACCCTGATCGACTATTTCCCCGAAGATTTCCTTCTGGTCATCGACGAGTCGCACGTGACCGTTCCGCAGATCGGCGCCATGTACGAAGGCGATATGTCGCGCAAGCGCAACCTGGTCGAATTCGGATTCCGGCTACCGTCGGCAACCGACAACCGCCCTCTGACTTGGGAAGAATTCAGTAAGCGGATCGGTCAGACCGTCTACCTGTCGGCAACCCCCGGCAAGTACGAGTTGGGTCAGTCCGGCGGTGAGTTCGTCGAGCAGGTGATTCGCCCGACCGGATTGATCGATCCCGAGGTCATCGTCAAACCCACCAAGGGGCAGATCGACGATCTCGTTCACGAGATCCGTGAGCGCGCCGAACGCGACGAGCGTGTGCTGGTCACGACTCTGACCAAGAAGATGTCGGAAGACCTGACCGACTACCTTCTCGAACTCGGTATTCGCGTCCGGTATCTGCACTCGGATATCGATACTCTCCGGCGAGTCGAGCTGCTCCGACAGCTCCGCCTGGGGGAGTACGACGTGCTGGTCGGCATCAACCTGCTGCGTGAGGGACTCGACCTTCCCGAGGTGTCGCTGGTCGCGATCCTCGATGCCGACAAGGAAGGCTTCCTCCGTAGCTCCACCAGCCTCATTCAGACGATTGGTCGAGCGGCTCGAAATGTGTCCGGCCAAGTACACATGTATGCGGACAAGATCACCGCATCCATGGCGCAGGCGATCGAGGAAACCGAGCGGCGGCGCGAGAAGCAGGTCGCCTACAACGAGAAGATGGGTGTCGACCCACAACCGCTACGCAAGAAGATCGCGGACATCCTCGATCAGGTGTACGAGGAGGCAGAGGACACTGCGGCGTCCGTGGACGTCGGTGGTTCGGGTCGCAACGCGACGCGTGGTCGGCGTGCGCAGGGTGAGGCCGGTCGCGCGGTCAGTGCCGGTGTGTACGAGGGGCGCGACACCAAGTCGATGCCTCGCGCCGAATTGGCGGATCTGGTCAAGGAACTCACCGATCAGATGATGAATGCTGCACGCGACCTTCAGTTCGAGTTGGCTGGGCGATTGCGAGACGAAATATCGGATTTGAAGAAGGAGCTTCGAGGGATGGACGCCGCGGGCCTCAAGTAGGTCGCCTCGCGTACGTTCGTGCTCGCGCCCGCTACGGTTTCAGGTATGGATGCACAGAATGCAGGCAAGACCGCGCGGACTCTCGAACTTCTTCACTCGCTGGCGTACTTCGTGCCGGAGACGGAGAAGGAACTTGTCGGCGTCGGGTTGGAGCCTGGCCGAATGGTGTACTTCGCGGGGCGGTCAGCGCCGCTCGGCGCTCCACCCGCGACTGTCGTCACGGCCACCTTCTTCAACTTCAATCCTGAATTGATCGCCAGTGTCATTCCGCGTGCCTGGGAATTGGCAAGGGCCACAGAGGTTGTCGCGGCGCGGTATCGAGCAATCGACGCGGCGTACGTCCGCCTGTTCGGTGCAGACGTGACAGGATCGGCGGACATGGCCGAGGCCGCCGAACTCGTGTCGATCGCTGCCCAGAACATTCCCGGAGTGGACGGCCGTCCGCTGTACGCGGGTTGGGCGTCGCTCGACTGGCCGACTGAACCGCACCTGCGTTTCTGGCATGCGCTCACACTGCTGCGTGAGTATCGCGGCGACGGCCACATTGCGGCCCTTCAGACCGCGGGATTGAACGGACTGGACGCGTTGATCACGCACACAGCCACGGGAATCGGGTTTCAGCGTAAGTTCGCACAGACTCGCCGCGGGTGGTCGCAGGAACAGTGGGACGAGGCAGTGGAGAGCCTGAAGGATCGCGAACTGCTCGACCGTTCGTCCGGTGCGCTGACCGAGGACGGGCAGGAACTGCGCGACGTCGTCGAAGACCTGACGGACGACCTTGCCCTGGCCCCGTGGGATGCGCTCGGAGACGAAGGTGCCAAGCGATTGCTGGAATTGGCGTCGCCATGGCGTGCTGGCCTGGTCGAGCAGGAAGTTTTCCCGGCGGCGCTGTTCGGGCCTCGCTTCGGCAAACTTCGCTGATCGGTCACTGTAGGACAAATTTTCCTGTAACTGATGATCACATTCACTGTGAGCTTGTGGCGTGTACTGCAAATAACACTATCCGCGGCACAATCCCGCTAATGTCAGCGCAGCGGTTGTCGAGCGGGCGCAACAGCGTTGCGCCCGGTGCCGGCCGTACCGTCCGTCCCGTAACCATGGAGGAATGAATGAGTGCCTACCGGACCGTTGTCGTAGGAACCGATGGCTCCGAGTCGTCACTGAAGGCAGTCGACAGAGCTGCCGCCATTGCCAGTGGCTCGGACGCTCAGCTTGTCATC
Organism: Rhodococcus sp. IEGM 1318; assembly: GCF_033142465.1. NCBI lineage: Bacteria > Bacillati > Actinomycetota > Actinomycetes > Mycobacteriales > Nocardiaceae > Rhodococcus > Rhodococcus sp. IEGM 1318. The sequence continues at coordinate 115,676 of NZ_JAWLSC010000015.1, forward strand.
GCGTGTGCGTACTACCCGGCCGATCCCAAGGACGTGAGTGCTGCCGCTGACGCGCTGGGTAACGAGGCCTACCAGGTCACCGGTTCCGCACCGACGTACGAGATCCTTCGGACGGCTCGCGAGCGCGCACATGCCCAGGGGGCGAAGGATGTTGTCGAGCGCGCCGTCGTCGGCGCTCCCGTCGAATCGCTTCTCGCTTTGCTCGACGAGGTGAAGGGCGACTTGCTGGTCGTCGGAAATCGCGGATTGAACACGTTGACCGGGCGTCTACTCGGGTCGGTGCCTTCTGATGCCGCTCGCAAGGCGACGTCCGATGTCCTGATCGTGCACACCGTTCGCTGACCTCACCGGCAGTAGTCGGCCTCGGCCGCATCGACGAATACTTCAGCCAGCTGATCGGCGCTGGGGGGTGTTGTCGATGCGGCCGAGCCGTTTCCGGTGGTGACCATCGGTTCGCTTGCTCCGTTCAGCGATACCGTCCGCAGATTCGCGATAATCATCTCTCGATCCGTGCCGGCCGCGAGCTGCTGGCAGACGCCGTCACCGAGCGCCTGCAACATGTCGTCGGAAAAGGCCGGCTCAACCCCGGTAGACGCGAGCGCCGCCCGCAGCCGTTCTGCATCGTCCACCGGTTTTTCGGTCGGTGCGGCAGCAACAGCAGCGATGTCGTCGCTGCCTGCGGCAGCCGTCGAACTCGAATCATCCTCCGAACAACCGGCTGTCACCGCCGCAAGCATCCCGACGCCGATCACCACGCGAGCGATCTTGCGGATGGGTGCGGCGGAACTTGCGGGCAGGCCAAGCACGAGGGGTCATTCCTTCGGTCGTCGACACAAATTGGGGTGACACCACCATTCGTGGTGTCACGCACGAACCTACTCCGTGAGGCTCACGAATCGAAGGCCAACTCTGCTGCCTCGACGCCGTCGAGAACCGCGGGGAGCGACTCGATGTGAATGATGCCGAGCCTCTGGGTAGCTCGGGTCAACGCGACGTAGAGGTCGTTCATTCCACGGGGTGAGTCGTCGAGAATGTCGGCGGGTTCGACTATCAACACCGTGTCGAACTCCAGCCCCTTGACGTCCTTGACGGACAGGACGCTCACGGTCTCGCTCGCCAGGTCGACCAGATCGGCAACAACCTCGGAGCCGGCGATCACTGCGGTGATCCCGGGATGTGACTCGGACTCGATGCAGCGGCGCACGGTCGATTCCAATTCTTCGGCCGTGGTCTTGAGTGCCCACGGCGCGAATCCGCTGTCGCGCACCGACCGGGGCACCGACTGCTCCGGGTCGATCTCTTCGAGCACGCGGTGAGCGACATCCATGATCTCCGACGGAGTTCGGTAGTTCACGGTCAGTTCGGTGAGCTTCCAGCGCTTGGCGACGTAAGGCTCGAGGATCGTCTGCCAGGACGAGGTTCCCGCAGGATCACCGGTCTGGGCGGTATCACCGACCAACGTCATCCACCGATTCGGTATGCGCCGCATCAGCATTCGCCACGCCATCTCGGAGAGCTCTTGGGCTTCGTCGACGATCACGTGACCGTATGTCCAGGTTCGGTCACCGGCAGCGCGCTCCGCCGTTGTCTGGCGCTGGCCCTGATCGTGGCGCTGGGCGAGTTGGCTGGCGTCGATCAAGTCGTACGCCATCAGGATCTCAGGATCCATCTCGTCCTCGAGGTCCTGTGGCGCGGAGCCGGTGAGAATGTCGAGAGCACCCTGGGCGTCGGCGATCTGTGCGCGCCATTCGCGTTGTGCGCGTTCGCGTTCGGCGGCATCGTCGACTCCGAGGATCTCGGCGAGTTCGTCGAGAAGGGGAGCGTCGGCCGCACTGAATCCTGGTCCGACGCTCTGCAGAAGCTCGTCGCGTTGTCCGTCGTCGAGTTGCGGCGCTGCCTTGGCCAACCTCGCCGGAGACGTCCACAGTTCCGCGAGGATTTGCTGCGGCGACAATTCTGGCCACAGCTTTCCGATGGCGGACATGATGTCGGAGTCCTCGCGCATCTCGTCGCGAATGTCGGCGATGTCGTCCCGGCTGAGGAGTGAGCCGCCGTCGACGAGGTTTCCGCCGATGAGTTCGGCCATCTGCAGCGCCAACGCCTCGATGACTGCTGCCACGAAGATCGGGCGCGCCAGGTTGTGTGGGCGACGCGACGATCGAGCCCGACCGCGCGCCTTCGTGACGGTCTTGCGATCCAGCTTCAGGTCGTACGTGTCGAATCGCAGGGTGATCGGCTTGGACGGAACTTCCTGTCGATCCCGGACGGCGTTCTTGAGCACGTCGAGAATCGCGAGCGAACCCTTGATCTCACCGGCGGCGAGGGAATCGGTACGTGTTGCGCGCACTCCGGGGTACAGGTCGCCGATCGTCGAGAGCAGGACGCCGGTCTCACCGAGTGAAGGAAGGACCTGGCTGATGTAGTCGAGGAAGGTCGCGTTCGGACCGATGATGAGAACGCCGGCCTTGGCCAGCTGCTGACGGTAGGTGTAGAGCAAGAAGGCGGCACGGTGAAGTGCGACAGCTGTTTTGCCGGTACCCGGACCGCCCTGGACCACCAACACGCTCTTGTGTTCGGAGCGGATGATGGCATCCTGCTCGCTCTGGATGGTCTCGACGATGTCGTTCATTTGGCCTGTACGCGCGGCGTTCAGTGCATCCAGGAGTGCGCTCTCACCGGCGACGCCGCCGGCTTCGGTGACTACTCCGGCGGCGCGGGCTGCATCGAGGTCCAGGTATTCGTCGTTGATGCCGGTGACCGTGCGGCTACGGCTGCGAATATGGCGTCGCCGTTTCACACCTTCAGGTGCCGCGGGCGTCGCCAGATAGAACGGTCGTGCCATCGGGGCACGCCAGTCGAGGAGCAATGTTTCGTAGTCGTTGTCGGTGTCCAAAATTCCGAGTCGGCCGACATAGCGTCGCTCGTCGTCGAAGTCGATGCGTCCGAAACACATTCCGTTCTCGGCTGCGTCGTACTTGGCGAGATCCTCGGTGTACATGGCGTTGAAGGATTCGCGTTCACTGCGTGCCTGCGGGGTACCGCCGGTCTCGAGGAGGACCGTGCTCAAGCGTGTTTGGGCATACTTTCGAAGATCGTCGAGACGGGAGTACAGCATCGTCACGTACTGCTGCTCGAGCTCTTGCTCGTTCAGTGACGGGTCCGCGTCGGGCAAAGGATCTCCTAGGCTTGATGAGAAATTCATGCGCTGCAAAAGCGCCAAGACAGTCTAGTTCCCCCAGATGAACTGCCGCATAGATACAGGTCAGGCCACCCGAAGGTGGCCTGACCGTGATTTTCGGTGCACTCAGTGCGTCAATTCGTCCTTCTTGGCGCGAGCCTTTTCCAGCGCCTTCTCGGCGCGCTTGCGGGCCCGCTTACCCAGCACCTCGGTCTGTTCCGACGCTGTCTCTGCCCACTCGTTGCTCTTCTCGAGTGCAAGTTCGGCGAACTCGGAGCTGCGCTTGCTCGCCAGCTCGGCCAGTTCGGCACTGCGCTCGCGTGCGGTCTCGGCCAGTTCGGAGCTGCGCTTCTGCGCGACTTCGAGGATATCCGGGCCGCGCTCCTTGGCGACCTCGCTGAATTCAGCGGCACGCTTGCTCGCGATCTCCGCGAACTCGGAACCACGCCCCTTGGCGAGTTCGAGCCAATCCGTTCCGTGTGCCTTCGCGGTTTCGGCAAGTTCGGAACCGCGCTCGGACGCCACCGACAAAGCATGTTCGACGCGATCGCTCGTGTGATCGGTCTGCGATGCGACCAATGGAAGCGCCGCGGCGATAGACGCCTGTGCCTTCTTCGCGGCGCGGCGGCCACGCCAGCCGAGCGACGGCTTGCCCTCGGTGTCGACGGACGCGATCATCAGTCCGCCGAGCAAGCTGACGTTCTTGATGAAGTTGGTGCGCTGCATCGCTCGCAATGACGGATCGGTTTCGTTCCAGAAGTCGTGGCCGGCCAGTGTGGTGGGCACCAGGCTTCCGGCGAGGACCAACGACGCGAGCCGCGGAGCCTTGCCTGTAGCGAGCAGGGCACCGCCACCGATCTGGACGACGGCGTTGATCTTGACGAGTGTTTCCGGATCAGCAGGCACCTTCTGAGTCACTGCTCCTGGCAGCGTCTCGACCGATTTGTCGATCAGGGGTGACGCTTTGGCTGCTCGCTGAGCGGGGTTGCGCAAAGCATCGATTCCCCCGGCGATGAAGATCGTGGAAAGCAATGGACGAGCAATTCGACGTACCAGCATGTTTCAAGCCTCCCGATGTAGGTTCGTTTTCCACCCTAGCGATCGCAGAAGGAATTGGTCCGGTGCAAGGACGTCGCGGCGCCTTTCCCTGAGGACGGATTCCTGGTCGCCGAAGTGCGCTGTCCTGCATCGATGACTTCGTCGTGGGTTCGGACAACTCGCTCGGAAGTATCCGTTACCGCGTATCCGCCCACGGCGTGTTCGAAGGTGCCACACAATGCAGACCGATCGACCACCATGGTTCGGTGACCACGAAGATGACACAGAACTTCGGCTCGACCCTTCCTGCCGGTTGGGGACAACTCTCAGCCGAGGAGAACGAGCGACATTGGGCTATGTTTCGCGCCCGCTTCGAATTCACTCCCGGCATCGACGCGCGATCTTGGCCCGCCATCGCTGAGCCGACGCCGTCCGTGGTCTTCGATTTGGGTGCGGCGCCATCTGAGACGCCGGGGGCGTGGGCCGCTCGCGTCGATGCGATCAACGCCGAAGCGTTGCGCTGTTTTGTCACCGACTGGAAAGACGATCCCAACTTTGTCGTACTGGATTGGCAGCATCCGGGCTACACCTTCGACGCGGAGTCACATGCCGCTGCGCAGGAGTTGGCGGAGTGGCGTGTCCCGGTCTATCCGAACGGCGATTACTACATATTCGGGCATAACGAATTCAGAGAAGGAACCTTCGGCCATCCGTGGGAACGCACGTTGTGTGTGTTCGGTGAACGGATGGTCGAAGGCCTGGGCGGGACTCTGACGACCTGGCTCCCACGACTTCGAGTGAATGGCGAACAGGTCAGAAATGAACGGGCCGACTAGCGGGATTCAGTTCAGACGGGTGAGACGTCACCAACCGCGTTCGCGCCACTCCGCCAAGTGCGGACGCTCGGCGCCCAGTGTCGTGTCCTTGCCGTGCCCCGGGTAGACGACGGTTGCGTCGTCGAACCTTCCGAACAGCTTGTTTTCCACGTCGTCGAGCAGGGAAGTGAACTTCTCGGGGTCGGCGGTCTTTCCGACGCCTCCGGGGAAGAGTGAATCACCGGTGAAGAGGTGAACCTGCCCGCTCGGTTCGGTGAGAGCCAGCGCGATGGACCCGGGAGTGTGTCCGGACAGGTGAATGACGTCGAGGCTCAGATTGCCAACCGTCACCTTGTCGCCGTCTTCGAGGAGAACGTCCGGGGTGACGGGAAGGACATCCGCGTCGAGGGGGTGAGCGGCGGTCGGTATCTTCGTGGCGGCGTGGACATCCTGCAAGGCCAACCAGTGATCGCCGTGCTGGTGGGTGGTGACGATGGAATCGAAAACAGGTGCTTCCTGTTCTATGAGCGCGATGATCTTCTCGGCTTCGTTGGCCGCATCGATCAGGAGAGATTTCCCGGTCGTGGAACAGACGACGAGGTAAGTGTTGTTGTCCATGGGGCCGACCGACATCTTCGTGATGACGGCACCTTCGATTGTTCGCCGCTGAGGGGCAGAATCGGGGGAGACCTGACCGGTGTAGGAGTCGTCGATCACGATGGGCTGATTCGTCATGAAACGCAGGCTACCTTCGAATAGGGGCAGGTAGAGCGATGGGCTCGCTTGGTGAGAAAAACGTGTCGGTGGCTCGGCCTACGATGACGATCGCTCGAGGACTCGCGTTTGCGAGGCCGCTCGAGACTTCTCCGGGGGGACGGCCCCAGATGATTGACAATGAAGGGAATTGGTGTGGCGGATCGCCTGATCGTGCGGGGTGCACGTGAGCACAATCTGCGAGGAGTCGATCTCGACCTCCCGCGAGACAGCCTGATCGTCTTCACCGGGTTGTCCGGCTCCGGCAAGTCCAGCCTCGCCTTCGACACGATCTTCGCCGAAGGGCAGCGCCGCTACGTCGAGTCGCTCTCGGCATACGCGCGTCAGTTCCTCGGTCAGATGGACAAACCGGATGTCGATTTCATCGAAGGATTGTCTCCTGCGGTGTCGATCGACCAGAAGTCGACCAACCGCAACCCACGTTCGACGGTGGGCACCATCACCGAGGTCTACGACTACCTCCGACTCCTCTATGCCCGCGCAGGTTCAGCGCACTGCCCGGTGTGTGGCGAGAAGATCGCACGTCAGACACCCCAGCAGATCGTCGACCAGGTGCTCGAGATGGAAGAGGGCATCAAGTTCCAGGTCCTCGCACCGGTGGTCCGTACTCGTAAGGGCGAGTTCGTCGATCTCTTCGATCAGCTCAACACCCAGGGCTATTCGCGAGTGCGCGTCGACGGTGTCGTTCACTCGCTTGCGGATCCGCCGAAGCTCAAGAAGCAGGAAAAGCACGACATCGAAGTTGTGGTCGACCGCTTGCAGGTCAAGGCGAGTTCGAAGCAGCGCCTTACCGATTCGGTCGAGACCGCCCTTCGATTGGCCGAAGGCATCGTCGTCCTCGACTTTGTCGACCGCGAAGAAAATGCACCCGATCGGGAGCGTCGTTTCTCGGAGAAGCTGGCGTGCCCGAATGGCCACGCACTTGCCATCGACGATCTGGAACCGCGCTCGTTTTCCTTCAACTCGCCCTATGGCGCCTGCCCCGAATGCACCGGCCTTGGTATCCGCAAGGAGGTCGACCCGGATCTGGTGGTTCCCGATCCCGACCTGAGTCTCGAAGACGGAGCAATCGCGCCGTGGTCGATGGGCCAGAGTTCGGAGTACTTCGGACGTTTGCTGTCCGGCCTCGGCGACATCCTCGGTTTCGACATGAAAACGCCGTGGAACAAGTTGCCGGCGAAGGCCCGCAAAGCGATCCTCGAAGGTAGTGAGGAGCAGGTTCACGTCCGGTACAAAAATCGGTACGGCCGTACCCGTTCTTATTACGCCGAGTTCGAAGGTGTGATGCCGTTCCTGCACCGCCGCCTCGAACAGACTGAGTCCGATCAGATGAAGGAACGCTACGACGGGTACATGCGTGACACCCCGTGCCCGGCGTGTGGTGGTGCGCGACTGCGCCCGGAAATCCTGTCCGTGACCATCGCGGCGGGGGATTTCGGCAGTAAGTCCATCGCCGAGGTCTGTGAACTCTCCATCTCCGACTGCGCGGACTTCCTCAACAGCCTCACCCTCGGTTCGCGCGAAGAGGCCATTGCAGGTCAGGTCCTCAAGGAAGTTCAGGCGCGCCTCGGGTTCCTGCTCGACGTCGGCCTGGAATACCTTTCTCTCTCGCGTGCCGCTGGCACGTTGTCCGGTGGCGAAGCCCAGCGAATCCGCTTGGCAACGCAGATCGGATCCGGACTCGTCGGCGTGCTGTACGTACTCGACGAGCCGTCCATCGGTCTTCACCAACGCGACAACCGGCGACTGATCGAAACTCTGACGCGCTTGCGCGACCTAGGCAACACGCTAATCGTCGTCGAGCATGACGAAGACACAATCCGTACATCTGACTGGGTGGTCGACATCGGACCGTATGCCGGCGAGCATGGTGGCAAGGTCGTTCACAGCGGACCGTACGAAGAACTGCTGACGTGTGAAGAGTCCCTGACCGGCGCCTATCTGTCGGGTCGTAGCTTCATCGAGGTTCCGGCCATTCGTCGGCCGGTGGACCGCAAGCGTCAGGTCACGGTCGTCGGAGCTCGCGAGCACAATCTCGACGGCATCGACGTGAGCTTCCCGCTGGGTGTTCTCACCGCTGTCACCGGTGTCTCCGGTTCGGGCAAGTCGACGTTGGTCAACGACATTCTGGCGACCGTCATGGCGAACAAGCTCAACGGTGCACGCCAGGTGCCTGGCCGTCACACACGAATCAACGGTCTCGATCAGCTGGACAAGCTCGTACAGGTCGATCAGTCTCCGATCGGCCGGACTCCACGATCGAATGCTGCGACGTACACCGGCGTGTTCGACAAGATCCGAACCCTGTTCGCTGCAACTACAGAAGCGAAGGTCCGCGGCTACCAGCCAGGCCGGTTCTCGTTCAACGTCAAGGGCGGACGCTGCGAGGCGTGCTCCGGCGACGGAACCTTGAAGATCGAGATGAATTTCTTGCCGGACGTGTACGTGCCTTGCGAGGTGTGCCACGGCGCTCGGTACAACCGCGAAACGCTCGAGGTCCACTACAAGGGCAAGTCGATCGCCGAGGTTCTCGACATGCCGATCGAGGAAGCGGCCGAGTTCTTCCAACCGGTCACCTCCATCCACCGGTACCTCAAGACTCTGGTCGACGTCGGTCTGGGCTACGTCCGACTGGGTCAGCCGGCTCCCACTCTGTCCGGTGGTGAGGCACAACGCGTCAAGCTCGCCGCCGAATTGCAGAAGCGCTCGACCGGCCGCACCGTGTACATCCTCGACGAGCCCACCACGGGTCTGCATTTCGAGGACATCCGCAAGCTCTTGATCGTGATCAACGGTCTGGTCGACAAGGGCAACAGCGTGATCGTGATCGAGCACAACCTCGACGTGATCAAGACGTCGGACTGGGTCGTCGACATGGGACCCGAAGGTGGATCCGGTGGCGGAACCGTTGTGGCGCAAGGTACTCCGGAGGACGTTGCCGCGGTCCCCGAGAGCTACACGGGCAAGTTCCTCAGTGAAGTTCTCACCGCGCAACACGCACCGGCCAAGGCCAAGCCGATCACCAAGAAGCGCGCGACGAAGGCAGTTGCAGCAAAGAAGACTGCGCCACGGAAGAAAGCTGCTTCCGTGAGCTAGCAGAAGTCGGTCAGTGATGCCGGGTCGGAATCCGACCCGGCATCACTGCAATGGCGGTTAGGAAGCGGTGGCTTCGAGGATCACTTGGGCAACGTCTTCGGGGCGCGACCACATCGGCCAATGGCCGGTCGGGAGGTCGACATACGTCACTGGGAGTTTCGCCAGTTCCGCTGCCATCGGGTGGCCCCCGTCGGCCATCTGGGCGATCACCGCGGACGGGAACGTGCTGCAAACGACGGTTGTCGGCACCTGGTAGCGCTTCTCGTTCGTCAGGACAATCGGCTCACGTGCCGGTCCGGCCGGTTCGGGGACGGCGTTGGCGCGAAACGCCTCGAGAGCTTTCTCGTCGAGTCCTTCGAGGCTGCTGCCGTCTGCTTCGAGTTCTGCCCACGTCGGCAGAGGTATCTCGACGACATCTGCGGCTAAATCCGGTCGCAGCGCCGCGCCGTCGGGCATCGGGCCCGAGTCGACGTAGACGATCCGAGCGACGCGATCCGGGATGCGATCGGTGACCGCGTACCCCACCGGGCCGGCGCCGCTGTGAACGACCAGGACCGTGCGTGCGTCGGAATCCGTTACAGCGTCGATGACTGCGCGGACGTGGGCGTCGAAGGTGACCGCTGATCGATCTGCATCGACGGCGTCGAGTCCGGGCAGCGTCAGGCTGGTCACGCGGGTGTCGGAACGCTCGAGGTGCGGGAGGACTGCATCCCAAGCCCATGAACCGAGCCAGAATCCGGGAACAAGAACGATGTGAGTTTTCATGTACTCACTGTGCAGCCGGGATGGTGACAACAGACTGTCACTAATTATGTCACTGTTTGGTATCGAAATCTGAGATACTCGTGGGTGTGAATCGAGCTGCGAGATTGCATGCTCTAGTCGAGGAACTTCGGCGACAGGGCGATCGAGGGACTACGTGTTCCCGATTGTCCGAGGAATTCGGTGTCACCACCCGAACTATCAAACGCGATATCGAGACGCTGATGATGTCGGGTGCGGCGATCGAGGCGCGCTCAGGTCCTGGGGGTGGATACCGACTCGTAGGTCGCGCCACGCTTCCGCCGGTGAATTTCACTGTCCCGCAAGCAGTGTCAATCGCGTTGGCGTTGACCGCGATGGGTGATGCTCCGTTTGCGCCGGATGGACGTGCGGCGCTGGCAAAACTGCTCGACGTGATGGACGAGGAGGGCCGTCGTAAGGTTGCCGAACTCGGTGGCCGCGTGTGGATACGCGGAGACGTTGGGGTTGTGACGGATTCGCGCGCGAACCGGCAGGCCGTCGAGCAGGGTCTCGAACAGAGTCGCGTCGTGTCGTTGCACTATGTGGATGGGGACGGTTCGGAGACGGTGCGGGCAGTTGAGCCGCACATTCTGGCGCAGGACCGTGGACTGTGGTTTCTCATCGGCTGGTGTCGCCAGCGCGACGCCGTGCGGTGGTTTCGACTCGATCGAATGCGTCGGGCCACGCTGACGAACAATCACTTCACTCCACGGGATTCGAGCGTCTTCGGCCAACCGCCCGAAGACGCTCGGCCTGTTGCGCCCCGAAGGTGAGTGACTCAGTCGATCATGTTGCGGGCTGCGGCAACGGAATCCGTGATCAGCTCGGTCAAGACGGCCGGGTCGACGTCGCTCAGCCGTTTGACGTACAGGCAGCCTTTTCCGATCTTGTGCTTGCCGAGGCGCGCGAGTGTGTCCGTGTAGTCGTCGAGGTCCAGAGACAAGTACAACGTGAGTGCGGTGGCCCTGGGGGAGAATCCGATCAGTGGAGTGTCTCCCTCGTGGCCACTCGCGTACCGGTAGTGCCGTGCCCCGAATCCGATGATGCTCGAGCCCCACGTGACAGCAGGCTCGCCCGTGGCGGCCGACAGCAAGGAGATCAACTCCGCACTGTCGGCGCGCTTACGATCGTCGACGCGGGAAATGAACGCGTCGACGTCCTCGGGCGTCGGTTGAGTCTTGTTGGCGGTTGCCAACTCAGTAGACCGGGCCGGTGAACTTCTCGCCCGGTCCCTTTCCCGGCTCGTCCGGGTGCGAGGAGGCCTCGCGGAATGCGCGCTGCAAGGCTTGGAGGCCTTCGCGGATGGGGCCGGCGTGGGGGCCGAGGTACTCGACCGACGCAGTCACCAGTCCGGCAAGCGCGGTGATGACTCGACGCGCTTCGTCGAGGTCGAGGTAGGGGCTGGAAGACGGGTCGGTGTCCGAGAGGCCGAGTTTTTCGGCCGCCGAGCTCATCAGCATCACTGCGGCGCGGCTGATGACCTCGACCGCGGGGACTTCGGAGAGTTCGCGGACGTCGGGATTCGTGCCGTCGGTGTTCTGATCTGCCTCGAAGTTTTCACTCATGGATGCAAGGATTCCATCAGGCCGTGATGGTGTTGAATCGGGCCTCTCCCCGCTGTGGGGGACCTGCACCGATTTCTTTCATCTGTGGCGACCTGTTACTCTTGTTGCAACGACCGCCTCCGACTTGTTCGGGGGCAGCAAGTGGAGCCCGACTCCCACCTCTGCGCGGCAGGTAAAACTGCAGTTCAGCGGTTCCGGTCACCTGACTATCGAAGTCTAAATGCTTCGTCAGGTTCCTCACCCAGTTGAGGAGACGATATTCGGCGTGAGCTGGATGTTGTGTGATCGGTCGACATCGGGCCCCGCAGATGAGAAATCATCGGAGCGGGGTTTTTTGTTGGGGTACGGGCGGTACGGGCTGCGTGCGGTCACGAAGACCGCACCGTTCAACCTAGGAGGCCCCATCAGCACTGAGACCCGCATCAACGATCGTATCCGCGTCCCCGAGGTCCGTTTGGTCGGACCTGGCGGCGAGCAGGTAGGCATCGTGCGTGTTGAAGATGCACTCCGCTTGGCCCTCGAGGCCGACCTCGACCTGGTCGAGGTAGCTCCCGACGCCCGTCCACCGGTCTGCAAGATCATGGACTACGGCAAGTTCAAGTACGAGGCTGCACAGAAAGCCCGTGAGTCTCGCAAGAACCAGACTCTGACGGTCATCAAGGAGCAAAAGCTCCGACCCAAGATCGACGCTCACGACTACGAGACCAAGAAGCGCAATGTTGTTCGCTTCCTCGAAGCCGGTTCCAAGGTCAAGGTCACGATCATGTTCCGCGGACGTGAACAGTCACGTCCCGAGCTCGGTTACCGCCTCCTGCAGCGTCTGGGAGCAGACGTCGCAGATCTCGGCTTCGTCGAGACCTCGGCAAAGCAGGACGGCCGAAACATGACGATGGTGTTGGCACCGCACAAGGGTGCCAAGACTCGCGTCAAGGCGCAGGAGAGTGCCCAGGCACCAGTGGCGCAGGCCGCTCCGCGTCCGGCTCCGGCGTCGAGTGAAGCAGCTCCTGCCGCGACTGAAGCAACTCCTGCCGCGACTGAAGCCGCACCGACGACCGGCGACGCAGCTCCCGAGGCTCCGACCAGCTAGTCGATTTCCCACGATCCACCACGTAACAAGAACTGAGGACTCCATGCCCAAGATGAAGAGCCACAGCGGCGCCTCGAAGCGATTCAAGGTGTCCGGCACCGGCAAGCTCATGCGCCAGAAGGCCGGCCGTCGCCACCTTCTCGAGCACAAGTCGAGCCGGGTTACCCGTCGCCTCGACGGTGTCGCCGTTGTCAGCCCTGACGACGCTCCGCGCATCAAGCGCATGCTCGGCATCTGAGTCGCCCCCCTTACTGACCACCCGGGGCGTCTGAGTTTCACAGCCCCAAGATTGACAGGATTTTCACGTGGCACGCGTAAAGAGGGCGGTCAACGCCCAGAAGAAGCGTCGTTCAATTCTTGCTGCATCCAGCGGCTACCGTGGACAGCGTTCGCGTCTGTACACCAAGGCCAAGGAGCAGCAGCTCCACTCGCTGGTCTACGCATACCGCGACCGTCGTGCACGCAAGGGTGAGTTCCGCAAGCTGTGGATCACGCGTATCAACGCTGCAGCTCGCGCCAACGACATCACGTACAACCGCCTCATCCAGGGCCTGCGTCTGGCCGAGGTCGAGGTCGACCGCAAGATCCTGGCCGAGCTCGCCGTCTCCGACGCCGAGGCATTTGCCGGTCTGGTCGCGCTCGCGAAGGCCGCTTTGCCGGCTGACGTAAACGCTCCTGCCGGAGAAGCAGCCTGATTCACGCATCACAGCAACGGCCCGTGGACCCGCTCACAGAGCGGACTCCGCGGGTCGTTTCTGCTGTCAAGCTCCTGCGCACAGCAGAACGACGTAAAGCAGGACGTTTCCTCGTCGAGGGTGAGAACTCGGTCACCGAACTGTTGAACGGTGCGCTCTCGAACGGCGAGAACCGCCCGGTGCACGACCTCTTCTACACAGAGGACGCAGCCGAGCGGTATCAGCACGTCATCGATCAGGCGCTGACCGCTGGAGTTCGCGTTTCTCTTGTCACCGATCGGGCAATCAAAGCTCTGAGCGATACCGTCACGCCGCCCGGCCTTGTTGCCGTCAGTGATCTCCTAGATGTACCGCTGAGCGCAGCCGTCACCCAGGGCACCCGCCTGCTCGCAGTGCCGGTCGAGGTCAACGAACCAGGCAATGCCGGGACCGTCATTCGCATCGCCGACGCGGTGGGCGCCGATGCGGCAATCCTCGCCGGTGACAGCGTCGATCCGCACAACGGCAAGGTGGTTCGTTCGTCGGCGGGCAGCCTCTTTCACCTGCCGGTTGTCCGCGAACGAGACACGGTGTCGGTGATCGAACAGATTCGCGCCGCCGGCATTCAAATTCTCGCGACCGCGGCGGACGGCGAGGTCGACCTCGACGAGGCCGACGAGTTGCTGAGCAAGCCAACGGCCTGGCTGTTCGGCAATGAAGCTCACGGTCTCGATCCGGCGATTGCAGCGCAGGCTGATCATCGGGTGCGGATTCCGATCCACGGCCGCGCCGAAAGTCTGAACCTTGCAACAGCGGCGGCTATTTGCCTGTACGCAAGCGCGCGGGTGCAGAATCGCACGACCTATCGCAGCTGAAAACGCGCGCGAAGACCTCACGGAATCTCATTTGCGGAAGCCTGAGACAATACAAGAGCAGAGACAACGCTCGAACGGGCTCGAAAGCTCGCATGCAGTACGAGAAGCAAGCAGTACGAGAAGTAAACCGAGAAGCGACAGGAGTGTCACAGCCGTGGCCAAAAATGAGGGCGCGACACCGCCGGAGGTCGACGCGAGTGTGCTCACCGAAGAGGCGTTGACCGCTGCGGCTGAGAATGCCGAGAAGGCGCTCGCGGACGCCGCTGACCTGGATGCGCTGGCGCACGTCAAGGTGGAGCATCTGGGGGACAAGTCCCCGATCGCCCTCGCTCGTCGGGGGCTCGGCAGCCTTCCGGGTAAGGAAAAGGCGGACGCAGGCAAGCGCGTCAACATCTTCCGCACCCGGATCAACAACGCGTACGACGCTCGTCGTGAGGTTCTTCTCGCCGAGCGCGACGCCGCGGTGTTGGTCGCCGAGGCAATCGACGTCACTCTGCCCTCCGATCGCCACCCCGTCGGTGCGCGTCACCCGATCAGCCTGATTTCCGAGCAGGTCGCCGACGTATTCGTCGCGATGGGTTGGGAAGTTGCCGAGGGCCCAGAGGTGGAGACCGAGCACTTCAACTTCGACGCGCTCAACTTCTTGCCGGATCACCCCGCACGCACGATGCAGGACACCTTCCACCTGGCACCCGAGAATTCGCGCCAGGTGCTGCGAACCCACACCTCACCCGTGCAGGTCCGCACCATGCTCTCGCGTGAGGTGCCGATCTACGTGGTGTGCCCGGGTCGCACGTTCCGCACCGACGAACTCGATGCGACGCACACGCCTGTCTTCTCGCAGGTCGAAGGACTGGCCGTCGACAAGGGCCTGACGATGGCCAACCTGCGAGGAACTCTCGACGCGTTCGCTCGCGCCCTTTTCGGCCCCGAGACGCGTACCCGTATGCGCCCCAACTACTTCCCGTTCACGGAACCGTCGGCAGAGGTCGACGTCTGGTTTGCAAACAAGAAGGGCGGCGCCGGCTGGGTCGAGTGGGGTGGCTGCGGCATGGTCAACCCGAACGTTCTGCGCGCCAGCGGAATCGATCCTGACGAGTACTCGGGTTTCGCATTCGGAATGGGCCTCGAGCGGACCCTGCAGTTCCGCAACGGTATCCCGGACATGCGCGACATCGTCGAAGGTGACGTGCGTTTCACGCTGCCCTTCGGTGTCGCAGGCTGATCTGCCCGGTACTCGAAATCCCCGGTTCGCGGAACCTTCACAAGACTTATCGACAAACGAGAGAGCTGAGCAGACGTGCGAGTAGCGCAATCCTGGCTGACCGAGATCCTGCAGCGGGCAACTCCGGACTGGGAGGTGACCCCGGAAGAGTTGGACGCCGGGTTCGTCCGGGTGGGACTCGAAGTCGAGGAACTCGACACACTCGAGGCGATTGACGGCCCCTTGGTCGTCGGCAAGGTCGTCTCCATCACCGAACTGACCGAGTTCAAGAAGCCGATCCGCTTCTGTCAGGTCGAGGTCGGGGAACCCGAGCCTCGCGGCATCGTCTGCGGCGCGCGCAATTTCAACGAGGGTGACCTCGTCGTCGTTGCACTGCCCGGCGCGGTGCTGCCCGGTGGATTCGAAATCGCCACTCGCAAGACGTACGGCCAGGTGTCCGACGGCATGATCTGCTCCGTCTCGGAACTCGGTATCGGCAAGGACCATTCGGGCATCCTGGTGCTCGAGCCCGGTACCGCCGAACCCGGCGCCGATGGCAACGAGTTGCTCGGCCTCGGTGACACGATCATCGAACTGAACATCACCCCGGACCGTGGATACTGCTTCTCGGTCCGCGGCCTCACGCGAGAACTCGCCTGCGGTTTCGATCTCGAGTACGCCGATCCCGCTTCGGTGCCCGCGCATCCGGCCGAGGGTGAAGCCTGGCCGGTGCATCTCGAACCGGAGTCCAAGGCGTCGCGTTTCGTGATGCGAAAGATCACGGGAATCGATCCCGAGGCGGTGAGCCCGTGGTGGTTGCAGCGTCGACTGCTGCTCTCCGGTGTTCGCCCGATCTCGCCGGCCGTCGACGTCACCAATTACGTGATGCTCGAACTCGGTCAGCCTCTGCACGCGTTCGATGCGACCGCGGTGCAAGGCGACCTGGTAGTCCGCCGCGCCAAGGCGGGGGAGAAGCTGACGACGCTCGACGACGTCGAACGCACGCTCGATCCCGAAGACGTTGTCATCGCCGACGATTCCGGGGTCATCTCTCTGGCGGCCGTCATGGGCGGCGCCACCACCGAGGTGGGAACGGCAACGACGGACATCCTGCTCGAAGGAGCTACCTGGGATCCGCTCGCAGTCTTCAAGACAGCGCGCCGGCATAAGCTGCCGAGCGAGGCAAGCAAGCGTTTCGAGCGCGTCGTCGATCCGGCGATTCCGCTCGCGGCTGTCGATCGCGCAGCCGCTCTGCTGGTCGAGATCGCCGGCGGACGGATCGAGCCGGTCCTGACCGACGTGGGTGACGTCGCCCCTCGCGCTGCCATTCGTATGGATATCGACCTGCCCGACCGTGTCGCTGGAGTCACGTACCCCAACGGCACCGCTGCTCGCCGCCTCACCCAGGTTGGCTGCAACGTAGAGGTCGGCGTCAGCGAAGAGGGACACGGCCAGTTGGTCGCGACGCCGCCGTCGTGGCGTCCGGACCTGGTGCAGCCTGCAGACCTCGTCGAGGAAGTACTTCGTCTCGAAGGTCTCGAGCAGATCCCGTCGGTCCTTCCCGCCGCCCCGGCCGGACGCGGTTTGACTGCGTCGCAGCGGCGCAAGCGCACGGTCTCGAGGGCCGTCGCTCACGCCGGCTACGTCGAGGTCCTTCCTCCGGTGTTCCTGCCCACTAACGTCTTCGACGTCTGGGGCCTCGACGCGGACGATCCGCGCCGCAACACCAGCAAGGTTCTCAACCCGCTCGAAGCCGATCGTCCGGAGTTGGCGACAACTCTGCTTCCGGGTCTGCTGGAGATCTTGGCTCGCAACGCTTCTCGCGGTCAGCGCGATCTGTCGCTGTACGGCATCGCGCAGGTTGTCCTGCCGGGTCCCGACACCAAGCCCGTGGACGCATTGCCGGTCGATCGCCGTCCGACGGACGAACAGATCGCGAACCTGATCGCGTCGTTGCCGGCGCAGCCCGTTCACATCGCTGCTGTGCTGAGTGGATTGCGGGAGCCGAGCGGCCCCTGGGGTCCGGGTCGTCAGGCCGAGGCTTCGGACACGTTTGCGGCAGTGCGGGTCATCGCGGCTGCAGCAGGCGTCGAGGTGGAACTACGTGCGGCGCAGTACCTGCCGTGGCATCCGGGCCGCTGCGCCGAGGTACTGGTCGACGGCAATGTAGTCGGTCATGCCGGCGAGTTGCACCCGGCTGTTCTCGAGCGTGCCGGACTGCCTGCGCGTACCTGCGCATTGGAAATCGACCTCGACGCTTTGCCGTTGGCCGAGAACCTGCCAGCGCCGCGCATTTCGCCGTTCCCCGCAGTGCTCCAGGATGTGGCGGTTGTTGTCGATCGCGACATTCCGGCGGCCAAGGTGCAGGAAGCTCTGCGTTCCGGCGGTGGGGAGCTTCTCGAAGACATTCGCCTGTTCGACGTCTTCGAGGGCGAGCAGGTCGGTGAAGGTCGCAAGTCGCTCGCGTTCGCGTTGCGCTTCCGCGGCATCGACCGCACGCTGACCGAGGACGAGGCCAGTGCCGCTCGTGATTCGGCAGTGGAGGCAGCGTCCAAGGCTGTCGGCGCGCAGATGCGGGGCTGATTTCCCCAACTGATCACAGAGCCCACGACCATCCCTGGTGGTCGTGGGCTCTTTCGTGCTATCGATTTCCCACCCTGTGGTGCCGCATCGAGCAAGTTGTCTTCGGATCGGCACGATCTTGGGCGAGAGCGTCGACAATCGGATCACCGCGTTGTTCGATCGCCGCAAGATGCTCGAGGTTGCCGGGAGTGACAGCCCTTTCGTGTTCGTCTGGCACACCGACGTGGCGAGCGCCTTTGCCGAGGATGTGACCGGATACCGGGTGGACATCTTCAACCTCGCGGGCGGACGGTGCGCTGACAGTCGACGAGTTGGCTTCCCGGATGAGCAAGAGCATGGTGACGCTACCCGCTTGGCTGCTCCGGGGCGTTCTGCGCGTCGGGCGGCGATTGGGTTTGACGGACACGGTCCGGAGCGGGTCGGATTTCTCCAGTACCGGCCGGTCCTCGACAATCGGCGGCTCGAGGAACGGTTCGGATACGTCCCCGAGTATTCGAGCGAGGATGCGTTTGCGGCTTACCTCGCGTCACTCTGACGCCTTCGGCAGACGGTCGTGGAAGGATCGGAGTTGTCCGTCGACGTTTCGAGAAGGGACTGGCAGTGTCACAAAATGATCGGCTCGTAAATGATGGGCCCGAAAATGATGGCTCCGCACCCCGTAATTCTGTACACCAAGTAGTCGAGGCTGCTGATGCGCTCGACGACAAGGACTTTCTCGCGGTCGTTCGCGCAGTGGTCGAGCGTCGTCCGAGCTTGTCGGTGGTTCTCTCCGTGGTGGACACCGCTGCCGCGAGCCTCGAGCCGCACCGTGTAGAGGACGACAACACGATCACCGACGCCGAAGAAGTCGAACTGCCCGACACCGTTGTGGAGGTCGACGAGATCATCGACGTCCCGGTGGTACTTGCGACCGACCCGAGAATTCCCGAACCCGACTACACCGAAGGGGGAGTCCCCACTTTCGACCGTGTTCGGGAGAAGATAGAGGGGCGCTTCGGAACGTCTGTCGGTTCGGCCGAATTGGCACACGAGAGTCCCGCCGGAAAGTCCGTGGACGAGCAGTGGGACGAGCGCCAGAAGGCCGCAAAAGCCAAGCTCGAGGAGATCCGGCGATCCATGGGTAAGTAATTATGCATTCCGATGCACAATGATGCATACTGTGTGACATGACTGAAGGTGGTACGACCGAGAACGCCCGCAAGCTGATCAGAGTCGCCGTTGCCGGCGCCAGTGGGTACGCGGGTGGTGAGGTTCTGCGTCTGCTCCTCGGGCACCCCTCCTATGCCGACGGCAGTCTGGTGATCGGTTCGCTGACCGCCGGTGGTAACGCCGGTTCGACGCTCGGTGAGCATCATCCGCACTTGCTCCCACTCTCTTCGCGGGTACTCGAAGAGACCACTGTCGAAATCCTCTCGGGTCATGACGTCGTCTTCCTCGGTCTCCCACACGGAAATTCGGCGCAGTACGCCAAGTTGCTGCCCGAATCGACGGTCATCATCGACTGCGGCGCGGACTTCCGGTTGCAGGATCCCGCAGCTTGGGAGAAGTACTACAAGAGCACCCATGCCGGTACCTGGCCCTACGGTCTTCCTGAACTGCCCGGCGCCCGCGACAAATTGGTAGGCGCAACCCGCATCGCCGTTCCGGGCTGCTACCCGACGGCAGCGAGTCTCGCGCTGGCCCCCGCCGTTGCTGCGGGGATCGTGGACTCACACGTCAACGTAGTTGCGGTCAGTGGCACTTCGGGCGCCGGCCGGGCGCCGAAGGCTGATCTTCTGGGTTCGGAGGTCATGGGCTCGGTCCGCGCGTACGGCGTCGGTGGCGTCCATCGCCACACCCCCGAGATCATTCAGAATCTCTCGGCCGCAGGCGGCAAGGACATCAGTGTGTCTTTCACTCCGGTCCTCGCGCCCATGCCGCGCGGCATCCTCGCGACCTGCACGGCGGCCACCACCGTGACCGAAGAGCAAGCGCGCGAAATCTACGAAAAGGCATACAACGACGAGCCGTTCATCCATGTGCTGCCTGCCGGAGTTTTCCCGCAGACCGGCGCAGTGATCGGGTCCAACGCCGTACAGATCGGTGTCACCGTAGACGCTGACGCCGCTCAGCTCGTTGTCATCTCGGCAATCGACAATCTCACCAAGGGCACTGCCGGTGGCGCTGTGCAATCGATGAACCTTGCCCTTGGCCTACCCGAGACCGCAGGTCTCTCTACCGTGGGAGTAGCTCCGTGAGCACCGACAATCCGCAGCAGATCGACAACCCAACCGAATCTGACGTGGTTCACGTCGCCGGGGGACGTCTGCTCCGTACACAGGGCGTCACCGCACCTGCCGGATTCCGTGGTGCCGGAATTGCTGCCGGTATCAAGAAGAGTGGCAAGTCGGACCTCGCGCTGGTGCTCAACGAGGGCCCTGATCTGGCCGCTGCCGGCGTCTTCACCCTGAACAAGGTCAAGGCAGCTCCGGTGTTGTGGTCTCAGCAGGTCCTGACGACGGGCAAGCTGCGCGCCGTGGTGCTCAACTCGGGCGGCGCAAACGCCTGCACGGGCGCGGGTGGATTCCAGGATGCACACAAGACTGCCGAGGAAGTTGCTTCGGCACTGAGTAATTGGGGAACCGAGACGGGCGCGATCGAAGTTGCCGTCTGTTCCACCGGACTCATCGGTGACCGGTTGCCCATGGACAAGCTGATCCCCGGAGTCACGGAGGTAGTGCACGAACTCGCCGGCGGAATCTCCGGCGGCACCGACGCGGCATACGCGATCATGACGACAGACACCGTGCCGAAGCAGGCGTCGCTGCACCACGCGAACAAGTGGAACGTCGGCGGAATGGCCAAGGGCGCAGGCATGCTCGCGCCTGCGCTGGCCACGATGCTGTGTGTCGTCACGACCGATGCCGTCGCAACGGCCGAGCAGCTCGACACCGCGCTGCGTGCCGCCACCCACCTGAGCTTCGATCGCCTCGACGTCGACGGCGCCACGTCCACCAACGACACGGTGCTCCTGTTGGCTTCCGGCGCCAGCGGTGTCACACCGACCCAGGACGAACTCAACGCCGCGGTCTTCGCAGTGTGCGACGATCTCGCCGATCAGTTGATGGCAGACGCCGAGGGCGTCACCAAGCGGGTCAAGGTGACGGTTCGCGGCGCAGCGTCCGAATCCGACGCCCTGATCGGCGCCCGGACCGTTGCTCGGGACAGCCTGGTCAAGACGGCGCTTTTCGGATCCGATCCCAACTGGGGTCGCGTCCTCGCAGCAGTGGGTATCGCTCCCATCGAGCTCGATCCAGATCGAATCAGTGTGTCCTTCAACGGGAGTCCGGTCTGCATCGACGGCGTCGGTGCCCCGGGAGCACGTGAGGTCGACCTGAGCGGGATCGACATCGAACTCGACATCGATCTGGGAATCGGCAACGAGTCCGTGAGCATTCGCACCACGGACCTCTCGCACGCCTACGTCGAAGAGAACTCGGCGTACTCGTCATGACCGAGACGTATCCCGTGATCAGCGAGCATCAGAAGGCACATGTCCTCGCCGACGCGCTACCGTGGCTGCAGCGATTCCGCGACAAGGTGGTCGTGGTCAAGTACGGCGGAAACGCCATGATCGACGAGACACTCAAGACGGCATTTGCCGCCGACATGGCGTTCCTCCGGACGGTCGGCATCCATCCCGTCGTCGTGCACGGCGGTGGCCCGCAGATCAACGCGATGCTGGCACGCCTTGGTATGAAGGGCGAGTTCCGCGGTGGCTTCCGTGTGACGACGCCCGAGGTGATGGACGTCGTTCGGATGGTGCTTTTCGGTCAGGTCGGCCGTGAACTCGTCGGCCTGATCAACGCGCACGGTCCCTACGCGGTCGGGATCTCCGGCGAAGATGCGCACCTGTTCACCGCCACGCGACGTACCGTCGCGGTGGAGGGCGAACAGACGGACATCGGTCTGGTCGGTGACGTCACCACGGTGAATCCGGATGCGGTACTCGATCTCATTGCGGCAGGACGTATTCCGGTGGTCTCGACCATCGCGCCCGACGCCGACGGTGTCGTTCACAACATCAATGCCGATACCGCTGCTGCGGCACTGGCCGAGGCGATCGGTGCGGAGAAGCTCGTTGTCCTCACCGATGTCGAAGGTCTGTACACCGACTGGCCGGACCGATCCTCGCTGGCCACCGAAATCGACACCGACGCCCTGGCTCAGTTGTTGCCGAGTCTCGATGCCGGCATGGTGCCCAAGATGGAGGCCTGCCTTCGCGCGGTGCGCGGAGGTGTGCCGTCGGCGCACGTGATCGACGGTCGGCTCGAACATTCAGTCCTACTCGAACTCTTCACCGGCGAAGGAATTGGCACGATGGTCGTGCCGGGTTCCTCGGTCGCCGGTCCCCAGCAGGGAGCTACCTCATGAGCACGATCGATCTGCAGCAGCGGTGGTCCGCTTCGCTGATGAACAATTACGGCGTACCCCGGGTTGCTCTCGTCCGCGGTGACGGTGCCGTACTCACCGACGCCGACGGCAAGCAGTACGTCGACTTCCTGGCCGGAATCGCCGTCAACATCCTCGGACACGGACATCCGGCCGTCGTCGAAGCCGTCTCCACTCAGTTGTCGACACTGGGCCACGTGTCCAACCTGTACGCCAGCGAGCCGGTCGTCGAGTTGGCGGAGCAGCTGCTCGCGCATCTCGGCAACGTGACCGGGCGCGCGTTCTTCTGCAACTCCGGTACCGAGGCGAACGAGGCTGCCTTCAAGCTCGCTCGTGCCACCGGCCGGAAGAAGATCATCGCAGCCGAAGGCTCCTTCCACGGTCGCACGATGGGCGCACTCGCACTGACGGGTCAGCCGGCCAAGCGGGCGCCGTTCGAACCGATGCCCGCCGGTGTCGAGTTCGTGCCGTACGGCGACGTCGAGGCACTCGAGCAGGCCGTCGATTCCGACACCGCCGCTGTGTTCCTCGAACCGATCATGGGTGAGGGCGGCGTCGTGGTGCCGCCCGAGGGATACCTCGTCGAGGCTCGGCGGATCACCGCCGAGCGCGGCGCACTTCTCGTGCTCGACGAAGTGCAGACCGGCATCGGCCGGACCGGCTGGTTCTACTCCCATCAGGCAGTCGGCATCGTCCCGGACGTCATCACCCTCGCGAAGGGGCTCGGCGGCGGAATGCCGATCGGCGCCTGCATCGCGACCGGGGCAACGGCAGAGTTGTTCGGACCGGGTAAGCACGGTACGACGTTCGGTGGCAATCCGGTGTGCGCTGCGGCGGCACTTGCCGTGCTGAAAACCATTGCAGCGGAAGACCTGATCTCGCGCGCGGACAGTTTGGGTAAGTCGATCTCGACTGGCATCGAAGACCTGGGCCATCCGTTGGTCGACTACGTACGGGGATCAGGACTGTTGCTGGGTGTCGTGCTGACCGAGGATGTCGCGCCGGCGGTGGAAAATGCCGCCCGCGAAGCCGGGTACCTTGTGAATGCAGCGCAACCCGGAGTGATCCGGTTGGCGCCGCCGCTGATCCTCACGGATGAGCAGGCCGAAACCTTCGTGGCAGCACTACCTGCCATCTTCGACAGTGCACTATCGGCTGACCAGCCGGGGGAGAAGTGACTACCGTGGTGAAACACTTTCTCAGGGACGACGATCTGACTCCGGCGCAACAGGCCGAAGTTCTGGAACTCGCTGCGATTCTCAAGAAGGACCCGTTCGCTCGGCGTCCGCTCGAGGGTCCACGCGGAGTCGGCGTCATCTTCGAGAAGAACTCGACGCGTACACGTTTCTCGTTCGAGATGGGCATCGCGCAGATGGGCGGCCACGCCGTCGTCGTCGACGGGCGCAGCACCCAACTCGGGCGTGAAGAGACGTTGGCGGACACCGGACGCGTTCTCTCTCGCTACGTCGACGCCGTCGTGTGGCGCACGTTCGGTCAGAAGCGCTTGGAGCAGATGGCAACGGGCGCAACCATTCCCATCGTCAATGCGTTGTCGGACGAGTTTCACCCCTGTCAGGTTCTGGCAGATCTGCAAACGCTGATCGAGCAGAAGGGTGAGCTCAAGGGACTGAAGCTGACCTACCTGGGTGACGGCGCCAACAACATGGCTCACTCACTGATGCTCGGCGGAGTCACCGCAGGCATCGACGTCACCATCGCAAGTCCCGCGGGCTTCGAACCGGCGGACTGGGTAGTGGCAGCAGCACGCAAACGCGCCGAGGAAACCGGCGCGACCATCACGCTGACGCAGGACCCGCAGGCCGGCGTCGTCGGCGCCGACGCGTTGGTCACCGACACCTGGACCTCGATGGGGCAGGAGAACGACGGACTCGATCGGGTCGGACCTTTCCGTCCGTTCCAGATCAACAAAGAGCTGCTCGCAAAGGCAGATCCGAAGGCTGTCGTCCTGCACTGCCTGCCCGCACATCGCGGCGAAGAGGTCACCGACGAGGTTCTCGACGGGCCGCAGAGTGTTGTCTGGGACGAGGCGGAGAACCGCCTGCACGCCCAGAAGGCATTGCTCGTGTGGCTGCTGGAACAGCGAACCCAACTGGATCCGGCGTGAGCGTCGCTCCCACTCGGGCTGGTCGCCAGTCGCGCATCATCGCGCTTCTGGCGGCTCACCCCGTCCGAAGTCAGACGGAGTTGGCGGCGTTGCTCGGTGCCGAGGGCATCGAAGCAACGCAGGCGACGCTCTCGCGTGACCTCGAAGAGCTGGGAGCGGTGAAACTACGTGCCGCTGACGGCGGCGCCGGTGTTTACGTGGTGCCGGAGGACGGGAACCCGGTACGCGGTGTGTCCGGCGGTACCGACCGCCTGTCACGGCTGTTGGGTGAGCTGTTGGTCTCCACCGATTTCAGCGGCAACATGGCGATCCTCCGGACACCGCCGGGAGCCGCGCATTACCTCGCGAGCGCACTGGATCGGTCCTCGATGCCGGACATCGTGGGCACGATCGCCGGAGATGACACCATCTTCGTAGTGGCCCGGGAACCTCTTTCCGGAGCGGAACTCGCGGCCATGATCGAATCGCTCGCCTGACCCTTTATTCTTTGATAGAGATTTTCAACCGAAGGAGCACAAAAACCATGGCCGATCGCGTCGTACTCGCCTACTCGGGCGGGCTGGACACTTCTGTTGCCATCAGTTGGATCGGTAAGGAGACGGGCGCTGAAGTTGTCGCCGTCGCCATCGATCTGGGGCAGGGTGGCGAGGACATGGAGGTCGTGCGTCAGCGCGCGATCGACTGCGGCGCAGTCGAATCCGTTGTCGTCGACGCCCGCGACGAGTTCGCGGACGAATACTGCCTGCCGACCATCGCGGCCAACGCCCTGTACATGGACCGTTACCCGCTGGTCTCGGCCATCAGCCGTCCGCTGATCGTCAAGCACATCGTCGAAGCTGCACGCTCGCACGGCGGCACCATCGTCTCGCACGGTTGCACCGGTAAGGGCAACGACCAGGTTCGCTTCGAGGTCGGATTCGGCGCCCTCGCCCCCGACCTGCAGGTCATCGCACCGGTCCGCGACTACGCCTGGACCCGCGAGAAGGCCATCGCCTTCGCCGAAGAGAACAACATCCCGATCAACGTCTCCAAGAAGTCGCCGTTCTCGATCGACCAGAACGTCTGGGGCCGCGCCGTCGAGACCGGATTCCTCGAGGATCTGTGGAACGCGCCGACGAAGGACGTCTACGACTACACCCAGGACCCGACGGTCAACTGGAACGCACCCGACGAGCTCATCATCAGCTTCGACAAGGGCCGCCCGGTTGCCATTGACGGCCGCCCCGTCTCCGTGCTCGAAGCGATCCAGGAACTGAACAAGCGCGCAGGCGCTCAGGGCGTCGGCCGCCTCGACGTCGTCGAGGACCGTCTCGTGGGCATCAAGAGCCGTGAGATCTACGAAGCTCCCGGCGCGATGGTTCTCATCACCGCACACCAGGAACTCGAGCACGTCACCCTCGAACGCGAACTCGGTCGCTACAAGCGTCAGATGGAGCAGCGTTGGTCCGAGCTGGTCTACGACGGCCTCTGGTTCTCGCCCCTCAAGGACGCACTGGACACGTTCGTCACCAAGACGCAGGAGCGCGTCACCGGCGACATTCGTCTCTTCCTGCACGGTGGAGCCATCACGGTCAACGGTCGTCGTAGCCCCGAGTCGCTCTACGACTTCAACCTCGCGACGTACGACGAGGGCGACAGCTTCGACCAGTCCGCATCGAAGGGCTTCGTCGAGATCCACGGTCTGTCGTCGAAGGTCGCCGCGAAGCGCGATCTGGGACTCTGAGCCATGACGGCTCACGGTGACGGAGACGCCCAAAAACACGGCACCAACGAAGGTGCGCTCTGGGGCGGGCGGTTCGAATCCGGGCCGGCCGCTGCCATGGCAGCGCTGAGCAAGTCGACTCACTTCGACTGGGTCCTCGCTCCGTACGATGTGCGGGCGTCGCAGGCGCATGCACGTGTGCTGAACAAGGCTGGCCTGCTCAGCGAAGCCGACCTCGCGACAATGCTCGACGGTCTCGACCGTCTTGGGGCAGATGTCGCCAGCGGCGCCTTCGGGCCCAGTGATTCGGACGAGGACGTGCACGGCGCACTCGAGCGTGGTCTGATCGAGCGCGTCGGGCCTGAGGTCGGTGGTCGCCTGCGTGCTGGTCGTTCACGTAACGACCAGGTGGCCACGCTGTTCCGCATGTGGCTTCGGGATGCGGTCCGCCGCATCTCCACCGGCGTTCTCGACGTGGTCGACGCATTGGCGACTCAGGCCGGGGCGCATCCGGATGCCGTGATGCCGGGCAAGACGCACCTGCAGGCGGCTCAGCCAGTCCTGTTGGCGCATCACCTGCTCGCTCACGCACATCCGTTGTTGCGCGACGTGCAACGCCTTCGCGACTTCGACGTGCGAGCTGCAGTGTCCCCGTACGGTTCCGGTGCACTCGCCGGTTCCTCACTCGGACTCGATCCCGAAGCGATTGCGGCGGAACTGAAGTTCGACAGCTCGGCCGAGAACTCGATCGACGCAACGGCTTCGCGTGATTTTGCGGCGGAAGCAGCGTTCGTGCTTGCAATGATCGGTGTCGATCTCTCCCGTATGGCGGAAGAGATCATCATCTGGAGCACACCGGAGTTCGGCTACATCACGCTTGCCGACGCGTGGTCCACGGGATCGTCGATCATGCCGCAGAAGAAGAATCCGGATGTCTCGGAACTCACGCGCGGTAAGTCGGGTCGTTTGATTGGTAACCTCACCGGATTGTTGGCGACGCTCAAGGCTCAGCCGCTGGCGTACAACCGCGATCTGCAAGAGGACAAGGAACCGGTTTTCGACTCGGTTGCGCAGCTCGAGATGTTGCTCCCGGCCATCACTGGTCTGGTGCAGACTCTCGAGTTCCACACCGAGCGCATGGCGGAACTTGCTCCGGCAGGGTTCACGTTGGCCACCGACATCGCGGAGTGGATGGTGCGTCAGGGCGTGCCGTTCCGGGTTGCACACGAGGCCGCCGGAGCGTGTGTGCGTGTCGCCGAAGCACGGGGCGTCGGACTCGAAGATCTCACGGACGAGGAACTGGCCGGCGTCGACAGCGCGCTGACGCCCGCTGTTCGTGAGGTGCTGACAGTCGAGGGTTCCATCGCTTCGCGCAATGCGCGGGGCGGCACCGCGGGGGTGCGGGTGGCAGAGCAGTTGGACGGAGTCCGAGCAGTGGCGCAGTCGCTGCGGGGATGGACGCTCTGACCTCGAGGTCGCGAGTGTTGTCCCTCTCTTTTCGGCAGTAGTCCTTCGGTCGTACGCGGTCAGGGAGCAGAATTTGCTCCCTGACCGCGTACGCGTATTCGTCGTCAGTAGGCTTGTCGCGCGCGGGAAAAATGAGACTGACGTCACATGGTGAGTAACTTGGGAGTGAAATGGTGGGATTGAATTCCAAGTCTGTGCTGGGCCCGATTCGTCGGGTGGTTGCGACAGCACAAAACGGCCTCGAAGTCGTCCGGTTGGGTGGGTTGGAAACGGATGCGACCACGTCGCCGTTCGAGATCGTCGAACGCGCCGCGATGTATCGGCTACGGCGTTACTTCCCGGACAGTGACCCCGAAACTGTCGGCGCACCGATCTTGCTGATCCCGCCGATGATGATGTCGGCGAACGTGTACGACGTGACCCGTGACCAGGGTGCTGTGGGAATTCTGCACGAGATGGGCCTGGACCCCTGGGTAGTCGATTTCGGCTCGCCCGACTCCGAAGAGGGCGGTTGGGATCGTAATCTTGCCGATCACATCATCGCTCTCAGCGACATCGTCGATCACATCCACCGTCACACCGGTAAAGATGTTCACATCTCCGGTTACTCGCAGGGTGGGATGTTCGCCTATCAGGCTGCTGCCTACCGACGCAGCCGAAACATCGCCAGTGTCATCACCTTCGGCAGTCCGGTCGACACACTCGCCGCGCTGCCTTTCGGTATCCCGGCCGGATTGGCTACCAAGGGTGCGGATTTCCTCGCCGATCACGTCTTCAATCGCCTGGCAGTCACCGGATGGATGGCTCGCACCGGGTTCCAGTTGCTCGATCCCGTGAAAACGCTGAAGATGCGCGTCGACTTTCTGCTTCAACTGCACGACCGTGAGGCGTTGCTTCCGCGGGAGCAGCAGCGACGCTTCCTCGCGACCGAGGGTTGGGTCGCGTGGTCGGGGCCCGCGGTAGCCGAACTGCTCAAGCAGTTCATCGTGCACAACCGAATGATGACCGGTGGTTTTGTCATCAAGGATCAATTGGTCTCGCTCGCCGAGATCACCTGCCCCATCCTGGCATTCGTCGGCGAGGTCGACGACATCGGTCAGCCGCAAGCGGTTCGAGGCATCAGTCAGGCAGCGCCGCGTGCCAAGGTCTACGAATCTACCTTGCGCGCAGGCCATTTCGGATTGGTCGTCGGGTCCACCGCGGCCAATCACACCTGGCCGACCACCGGTGAATTCGTACAGTGGACCGAGTCTGGGGGGCCCCTCCCGGGCCGCATCGCGAACATGGTCTACGGCGCCGACCTCGAAGATCAGACCGGCGTGTCGATCAGCAATCGGATCATCCACACCGTCGCCTCGGTCGCCGAAGTAGGGGCAGGAGTCACCAAGGGAATCAGTGACCTTGCCGCAGGTGCGTTGCGCGGCACTTTCGAATTGTCGGGCGAAGCGGCACGAGCGTTGCCGCGTCTGGCGCGCCTCAACCAAATTCAGCCGCACACCAAGATCTCGCTGAGCCAGTTGCTCGCGGAGCAGCGTCGAAAGGCGCCGAACGGCGAGTGCTTCCTCTTCGACAATCGCGTGCACACCTACGAAGCGGTCAACGCCCGCATCGACAATGTCGTACGCGGATTGATCTCCGTGGGAGTGCGTCCGGCAGCACACGTCGGTGTCCTGATGGAGACCCGTCCCAGCGCACTCGCGGCCATCGCAGCACTCTCGCGCCTCGGTGCCGTCGCGGTCATGCTTCCGCCAGGGTCCGACATCACGGCGGCGGTCAAGCTGGGATCGGTCGATCGGATCATCACCGATCCGGAGAACGTCGATGCTGCAGTGGTTACCGGTAGGCCGGTTTTGGTGCTCGGCGGCGGCGATGCGCGCGGCCTCGAGGTGGATCCGTCACACGACCTGATCGATCTCGAACAAATCGATCCGACGAAGGTGAATCTGCCCGGGTGGTACCGACCGGATCCCGGTGTCGCCCGTGAACTCGCCTTTATCATCTTTGCGGAATCCGGCGGTGTGCTCGAAGCCAAGCAGATCACCAACTACCGGTGGGCATTGTCGGCCTTCGGCACGGCCACGGCGGCAGATCTCGATCGCGGTGACACCGTGTACTGCCTTGCGCCGCTCCACCATTCGTCGAGTCTGCTCGCGACCATCGGTGGCGCAATGGCCGGTGGTTCCCGGATTGCTCTCTCACGCGGACTGAATCCGGCGAGGTTTGTCGAAGAAATCCACCGCTACGGCGTGACGGTCGTGAGTTACACGTGGTCGATGATGCGCGAGATCCTCGACGAGGATCTTCTTCTCATCGACGGTAGCCATCCGGTCCGCCTGTTCATCGGTTCGGGAATGCCCCATGGTTTGTGGAAGCGGACCACGGAGGCGTTCGACCCCGCGCAGGTGCTCGAGTTCTATGCGTCGACCGAAGGCGACGTGATTCTCGCCAACGTTGCAGGTTCCAAAGTTGGTTCCAAGGGTCGCCCGCTGCCGGGTAGCGCGCAGGTTCGGTTGGCG
Source organism: Rhodococcus sp. IEGM 1318 (assembly GCF_033142465.1). Taxonomy (NCBI): domain Bacteria; kingdom Bacillati; phylum Actinomycetota; class Actinomycetes; order Mycobacteriales; family Nocardiaceae; genus Rhodococcus; species Rhodococcus sp. IEGM 1318. Next base: position 145,589 of record NZ_JAWLSC010000015.1, read on the forward strand.
GCCTACGACCCGCTGAGTGGTCGGCTCCTCGAAAACGGCAACGGATTTGTCCGTGAGTGCGCCGAAGACGAGGTCGGCTTGCTGCTCGGGCGCGCGGGATTCACTGCCGATCTCTCGGGCGGCGCCATGCGAGGTCTCTTTCAAGCCGGCGATTCGTGGATTCCCACCGAGAATCTCTTCCGCCGGGACTCCGACGGCGACTACTGGCTGATCGACCACAAGAACACGGTCATTTCCACGCTCCGCGGCCCCGTGTTCACCCAGCCGATCGTCGACGCGTTGTCGAGTGTGGCGCGGGTGGATCTTGCCGTCGCATACGGAGTCGGTGACGCGCCGCATCAGCTGGCGGTCGCTGCCGTGACCTGGCGTCCGGGGCGGCAGTTCCGTTCTGCCGAGCTTGCAGAGGCTCTCTCGCGCATCGCTTTCGACGCTCGTCCGGATATCGTGCACGTGGTTGACGAGATTCCGGTGGGTTCGTCGTATCGTCCGAGTTCCACTGCGTTGGCTGCGGCCGGATTGCCGGCGCCGGGGCCACGGACCTGGTTCCTCGATTCCGAGACGCAGTCGTACAGGCGGCTGACCAAGGCAATTGCCGCGCAGTTGATGCCGACGAGGGTGAGCACCGGAGCACGGTAGCCTGAGGACATTCTGTTTGATCGGTTCGAGAGGACTCACGTGGCTATTGATTCGACGTTGCTCAGCATTTTGGCCTGCCCCCAGGATAAAGGCCCGCTGCTGCTGGTCGGGGACGAGTTGCTCTACAACCCGCGCCTTCGGCGTGCATACCCGATCGAGAACGGCATTCCCGTTCTGTTGATCGACGAGGCACGCGATGTTGCGGACGACGAGCACGAGAAGTTGCTCGCACGGGCTGAAGGCTAGATCGGTAGTTCACCGGTCAGGTACCGCTGGAGGTTCGGCGCCACCAGCGGTACCAACGCGTGAACGCTCAATGATGCGAGTGGTTCGAGTCCGAGCACATATCGCGTGACAAGCAGTCCGGCCATCTGAGAGGCCACCAATTCCGCTCTGATCAAGCCGGTACCAGGTGGTGTGTCCACGCGCGGAATGATGTCGCGCAAAACGACATCGAGCAGAAAGCTCTGGATCAACTGCGATCCGTCGCCGGAAACCGCCGATCGAAAAGCCGCCAGAATCGCCGGCTGATGTTCCGATTCCCACAGTCCGATTACTGCTCTGAGTAGGTTCTCTCCGAGATTTTCGGTCGGAGAGGCGTGAACCGGTCCCAATACCTGCGCTGGATCGATCGGTAGCGCGATCGCAGCGGTGAACAACTGCTCCTTGCTCCCGAAATGGTGATGAATCATGGCCGGATCGACGTCAGCGGCCGCGGCTATCGATCGCACGGTTGTTCGTCGAAAACCGTTTTGGGAGAACGCTCGTCGCGCCGAATCGAGGATCTGCGCGCGAGTCTCCGATTTGCCCGGTCGTCGCCCCGAACGAATCGGTGCCGGAGTCGTGTCGTTGTCGGTCATGGAGTGCGGCGATCGAGTGTTGCCGCGGCGAGCGAGAGCGCTGCGGCGGCGAAGCCCGCCATGACGGCGAGATCACGCCACATCTGTCCCGTCGCATCGGCATGCATTGACACTTGTTGAAGTGCGTCGACGGCGTAGCTCAAGGGGAGGACGTTGCTGATCCATTCGAGCCAGGTCGGCAATTGGTCGCGGGGCACCAGGAGTCCGCAGAGGAAGAGTTGGGGGACCACAACTACCGGCATGAACTGCACCGCTTGGAACTCGGTCTTCGCGAATGCGCTGGCCAACAGGCCTAGCGCAACGCCGAGTATTGCGCCGAGAACTGCAATGACGATGACCCAGGCAAGACTGCCGGCGATGGTGAGCCCGAGAAATCCGAAAGCAACCGCGCACGCGAGAGCTGCCTGGGCGGCGGCCGAGAGCGAAAATGCCGCGCCGTATCCCGCCAGAAGATCGAGTTTGCCCATTGGGGTGGTGAGCAGGCGTTCGAGTGTTCCTGAACTGCGTTCGCGCTGCATTGCGATGGACGTGACCAGGAACATCACCACAAACGGCAAGATTCCCAACATGGTGATCGCCACCCGTTGGAACAGTGAAACCTGGCCGGGCGGCGTCGGTACGTCTTGGTAGAGGAAATACAGCAGAATCATCAGCAAGGACGGGACCAACAAGATCATGGCCACCGTGCGATGGTCCTGGCGGAGCTGAAGCAGAATGCGGACGGTCGTAGCGCCGAAGATCCTGATGCTCATGATATTTCGCCTCCCACGGGTGAAGTCCGGATCAGCTCGAGAAAGGCGTCCTCGAGCCGTTCGCATCTGGTTTTGGCGCGCAATTCATCAGGTGTGAGTTGTGCGAGAAGGTGCCCGTCGCGCATCAGGATCAGTTCAGCGCAGTGATCGGCCTCGTCCATGACGTGGCTGGAGACCAACAGGGTGGTTCCGCTGCGAGCGAGGTCGGCAAATCGTTCCCACAATTCGACGCGAAGCACCGGATCGAGACCAACGGTCGGTTCGTCGAGGATCAACACATCAGGTGACGCCACTAACGCGCATGCCAGCGAGACTCGACCGCGTTGACCTCCGGACAGATCGGCGGCGGTCTGGTCGGCGTATCGGCTCAATCCGACGGCGTCGACCGCTGCTGTGACGTCTTCGCCGGACTTGCCGTACAGGGCGCCGAAGTACTGGACGTTTCGAGTGACCGTCAGGTCGCCGTACACGCTGGGGGATTGGGTGACGTATCCGACCCGGCGGCGAAGAGCAACGGAACCGGCGAGGTCGCCCAGGACTCTGACCTCACCACTTTCGACGATCTGGGTTCCGACTATCGCGCGCATCAGGGTTGTCTTGCCGCAGCCGGACGGACCGAGCAGTCCGGTGATCGATCCTGCCGAAACCTGCAGGTCGAGTGAGTGAAGAACTTCGTGCTTGCCGCGAATGACTCGTAGTCCGCGGATGTCTATTGCCGGCGTGGTGGTCACGGTTCGCCTCATTTCAATAATTCATCACTTGTTGAATTATGCGACTCGGCCGACCGATGAGTCAACGGCGTGGGCACAATCGAAGGGTGAGTATCGAGACCTTGGAAAATGTGAAGAACCCGTTGGAAGCGGGCCTGACAATTCTCGGCTCGACCCTGATCGTCGACGACATCTCGCTGAGGATCGTCGAGGTCGAGGCGTACGGAGGGGAGAAGGACGGGCCCTGGCCAGATCCGGCAGCACATTCGTATCGGGGGCAAACGCCGCGGAACAGCGTGATGTTCGGGCGGGCGGGCCGTCTCTACGTCTACCGCAGCTACGGAATGCACTTTTGTATGAACATCTCGTACGGCCCGGATGGTGTCGCGGGTGGTGTTCTGCTCCGAGCGGCCGAAATCGAGGCCGGTCACGATGTGGTGTCTGCTCGGAGATCGCCGGATCGACCATCTCACCAATGGGCCAGAGGGCCAGGTAATCTCGGCGCTTCCGTTGCAATCACATTGGCGGACAACGGAACAGACGTGTTCAACCCTGCCTCGCGGGTTCGGCTCGAATTGGGGGAGTCGAAGGAATGGGTCAGTGGACCGCGGGTGGGGGTCAGTACTGCGGCCGAGGTCCCGTGGCGCCTGTGGATTCCGGACTCGCGAGCGGTGTCCGCGTACCGCCGAAGCCCGCGAGCGCCGGTCATTTCGTGAAGATGGGATGATCGAGTCCGTGACTGAGAATATTCTCGACGAACTGACCTGGCGTGGGCTGATCGCCCAATCAACTGATCTCGACGCTTTGCGTAAAGATCTCGAGGCCGGACCGGTCACGTTGTATGCGGGCTTCGACCCGACCGGACCGAGCCTGCACGCAGGTCACCTGGTTCCGCTCCTCGCGCTCAAGCGGTTTCAGCGTGCCGGTAACCGTCCGATCGTTCTTGCCGGCGGCGCAACAGGCCTGATCGGTGATCCCCGTGACGTCGGGGAACGGACGATGAACTCCGCCGATACGGTTGCGGACTGGGCAGGTCGCATCCGTGGTCAGCTCGAACGATTCGTGGATTTCGACGATTCACCGACGAGTGCGGTCATCGAGAACAACATGAACTGGACCGGCAAGATGTCGGCCATCGACTTCCTGCGTGATGTCGGCAAACACTTCTCCGTGAATGTCATGCTTGCGCGTGACACCGTGAAGCGTCGTCTCGAGTCGGACGGGATGTCGTACACCGAGTTCAGCTACATGCTGCTCCAAGCCAACGACTACCTGCACTTGCGACGCGATCTCGGCTGCACTCTGCAGGTCGGTGGGTCCGATCAGTGGGGCAACATCATCGCGGGCGTCGAACTCAACCGTCGTGTCGACGGCGAGAGTGTTCACGCAATGACCGTTCCGCTGGTGACCTCGGCTGATGGGAAGAAGTTCGGAAAGTCGACCGGTGGCGGAAGTTTGTGGCTCGACCCCGAGATGACCAGCCCGTACGCGTGGTACCAGTACTTCGTGAACACCGGCGACGCCGACGTGATCAAGTACCTGCGCTGGTTCACCTTCCTGACTGCGGACGAACTCACGGAGTTGGAGACTGCAACAGCGGAGCGGCCGCATGCGCGAGAAGCGCAGAAGCGACTCGCCGCGGAGATGACGACCTTGGTTCACGGGGAACACAACACCCGTGCTGTCGAGCTCGCCAGCCAGGCGTTGTTCGGCAAGGCGGAGCTGGCGGAACTCGACGAGTCGACGCTCGCCGCGGCGCTGAAGGAAGCATCGGTCAGCGAATTGGCGCCGGGGGAGCCGCGCACGATCATCGATCTGCTCGTGACGAGCGGCTTGTGTGAGAGCAAGGGAGCCGCTCGACGCGCAGTGAAAGAGGGCGGCGCTTCGGTGAACAACCAGAAGGTGTCGGCCGATGACTGGGAGCCTGCCGCATCCGATCTGCTTCACGGCAGCTGGTTGGTCGTCCGGCGCGGAAAGCGCAACTTCGCCGGCGTGAAAATCCTTCCAAACTGACGTGTGTGGGGTCACAGTTGTCTCGCGGGGCTCCTGTGGCCGCTGGTGGCCCGCCTCCGAGCGGGCTACCAGCGGATTTAACCTGGCGAACATCTGCGACCTGCACGTTTGACGCTCAGTTTTCATTCGCGTAACTTTGTCCAAGTCAGAGCGACACGGACACCAACCCCGACCGAGAGGCCGGGGAAACGCGGTTGGACGAAGTCGGAGACAATCACGCTCAGCGGGAACTTGCTTACCTGGAGTGAACAAGCTAAGATTGTAACCCTTGCCCCGGAGCTTTCAACCTGGTTGAAGTGATGGTGTGTGCGTGTTCTTTGAGAACTCAACAGTGTGTCGATGAATGTCAGTGCCAAATTTTTTGGTACTTCACATCCGCGAATGATCAACCGCCTCTTGGGGTTTGGTTGGTTTGTGTGTGGTGTGAGTATTTT
>NZ_JAWLSC010000016.1:0-67754 GCF_033142465.1 Rhodococcus sp. IEGM 1318
GGTGTCCGTGTCGCTCTGACCTGGACAAAGTTACGCGAAGATCAACACAACACCAAATCGCCAGGTCAGAGCACTGCTGCGGGTTAACAACCGAGAATTTCCTCGAATTTTCTCCTACCGCGATGATTTTCTGTCGCCGCTGCGGTCTGTATGAGCAGGAACCAACAGGAACCGAAGCGATCAGTAATCAGTCAACCGACTTCAAGGAGCACTCCATGTCTCGTCTTCTCTTCGTCAACATGCCCGTGAAGGACGTCGCTGCCACGCGGGAATTCTTCAGCGGCCTCGGCTTCGAGTTCAACGACATGTTCAGTGACGAGAACACCGTCTCGATGATCGTCAGCGATTCCGCCACGGTCATGTTCCTGAACGAACCCCGTTTCGGGGACTTCATCTCCGACGACATCTGTGACACGTCGAAAGCTCGCGAGGCACTGATGTGTGTGTCGGCCGACAGCAGGGAAGAAGTCGACACCTTCGTCGACGCAGCGATCGCTGCCGGCGGTAGCAAGTGGATGGAGCCCCAGGATCACGGCTTCATGTACGGACGCGCATTCCGCGACCTCGACAATCACGTCTGGGAGGTCATGTGGATGGACCCGGCTGCGACTGTTCCCCAGCAGTAGCGCATAGCAACAGCAGTAGCGCATAACAACAGCAGTAACGAGTAGCCGCGCGGGTCCTCCACACGGGAGGGCTCGCGCAACTCCTTGCCCCTACAACTCTGCAGGCAATCCGAACCTTGCGAACAGACTCAGATCGAAGAAACACGTCACGTGCGAGATCCCGGACTCGGTGACATCGAGAACGTGCAACTGGAAAGCACGGTGAACCCCATCGGGCTCGCGCATATAGAGGCCGAACGCCGGCTGGCCATTGGCGGCGGTCGGTAGTAGCCGCATAGCGCCTGGTCCGTCGGCCGGGCATTTGGTTGCGATGAGCTGCCCGATTGCCTCGGGGCCCTGGTACCAACCGTCGAACGGAGGCATCTCCCAGATGGCTTCGCGCGTGAACAGCTCAACGATGGCCTCGACGTCGTAACTCTCGAAGCTGTGCACGTAGTCGCGAAGCAACTTCCGGGCAGCCTCGGTAGTCGGTTCCACGAGATCGTCCTCAGTGGGCCCGATGTGATTGATCTGCGCGCGAGCCCGCTGCAGCAGGCTGTTGACCGCAGTGGTTGTGGTGTCCAGGGCCTCCGCAACTTCCGACGCCTTCCACTGCAGAACGTCACGCAGGACTAGAACCGCACGTTGGCGCGCGGACAAGTGCTGCAAAGCGGCAACAAGCGCGAGCCTGACCGAATCGCGATTGACGACCATGACAGCCGGGTCATTGACGTCGCCCAACGCGGAATCCGCGATCGGTTCCAACCAGGCAATCTCGTTGCGTTCGATCAAATCGTCGGCCGGGTCCGAACTAGGTGCGCCGAGGCCGGCCGGGAGTGGACGCCTCGATCTCCCCTCCAGCGCGGTCAGGCAGGTATTCGTCGCGATGCGGTAGAGCCAGGTCCTGAGCGATGACTGGCCTTTGTAACCGTCGAACCCGCGCCAAGCCCGGATGAACGTCTCCTGGACTTGGTCTTCGGCGTCGTGGATCGACCCCATCATGCGATAGCAGTGCGCCAGCAACTCGCGGCGGTACGGATCGGCAAGAGTGAGGAAATCACTGTCCAACGCCTGATCGACTGTCATTTGTTCAGACTAGTGGCCGAGCGCCCGAAACACAGGCGCCGGCGAGAATTGGATCAGGCGGGCGCCTGCACCGCGGTCAACCGGGATTTCTTCCGGAGCACGAATCCCAGTGCTTCGTAGAGTCTGATCGCATTCGTATTCGATTGCACTGCATGGAGAAACGGCAGCTCGCCGCGCTCGCGAATCCCGGCAGCGACGGCACGGATCAGCGTCGTACCCAGGCCTCGACCCCGAAAGTCGCTGTCAGTGCACACCGCACTGATTTCCGTCCATCCCGGAGGGTGCAACCGCTCCCCCGCCATGGCAACAAGTCTTCCGTCGACGCGAATGCCGTAATAGCTGCCCATCTCGACGGTACGAGGAAGAAACGGTCCGGGCTTGGTGCGCTCGATCAATGCCAGAATTTCGGGAACGTCGCCCGTTCCGAGAAGTTCGACCGACGGATCAACGGAGACTTCGAGTGCGGACCCGTCCATCTGCACCGAGCCGAACTGATCCACAACGCGCCATCCTTCCGGCGGGCGATGATCAAATCCTCGTAAACCTACTGTGCCGCCTGGCCCTACGAGTGCGAGTAGGTTCTCCCAGTCTTCGGCGTCCAACTCGGGCGGATGACCGACAAACGGCGCGACAGTCGGGTCGTATCGCGCAACTCTCCCTGCCCAGCGAGCAAATTGCGCATGATGTCCGCGAAGTCCTTGTCGCACAGGGTCGTCCAGTGGATGGGTGTCGACATCCGTGTCAACCGTCTCGACAAACGACGCCAGGGTAGCCTCCGTGGTCATCGAACCTCTTCCTACCCAAGTCTGCCAGTGATGGAAGCGAACGAAACTCCCCGTCCACCTCGATCACAACGCTATGAACACTTGCTGTCGTAGTCTCCGGATAGAATCAAGATGATTCTGATTTCAGCCGCACTCCCGGCGACAACCAGGGTTCGAGCGCAGATTCTCACCAAGACTTTCGTCGCGACACCTGACCAACCGGAAGGCTGTTTGTCATGAGCAACCCCGACCCGATCAGATCCGCATTCCACCAGCTGCCACTGAAGGAGATGGACGCTGCGACGCTGGTCTTCGCCATCGAGAGCGCCGTCGACGAGATGGCACTCCCGGGCGAAACATTGCGGCTCGCCATGGAGGTCGCGACCCTCGCGCACCTCGATCAGTTCAGAAAAAACGGAATCAAGTCAAGCGAGGATCCCTACATCGTTCATCCCCTTCGGAATGTGTTGCGGCTGCTTCGGTACGGGTGCTCCGATGTCGAGATCCTGAGCGCAACCGCGCTTCACGACACGGTCGAGGACCGACCACACGCCGTCATCGCACTCCTCGGTGGCCAGACTGCGGACGACATGTCCGCATCCGAAGCGCAAGAACGTGCGTCAGCACTTATCGCCTCGCACTTCACCCACAGAATCGCCGAACTTGTTGAGGCAGTGACTAATCCAATCGACTACCCGCAAGACAACACCACCGGCTACCAGGATCACGTCATCCGCGTGATCGCGGATCCCGCAGTGTTCCTCGTGAAGTTCAGCGACTTCGTCGACAACGCGGGAAGCGTGAAGTACCTGAACGGGACCGACAGACTGAGACTGGTCACGAAATACGAACCACTTGTGGAGCACTTCAAGCGGACTTCACTTGCTCTCGGCAACGCATTGCAGCTCCCTTCCGGAGGACTCGACGCGATCGCACAGCACATCGCAACCATCGAAGGCGATTTCTCGAATACGGTCCGACTGGACATAAAAAATACTCGCCAGTAGTACCGATCAGTAATAATCGAGCAATCGGGAGACTTCTCCGAATACGCGATTTTGTTACCAGTGAGTATTCACTTTCTTGCCAATTTCATCACCATCGTGATCCGTGTCACAGAGCCGAATCTTATTGCACCACAATGACTTAACCCTATAGGTGTAACCGTGGTTCACGTTGACTAATATTCTTCAATTCGCCCAGGTGACATGAGCGTCGACATACTGCATTCTTAGATAAACCAGGGATTCCCTGGAAGCAGACACAATATGTTGCTGATTCGTGATTGGAGCGGTTCTGAGTCCACGCCTGCAGGGTGGCGCACAAGGCACACGTGGTGCAGCAGCGCACACGGTGCTTCGGCGCAAGGGACTCGACGAACCGGAAGGGCAATCACCTGCCGACGCGCAACCGGGGGAAACACAGCGCATCGCGGCGTAGTTCACGAACCGGACAATCCGGGTATGTGGGACACGGTCGGCTCATATCGCAACGTACGTGACGAAGAATCTCATCAAGGGACGGTGGCAGTGACAATGTTCAAACGAATCGCAGTGGTCAATCGAGGTGAGGCCGCGGTCCGCCTGATCAGGGCTGTACGCGAACTGAACGCCGAACACGACCACGGCATTCGCGTCATTGCACTGCACACAGAGGCCGAGCGGCGCGCCATGTTCGTCCGCCAGGCCGACGAGGGCGTGACGCTGCGCAGCACCGGCGCCGGCAGTCCGTATCTCGACTACGCCGAACTCGAGCGAGCACTTCTCGCAGCCAAGGCCGACGCCGTCTGGGTCGGCTGGGGCTTCGTGGCCGAGGACCCCACGTTCGCCGAGATCGTCGCGAAACTGGGCATCACGTTCATCGGTCCGAGTGCCGACGCGATGCGTCTGCTCGGCGACAAGGTTGCCGCCAAGATCCTCGCCGAAAAGGTCGGCGTACCGGTCGCACCGTGGAGCGGCGGGCCGGTCGAGACCCGCGCCGACGCACGCCGTCACGCACAGGCAATCGGTTACCCACTGATCATCAAGGCTCGCAGCGGCGGCGGTGGACGCGGCATCCGCAAGGTGTGGGCCGAGGACGAACTCGAAGTTGCGCTCGAGCGCACTCAGGGTGAGGCCGAGCGCTCGTTCGGCGACCCCGTCGTCTTCCTCGAACGCCTTGTCACCGATGCGCGCCACGTCGAGGTACAGATCATCGCCGACAACCACGGCAACGTCTGGGCTCCGGGCGTTCGTGACTGCTCGATTCAGCGTCGCAACCAGAAGGTCATCGAAGAATCCGCTTCCCCCGTCCTCACCGAAGAACAGTCGGACCACCTCAAGGAGGTCTCGGCCGAACTCGTCAAGGCAGCCGGATACCACGGCGCCGGCACGGTCGAATACCTCTACCAGCCCGAGAACAAGCTCTTCACCTTCCTCGAGGTCAACACGCGCCTTCAGGTCGAGCATCCGATCACCGAGGTCACGACAGGCATCGACCTCGTCAAACTGCAGATTCTCGTGGCCAGCGGTGAAGAGTTGGTCGGCGACTGCCCGCCCGCGTTCGGTCATGCCGTCGAGGCTCGCCTCAACGCAGAAGACGCCGACAACGATTTCGCTCCCGCGCCCGGCACCGTTCAGCTGCTGAAGTTCCCCCTCGGCTCGGGCATCCGCGTCGACACCGGCATCGCGGCCGGCGACGTCATTCCGCCTGACTACGACTCGATGGTCGCGAAGGTCATCGCGTGGGGCCGCAACCGCTCAGAGGCACTCGCGCGTCTGCGCACCGCCCTCCGTGAAACCACCGTCGTACTCGACGGCGGCACCACCACCAAGTCTTTCCTCCTCGATCTCCTGGATCGCGACGAGGTCATCTCGGCATCCGCGGATACCGGCTGGCTCGACCGCACGGGCGCCCTCACCGGCGCCACACGCCGCGCCGACGTCGCACTGATCGCCACCGCCATCGATGCCTACGACGCCGAAGAGTCCCTCGAGCGTGCGGCCTTCCTCGCCTCGGCACGTGGCGGTCGCCCCCGCGCCAATCACGCGATCGGACGTACCGTCGAGCTCAACTACCAAGGTCAGGCATACAAACTGACAGTCGGGCGCATCGGCCCGCACCGCTACCGCGTCGACGGAGACGCAGGCGACATCGAGGTCGACGTCGATCGTCTCGGTGACTTCGAGTCACGTCTGGTGATCGGTGATCGCCGCTTCCACGTCGTTTCCGTCGTGAGCCCGGCTCGTTATCTCGTCGAGGTCGACGGCATCAGCCACCAGATCAGCCAGGACGACGCCGGAGTGGTGCGCGCGCCGGCTCCTGCCGTCGTGGTGGCCGTACCGGTCACGGTCGGCGACGACGTCGAAGCCGGCTCCACTCTGGTCGTGCTCGAATCCATGAAGATGGAGACCGCCGTCCGCGCTCCCTACGCGGGCAAGGTGCGAGAAGTTCTCGCTACCGTCAACTCGCAGGTAGATGCCGGCGCGCCGCTCCTGCGTGTCGACCAGGTCAGCGAGGAAGCTGTCACGGAAAAGGCTCAGCGAGTCGAATTCGATCTTCCTGCTGCGACTTCCGGTACCGACGCCCGCGACGACGCACTGGCACAGCTCGAAGCGCTGACCGCGATGCTCAGTGGTTACGACGTCAGCGGCAAGCACGCCAACGCTGTTCTGGCCGAGTACGACGCACTTCGCAGCGCACTCGAATCCGAGGACCGCGTACTGGTGCAGGCCGAACTGGCCGTGCTGACCACCTTCGCCGACATCTGCGAGCTCTCGCGCAACAAGCCCACCTCGGGTGAGTCGGCGAAGGACGAATCCGTCCACAGCCCCCGCGAGCACTTCCACACCTTCCTGCACTCGCTCGACGCCGAGCGCGAAGGTTTGCCCGCGTCGTTCCGCACGAGACTCGAACGCGCACTTCGCCACTACGACGTCACCGATCTGGAAGATCGCCAGGCCGTCGAGGAAGCGGTCTACCGACTCTTCCTGGCTCTGCAGCGCATGGAAGCCCAGATCCCAGTCATTGCAGCACTTCTCGAAGGCTGGCTGGTCGGTGACAAGGCGCCCGGTTGCTCGGCTCAGGAGCTGAACGAGGTTCTCGATCGACTCATCGTCGCGACGCAGGTCCGCTACCCCGTCATCGGCGACGTCGCCCGCAACCTTCGCTTCCGGTTCTTCGACGAGCCGCGAATCCGTAAGGTTCGCGAAGACGTCTACGACGGGGTACGCGGCAACCTCGCCTACCTCGAAGAGCAGCCGGACGCTGCTGATTTCGACGAGCGGATCGCCAACCTCGTCGCCACCCCCGAACCGCTCCTGGACCTGCTGGGTCGAAAGATCGGCCTTGGCAACCGCGATGGCGGGCCGCTGCTCGAGGTCATCACACGTCGCTACTACAAGATTCACTCCTTCGAGGACGTCCGCGTTTTCGAGCACGTCGATCGCCGTTTCGTGACCGGTAACTTCGATCTGAAGGGCGACGGTCTGCACCTGGTATCGACGGTGGCCGAATTCGACGCTCTCGGAACCGCTCTCGACGATGTCGCGACGATCGCGCAGGATGCTCCGTCGGGTCGCGGCCTGGTGGTCGACATCTACCTCGACTGGCCGAATCAGCCCGCTGACGGCGACACGCTCGTCGAGACACTGCGTACCGAACTCTCGCGCAACGAGACGATCACCCGTTCACGGCGCGCTACGGTGATCATCTGCAACCCCAACGGGGATCCGGTCCGATGGGTCACCTTCCGTCCAGTCGACGGTGAACTGGTCGAGGACCACATCATTCGCGACATGCACCCGCTCACGGGTCAGCGCCTGGACATGTGGCGCCTGAAGAACTTCAACGGAAAGCGCCTCCCGGCTCCGGAGAACACCTACCTGTTCCACCTCTCTGCCAAGGAGAACCCGAAGGACGAGCGTCTGATCGCTCTGGCCGAAATCCGCGACGTGACACCGCAACTCGACGACGAAGGTCAGATGGTTGCTCTGCCGGCCATCGAGCGCACTCTTGCCGCCTGCCTCGACGGCATCCGCCGTGCGCAGTCCCAGCGCGGGGACAAGCGTCGACTCGCAGCCAACCGCGTCGTGCTCTACGTGTGGCCGGTCGCCGACGTTCCCAGCGAACGCTTCTCGGTGATCGCCCAGAACGCAGCCCGACTGACCGTCGGTGCCGGAATCGAAGAGATCACGCTCATCACCCGCCTGAAGGACCGAAAGGGTGGCGCACCCAAGGAAGTTGCGCTGCGCTTCTCCTACCGCGCGGGTGCCGGTGTGGTCATCAACAAGACCACTCCCCCCACCGAACCTCTGCTCCCCCTCGACGCCTATGCGCAGAAGGTTCAGAGTTCGCGGGCACGCGGCACGGTGTACCCGTACGAGCTGGTTCCGCTCCTGACCGGCACCAAGGGCACCTTCGTCGAACACGACTTCGACGAAGCGGGCGTCCTGTCCCCCGTCGAGCGTCCGTACGGACTCAACAAGGCCGGCATCGTCGTCGGTCTCGTGAACACTCCGACGCCGCGCTATCCCGAGGGGATGACCCGTGTCGCGCTCTTCGGTGACCCCACCAAGGCGCTCGGTACCGTCGCCGAGGCCGAGTGCTCACGCGTGGTCGCTGCCATCGACCTGGCCGAGAAGTTGAACGCTCCGGTCGAGTGGTTCGCACTGTCCTCGGGTGCCACCATCTCGATGGAGAGCGGCACCGAGAACATGGACTGGGTCTCGCGTGGCCTGCGCCGGATCATCACCTTCACCCAGAACGGCGGCGAGATCAACATCGTCGTCACGGGAATCAACGTCGGCGCTCAGCCCTACTGGAACGCCGAAGCCACCATGTTGATGCACACCAAGGGCATTCTGGTGATGACCCCGGACAGCGCAATGGTGCTGACCGGCAAGCAGTCTCTCGACTACTCCGGCGGTGTGTCGGCCGAAGACAACTTCGGTATCGGTGGTTACGACCGCGTCATGGGCCCCAACGGCCAGGCTCAGTACTGGGCCCCCGACCTCACCGCGGCGTGCGAGATCCTGTTCCGCCACTACGCACACTCGTACCTCGCTCCCGGCGAACGGTTCCCGAGGCGCGCGGCGACCACGGACCCCGTCGATCGCGACGTGCGTAGCTTCCCGCACACCCACCCGTCAAGCGACTTCGAGACGGTCGGCGACATCTTCTCCTCGGCGAAGAACCCGGATCGCAAGAAGCCCTTCGACATTCGCACCGTGATGCGTTCGGTGGTCGACCAGGACCACTCGGTACTCGAGCGTTGGGCCGACATGGCCGGCGCCGACACCTCGGTCGTTCTGGACGCGCACCTCGCCGGACATCCGGTCACGGTGGTGGGCATCGAATCCCGCGCGATCCCGCGTAAGGGTCGTTTCCCCGCCGACGGCCCCGACACCTGGACATCGGGAACGCTGTTCCCGAACTCGTCGAAGAAGACGGCCCGCGCGATCAACGCCGCAAGCGGCAACCGTCCGATCGTGGTGCTGGCCAACCTGTCCGGCTTCGACGGTTCGCCGGAATCGCTGCGCAATATCCAGCTGGAGTACGGCGCCGAAATTGGCCGCGCCATCGTCAACTTCGACGGACCGATCGTGTTCTGCGTCGTTTCCCGCTACCACGGCGGCGCGTTCGTCGTGTTCTCCGGCGCGCTCAACGACAACATGGAAGTTCTTGCTGTCGAAGGTTCGTTCGCCTCGGTGCTCGGCGGCGCCCCGGCCGCCGCAGTGGTCTTCACCCGTGAGGTGAACACCCGCACCAACAACGATCCGAAGGTGCAGCAACTTGAAGCAGACTTGGCAGCAGCCAAGGACGACACGGAGAGAGCACATCTGCGCGTCGAACTGAACGCTCAGCGCATCGCCGTCCGCTCCGACAAGCTCGGCGAAGTGGCATCCGAATTCGAAGCGATCCACAATATCCAGCGGGCCCGAGAGGTCGGCTCGGTGGATGAGATCGTCCCTGCCGCAGAACTGCGTCCGCAGATCATCGCAGCAGTCGAACGCGGCATGAAGCGCGCACTCGCGCAGTAAGTTTCTCCACACGTCGAGCGGCCCCCGCGAAATGCGGGGGCCGCTCGATGTGTATTCGGACCGCCGAATCGTCTCCAGACCGCACTTCGCTCAGACACCTTCGAGGGCCTCCCCGATCTCTTCGAGGACGTGATTGTGCCGCCCCATTGCGATCAGATGCCCCGCAGAGATGGTCACCGCCGCTGGCCCCTCGATTTCGAAGGCCACCATCAGTCCCATCACCGCAAAGTAGGCAAACAGTCAATCCACCGACACGGCCGTCGAGGAGCATGGTGTTGGCGTCGCCGGATCGCTGTCGGTCGACGCCGCGCCGATCCCCTAACAGCAGTCCATCGAAGAATTCAGCATTCGGACCCAACCCAACACCGACGGCGGCAATCACGATCCGATACATTTTTCGGCGAACCTGGCGAGGGCGCGCCATCGTCAGTGCTATGAGAGGGTACGGTGCGGGATGCAGCGACCACCTTCATCGACGGGAGTTCCACACAGTGGCGATCATCGGAAATTCGGACCTCGACATCTTCCGACTTAGCTTGGGCGGCAACCCTTTCGGTTGGACCGCAGACGAGCAGACGTCCTTCGAGATCCTCGACTCGTTCGCCGAAGCCGGTGCAAACTTCATCGACACCTCCGACTCGTACACGGCGTCGGCTCCCGGAAATTCCGGTGGGGAATCCGAAACGATCATCGGGAAATGGATCACCGATCGCGGACTACAGAACGACATCGTCGTCGCCACCAAGGTGGGTAGCCATCCCGATTTCAAAGGGCTGAAGGCAGACAACATCGCAGCCGCAGCAGAGGCGTCGCTGCGCCGTCTGCAGACGGACTGCATCGATCTGTACTACGCGCATTTCGACGACCCGCAGACTCCGCTCGAAGAAACGCTCGAAGCCTTCAATTCGTTGGTCGTCGCGGGCAAAGTTCGCTACCTCGGAATCTCCAACTACAGCCCCGACCGCATCCGCGAATGGTTGCGGATCACCGAAGAGAACGGTTACGCCGCGCCGATCGCGCTGCAACCGCATTACAACCTGGTGCACCGTAAGTCGTACGAACCTGAACTCGCCGAGATCGCCACCGACAACAACATCAGCGTCTTCCCGTACTTCGCTCTCGCGTCCGGCTTCCTGACCGGAAAGTACAAGACCCGCGCAGACATCGAAGGCAGCTCCCGCGAACGACTGACCGCTGGATACTTCAGCGACGCCGGACTCGACGTCGTCGCAGAACTGGCGACAATCGCGCACGCACACGACAGCGAGATCTCGACAGTCGCGCTGGCCTGGCTGCTTACTCGACCGGGCATCACCGCACCGATCGCGAGCGTGAGCCGGCCGGAGCAGCTCCCCGCGCTACTGGACGCCCCGAACCTCGTTCTGTCGTCGAATGAACTGGACACGCTCGAACGGGTGTCGGCGGCAGTCGGCGCCTAGATCAGGCAGTTTTGAGATGGGCACCGAGGGCAGTGTTGTTGATCGTCCAGAACGACCAGCCGTCATGGCTCTCGGTGTCGCCTGATATGTGACCGGTGACGGCATTTGCGGCGGCGGTCGGATCGGGGAATCGGCGGCCTTCCATCGGTCCGCGCATGATCTCGACCATCTCGGTGGTTTCGTCGAAGCGTCCGACCCAGCGGTATCCGTGGCAATCAGCCGTCATCTCGAGGCGATTGTCGACAACTTCGATCTCCTCGACACCGCTGGCGCGGCGCTTCTTCGCCGCGACCGGCGAAGCCTTGCGCTTGGCTGCGACCGGTGTCTCGACGTGAATGCTCGGATCCTTTACGGCAGCGAGGCCCAGAGCATCCCACCGATCGTGACCGTGCACGACGCGTCCGCGAGGGATCGCGTGATGACCGGTGCGATTGCGTCCGGGGCTGTCCATGATCCAGAGGTCGACCTCGGCGCGGATGTCGTCCGCGACCTCGTTGGAGGGCAGCATGAAGAACTCGTGCGGATCTGCTGCCAGGTCGACGAAGACCCAGAACTGCGAGCGCGTGTCGTCACTCTCGAGCGACTCGTCCTGACGCCTGGCCTGCCAGTCACCGTCGAGTTTGGAACGTACTCGGACGATTCGGCTGATGCCGTCTGCGCCCGTCACCTCGACGGGGTTACGACGTGAGTGCGTGAGGCGGACAGCCTTGCCCCCACGCTGCGTAGCTTCGGAAATGAACGCATTGATGCCGCGGCTTGCGGTGTCTTCCATGATCGACCTGTCTTGAAGCGGATACGCCCGCATCACCGGATCGGCACGGGGTTGAGCAAGGAGCGAATTCTCGGCCAGTTCTTCGTTCGTGCGGCCGGTCAGTACCTCCGACCTTACAGCTCCGACGTCGGCCTGACTACGGCGCCCGACGCTCGTTCCCAGAGGTCAGCAGTGCAATGTCCCCGTAAAGAGCCGCGCGGTGAGCGAACATGAGCTCTTCCACACCGTCGAATTGATCCCCGACGTTGTGCGTGTTTGCGGCCGAAAGTTCACGTGAACCGGAGCGCGCAAGGAGGTCGTCGATCCGGCTGTCGAGGCTCGCTGCATGCGCAACCGCGCGCTGCGAACTCAACTGATCCTCGGCCCGTGCGACCAGGTCACCGATCCGCGCGAGCGCCGCGACGCGTTCGACCAACTGGTCCCAGACCGCGCCGAGCGCTTCCTTGCGCGAAGCGATCCCGGCTCGGGTTCCCTCGTCGCGTGCCAACGCGGCCGCGTCGTCCAACTCCGCGAGAATCGAACGCAGCGCTACGGTATCGACGGCGATCTGGGTGATCTCGTCGGCCAGGTCGAGTTGATTGCGTTGGATGACAAAGTGGTCGGAATGCCAAGCGCTGGAGCTTTCGATCCGGTCGAACAGATTTCCGGCGAGGTAAAGAAGAGCGTCGTACTCACCTGCGCGTCCTTCGGGTTCGGAATCGACCAGTCCGTCGAGGACCTCCGCGATCCGCCTACTCGCGTCGGCGATGACGCCGGTTCTCTGGACCCGGCCCAGCTGGGCGGCGAGTTTGTCGAGCGCAGCGTTTCCGCCACTTGCCACGACGCCCAACCCCACCGGCAGCTTGGCTGGAACCGGGGTGCGGGTGAGCCCGGCAAAAAGTGCCTCACGTTGCTCGACGTCGAGATGAAGGCCGTCGCGGCGGTCCTTGCGAATGGCACGGACACTGCTCGCGAAGTGACGATTGGAATGCACTATCGCCGAACGCATCGACTGAACGCGCTTGTCGAGCGTCTGCACCCGCCGTTCGAGGACTACCTGAACAGGACCGATGCGAGTCGAGAACAGTCTGCGTCTGGTGCGGGCCAGTTCGTCGGTGAGGTAGCGCAACTCCGAGAAGCCGCCGATCTCCGGGAACGAGCGCCCGACACTGCGCCGGTTCGCCAGGATCGATCGCGTCGACTCGTCCGCATAGCCACCGGCAATCAGCAGTGCGACATCATCGGACAACTCCGGCCGGTTCGACTCGACGGTCCCCGCCGCACACCACTCCCTGACTCGAGTGGAGATGAGCGTTCGCCGTTCGGTCACCGACGCCACGACAAAGACGTCGTCAGTTCCGTCTGTCATCTCACGCCTCCTGCTGGTCGCCGGTAACCACTGTTCCAGAATCTGCCGACACGCGCCCGACCCTGCCCCTGAGCCCGACGCACCCCTGCCATACCGTAGGCGGGTGACCTCCCTGCGATCAGACGCGCACGCAGGTCACTCGCGCGCATCGAGGACTCCTCCAGCAGTTCAACCGCTGCTTCCCGACCTCGCGATCGAACAACTTCAGTCCCTGTTGCAAGTTCGTTCCTGGACTCTCGCGGAATGGTTCGCGATGGCCGACCAACGCGGATTCCTCGCGCCCGCTGCCAGCGTTCCGCTCTTCATGGAAGCCGCGCTGAAGTATCCCGAGCACCGCGAGGCGCTACTACGCCTCGCCGGTCGACGCGGGCAGTATCTGGCGGAGCAGAACCCGGATTGGGCCCAGCTACGACGAATCGGATCACGCCGGGACGAGCTGTGGCTTTCGCCCGATCCGGACGACCGTACGGCATGGTTCGATTACATACGTACGGTCGACCCGGAACTGGCGAGTGAAGAGCTCGAAATCGCCTGGAGCGAGGCGCCGACGGCAACTCGCCTGCATTTCCTCGACCATCTCGACGTCGGGCTGGGTGAACACGACTACGCACTCCTCGAGCGCGCACTGGACGATTCAGCCGTGCGGGTCCGTGAGCGCGCAATTCAACTCCTGCGGCAACTCCCCCGATCTCCGTTTGCCTCTCGCATGGTCACTCGCGCTCAGTCGTGGGTGCGGCTCGAGACGAAGCCGTTGCGACCCCGCCTGGCCGTCCGATTGCCGGGTTCGCTCGACGACCTCGCATTCCGAGACGGCATCGAAGACGTCCACTACAAGAACAAAGGCATCCGGCGCTGGTGGTTGCGTCAAGTTGTGACCGCCACTCCGCTGGCACTGTGGGAATCGATGGCCGGGTCGGCACGCGGCGCCCTCACCATCCCCGTAGAGAAGCAGTGGCGCGACGTGATGATCGAATCATGGACTGCGGCAACCGTTCTCCAGAAGAACACCGCGTGGGCGTCGGCTTTTCTGGAGCGGGACGGGCGCACGACGGACCGGAGAATCGTTGCCATCGCGGACCCGCGCGAGCGCGTCGAGTACATCGTCGCCGGACACGCGGACGAGTACCTTCTGGGAGTCGACGGCAGCGCGCTACTCGACGGCATCGACCGCCCGTGGCCACTGGCCGTCGCCGAAAAATTGTTGAATGCCTTGGAAAACGAAGCGATGGAGCATGCTGCGACGGGCGAGGACTTAGGCATCCACTCGCGTCACAGTCACTTCTCCACCCTACGAAGTGTGCAGGCGAGCTTCCCTTTCGAAGCGATTCCGCTTCTGCAAGACGCGGCGTCCCGGACGGGTGACGTCGGATGGAAACAAGCGTTCACCGACAGCGCCGTCAATATCGAGCAGCGCCGTCTCCGCTTGAATGTATTGCGCAATCACCACTGAACGGCGAGGGGGCCGCGCCCCGCTAACGGAGTGCGACCCCCTACCTGAGTCGTGAAAGGTCAGACCACGCTGACCATCTCGTGATCAGCCACACCGGCAGCCAACACCCGAAGGTGGTCTTCGGTGCTACCGAGCGTGTGCTCGATCGCAACGAGTCGGCTCACGTAATGACCCACCGGGTATTCGGCGGTCATACCGATGCCACCGTGCATCTGAATTGCTTCCTGACCGATGAGCCGAGCCGAACGCCCGATCTGCAACTTCACCCGCGAAGCGATCACGGGATCGACGACGCCGTCGGCAAGGGACATCGTCGCGTAGAGACTCATACTGCGCGCCAACTCGAGCGAGACGTACAGGTCGGCAGCGCGGTGCGTCAGCGTCTGGAACTTCGCGAGCGGAACACCGAATTGCTTACGCGTCTTGAGGTATTCGGTGGTCAGTCGCAGCGCCTCTTCCATCGCTCCGACAGCCTCGGCACACAGAGCAGCCTGCTCACGGATCTGCGCGGCTTGAATCAGAGCGGAAGCGTCGCCGCCCTCACCGAGCGCTTCGGCCGGAGTGTCGGTGAACTCGATCTGCGCACCGCGCAAACCGTCGTGAGTGGCGTAAGACTTGCGCACCAAACCGGAGGCATCGCTCTTGACGAGGAACAGTCCGACGCCACCGCTGGGGAGCGCAGCGCTCACGACGAGGATGTCCGCCGTCGCGCCGTGCCCGACGGGATTCTTGATCCCGGTCACGGTCCAGCCGCCGTCGACCTGCGCCGCGGTCGTAGCACGTTCGGTTGCCGGCCAACGGATTCCGGGTTCTTGATCGGCGAACGCCAGGAACGTGACGCCTTCGGCAACACCGGGAAGAATCGACGACCGCTGCTCTTGGCTGCCGCCTTCGGAGATGAGTCCGCCCGGCGTCACGACCGCGTCGAGTACCGGCTCAGGGGCCAAGCGTCGACCGATCTCGGTCATGACCGCGCCGGTTTCCACCGGACCCGCGTCCATGCCGCCGTCGTCCTCGGAGAACGTCAGGCCAAGCAAGCCGACCTCGGCCAGCTGCTTCCAGACCTGCGGGCTCCATCCGGGATCGGAGTCGATGATCGCATTGCGCTTCTCGGCGTCGTAGCTGCGCGCGAGGAGATCCTTGGTGGTGTCGCGGAGAAGTTTCTGCTCGTCGTTGAGTTCGAAGTCCATGCCACGCCTCACAATCCGAGGATCGAGGAAGCGATGATGCTGCGCTGCACTTCGCTCGATCCGCTGTAGATGGATACCTTGCGGTAGTTCAAGTACGTCGGGGCAGTGAGCTGCGCCCAGCTCGCGGAGGCGATGTCGCTACCCGCGTCGTACGGCAGTGAATCGGGGCCGGCCACGTCCATCAGCAGTTCGACACTCGCCTGCTGCAATTCGGAACCGCGAAGCTTCAGCAGCGACGACGCCGGATTCGGCTGTCCGTCAGCAGAACTGGCGACCACTCGGAGCTGAGTGAGCTCGAGGGCAAGCAATTCATTTTCGAGTTCGGCGAGTCGGGCAGCGAAGAGCGGATCTTCGAGCAGTGTTCCGTTGCCGACCTTGACCTCGGCAGCGCGAGCCTTGGCCTGCGCGAGACGAACCTTCGAAAAACCGACGCGCGTGACACCCGTGCGCTCGTTGCCGAGCAGGAATTTGGCGTAACCCCAGCCCTGGTTCTCTTCACCGACCAGGTTCTCTCCCGGGACGCGGACGTCCTCGAAGAACACTTCGTTGACCTCGTAGCCGCCGTCGATCAGCTTGATCGGGCGGACCGTGACGCCAGGCGTCTTCAGGTCGACGAGGATGAACGAGATGCCCGCCTGACGCTTGGGCGCATCGGGGTTGGTACGCACGAGGCAGAAGATCCAGTCAGCGTACTGTCCCAGCGTCGTCCACGTCTTCTGGCCGTTGATGACCCAGTCGTCTCCGTCGCGGACCGCACGAGTCTTGAGCGAAGCGAGGTCGGAGCCGGCCTCGGGTTCGGAGAATCCCTGGCACCACCAGATGTCGAGGTTCGCAGTCGCCGGAAGGAACTTCTCCTTCTGCTCCTGCGAGCCGAAGGCTGCGATGACCGGACCGACCATGTTGGCATTGAACGCCAACGGTTCGGGGACCGACGCGAGCTGAAGTTCGTCGAGCCAGATGTTGTGCTGGACCGGAGTCCAGTCCTTGCCTCCCCACTCGACCGGCCAGTGCGGTACCGCCAGACCGTGAGCGTTGAGGATCTGCTGCGCCTCGACCATACGGTCGCGCCCCAACTCCTCACCGTGGGCGTACGCCTCCCTGATGTCCGCGGGGATTTGCGTACGGAAGAACGTCCGCATCTCGTCGCGGAACGCTAGTTCCTCGTCGGTCAATGCCAGGTTCATCGGGATTCCTTCGCACTCGAAACCGGATTCATGTTCGGTTTGACCGTACCCCGACGACTCTGGAGGCGGAACAGGTACCGCAAAAAACGGCACTCAGGGCCGACTCCCTACACGGTTTTGAGGACCAACAAGTAACCCCCGCCCGCAGCGTCGATGCTCGTTTCGACTTTCAGCGATGGAGCCAGCCGCGACAACCGATCGATCAACCAGTCCGACGCTTCCTGGGCGTCGTCCTTGCCGGGGCAGCGAGCGACGGCGACGCGGCCACCCTTTCGCTCGAGTTGCTCCACGACCCCGATGATCGGAGCGGGATCCACGACGAACAACCGATCCGGCCATTCCACAACAGGTTTGACCGCACCCTTCTTGGTGTTGCATGCGCGGTGTGCCAAGCGTTCGACGCCACCTTTGGTCTTGCCACCCTTTTTTGCGGTGTTGATGCTGTCGATACTCGGTCCGCGCGGATCGTTGACGGACATGTCCGGATCGACCGTTTCGTCACACAGCCAGCAGCGCCAGGATTCACGTTCGCCGACTTCTTGAAGGGTGCTCATGCGGCAACGGTACCGTGCGCACTTTCGGCTGTTACCGCTACCAAAAGTGCGCACGGGCCGAAGGCCCTACATGTCCGCAATCGCCTCCAGCGGCTTCGTCTTGGCCGCTCTGTTGGCCGGCCACAGCGCCGCCAAGACTCCGACTACACCGGAGCCGATCAGCATTCCGACTACCTGACCCCACGGGATCGTGATCTTGTCGAGGCCCTGATCCGCGAGAGTGCTGACGAACGCCCACCCGAACGCGATGCCGAGAACAACTCCGACTGCCGCGCCGTACACCGCGATGAGCACCGATTCAAGGTAGATCGTGCGTCGCATCTGTCCTCGCTGCATGCCGACAGCTCGCAGCATTCCGATTTCTCGTCGCCGCTCGACCACCGAGAGTGCCAACGTGTTGATGATGCCGAGGATCGCGATCACGACCGCGAGTGCCAGGAGACCGTAGAGGATCGCCAACAACGTGTTGATCTGCTGGCCCTGAGTTCCCTTGAACTCCTCGCGATCCTGCACCTGGACGACAACGTACTTCTCCGTCGCAGTTTCGAGTTCGGAACGCAGCGTCGTCAGATCCGCCCCCGGCTTCGCCTTCACCAGAACCACGAAGTCCGGCAGGCTCTCCGCCGGCATCAGCTTCCGGTACGCCTCGTCCGAGACGATCCACGAACCGATCAGTTGGTTGTCCTCGAACACTCCCGCGACAACGGTCTGGTACTCGACGCCGCCGGGACCGGTCAGCGTCTGAGTCGAGCCGACAGTCCACCCCTTGTCGTCCGCAGTCGACTTCGAGACAAGCATGTTGTTACCGGTCAGATCGACCGTGCCCTCGAGGATCTTGTACTCGAGCACGCCTTCGATCGGGCCGTCGAACGAAGCGCCCTGCTCGTCCTCACCGTCGACCTTCGCGCGCACTCCATGCAAGGACGTCGCGCTCTGCACATCGGGCACCTGTCGGACGGCGTCGGCCGCACCGCGCGGCACACCGATCGCGTTGGGACCGGTCAGGATGTAGTCGGCCGAGACACCCACGTCCACCAGGGCATTGATGCTCGCCTTGGCCGAAGATCCGAACACTCCGATGACCGTCACCAGCATCAGGCCGAGAGTCAGTGCGAATGCCGTTGCGGCCGTGCGACGGGGATTGCGCACCGCGTTGGTACGAGCCAATCGGCCGATGGCGCCGAACGGCTTGGCGAACACGGCACCGAGCGCACCGACGATCGGCCGCGACAGTGCCGGAGCACCGAGAAGAACCGCGATGATCAACGAGAACGCGCCGAGTCCGACTATCAGAGCGGCGCCGCCGCCGGTACCGCGAGAGCCGAACACGAGCAGTGCCACACCGACCACGCCGAGGATCGCACCGATCAGCGTCCGCACTCGCAGTGAGTCACCGGTAGAGGCGAACTCCTCACGCATGGCCGCCACAGGTGGGATCTTCGACGCACGACGAGCCGGGGCGTACGCACTGAGCGTCGTGACGACGACGCCGACCACCAACGCGACGATGATCGTGCGGGCACCCACCTGGAGCGGGCCTTCCGGCAGACCGACATCGAATGTGTTGAGCAGACTGCGCAATCCGTAGGCGAGACCGATACCGCCGAGCAGACCGATGATGCTGCCGATGAGTCCGACCACGAGCGCCTCGGTGACCACGGAACGGCCGACCTGCGCTCGGCTGGCACCGATTGCACGCAGCAGTGCCAGCTCACGAAGGCGCTGCGCCACGATCATCGAGAAGGTGTTGTAGATGATGAACGTTCCGACGAGCAGAGCAATCGCACCGAACGCCAACAGGAAGTAGTTGATGAAGCTCAGCGCCGAGTCGACCTCGGCCTTGGTCTCCTCACGAACCTGGTCACCGGTCTGCACCTTGAGATCAGGGAATACCTGCTCGACGCGTTGCTGCAGTTCCGTCTGCGAGACCCCGGCGCCCGCAACGTCGATGTATTCGACGTGCCGACCGTCGGTGAAGAGTCCTCGTGCCTGTTCGTCGGTGAAGAGCGCACCGATGAATCCACCGGTGTCGCTACCGGCACCTTCGTAGATGCCGGACAGCGTCACGTCCACGATTCCGCGGGCCGGTGCCAGAACCTTGGCGGAGTCCCCCACCTTCAGTCCGGCTCGCTCGGCGGCGCTGGTGTTCAGCGCGACCTGGCCGGTCTGTGTCGGAGGCGCGCCCTCGACGAAAGTGTCGGGTTCTGCAATCGCCTGGCCCGGCGGTAGGTAGGACTGACCGATACTCGGCGCGCCGCCGGTCTGAACAGCACCGCCGTCTGCATTGATCAGGACGATTTGTCCGCTGACGGCCGGGGCTACCGCCCGGACGCCGTCGACCGCCGCAAGTTTGTCGACGTCCTCCACTGGAACGCCGCTGGTGTTGCGGTCTTCCATCGATACCCGGACGTCGACGCCCTGGGCGGTGTTCTCGAAAATCGAATCGAAAGTCTTCTGGAGGGTGTCGGTGAAAACGAACGACCCCGCGACAAAGGCCGTGCCCAGCACCACTGAGAGAACCGTCAGCGCAAGTCGCACTTTGTGTGCCGCCAAGTTGCGCAGGGAAACCTTGCGCATAGGCGAGTTGCTTACCGAAGCCATGTGCTCAAGCCCCGGCTTCCACGTTCACGACCGCCTGCGGAGCGTCCAGACGCTTCATCCGGTCGAGGACCGAATCCGCCGTCGGCTCGCGCAATTCGTCGACGATCTTGCCGTCCGCGAGGAATACCACCCGATCGGCATACGCCGCTGCCCGCGGATCGTGCGTCACGATCACCACGGTCTGATTGAACTCGTCGACCGCTGCGCGCAGGATCGAGAGCACCTCCCCGGAGGACTTCGAATCGAGGTTTCCGGTCGGCTCGTCGCCGAAGATGATCTCCGGCTGACCCGCCAGCGCACGCGCACACGCCACACGCTGCTGCTGACCGCCCGACAACTCGCCGGGCCGATGATCGAGCCGATCCCCGAGCCCCAGCTTGGTCAGGACGCTGTCCAGCCAGGTCTGATCCGCTTTGCGTCCTGCGATGTCGAGCGGCAACGTGATGTTCTCGAGCGCCGTCAGCGTCGGCACCAGGTTGAACGCCTGAAAGACGAATCCGATGCGGTCGCGTCGTAGTTGCGTCATCTGTTTGTCGGAGAGCGTCGTGAGTTCCGTGTCGCCGATGAGGACAGAACCCGAACTGGCGGAATCCAGACCGGCGAGGCAATGCATCAGCGTCGACTTGCCGGAACCGGATGGCCCCATGATCGCCGTGAACTCACCGCGGGAAAAATCTGCGGACACCGAACTGAGGGCGTGCACCTGCGTATCTCCGGTGCCGTAGGTCTTGGACAGGCCGACTGCGCGGGCCGCGACATCCTGGGCGTGCGAACTCATGATCGCCTTTCCTGTTCACTTCGGTGCTACTTTGCGGGCGTGACGGGCGCCCGTGAAAACACGGACGCCCGCAATGGTTGGTTCCATCCTGTCGGGTGTGGGGCCCGCCCGCCATCGGGGACCACCCTGATATCCACGGCCGAGCCGATCAGGGTCTGAGAATTGACGGCCATCCCAGGGGCGTGCATTGGCGAGAAACAGCGATATGAATGGCGGGCGCACACTAACCTTGTGACACCAATCACACGAGAGAGGCGGCCGAATGTCCGACGCCACCGCTGGAATCATTTTCGATCGGCTAGAGCACTGGGCGACGGTCAAGCCTGATCAAGCAGCGATGACCTTCCAAGGGACCGAGTACACGTGGGCACAGTGGCGGGACCGCATCTTGCGTATCGCCGCCGCCCTCGCCGAATCCGGCATCGGCGCCGGCGACACTGTCGCGTTCGTCGACAAGAATCATCTGTCCTGCCTCGAAGTCACCTACGCCGCCTCACTGCTCGGCGCCGCGAATGTCATTCCCAACTGGCGACTTTCGGGCGAGGAGCTGGATTACGTCCTCGCGGACTGTAGCGCTCGCATTCTGTTCGTCGGCAGCGATCTCCTGCCCCAGATCGTCGCCATGCGCGACCGATTGACGGCCGTCGAATCGATCTTCGCCGTCGGCGGTGAACACGACGAGTTCGAACCGTGGATCGACGAGGTCACACCACTGCACTCCCGCCCCGAGGTGAGCCCCGATGCCACCGCTCTTGTTCTCTACAGTTCCGGGACGACCGGTCGCCCCAAAGGTGTCCAGCTCACGCATCGAAACCTGTTCGCGCACAGCAATAATGTCCTCGAAATCCTGCCGGCCCACGAGGATCACCGATTCTTGATCGCGATGCCGATGTTCCACGTCGGCGGAACGTGCTACGCCATCATGGCAATTCACACCGGTGGGCGCTGTTACTTCACGAGAGAAGCCGACGGACCGTCGATCTTCGCCGGTCTCGCCGCCGGAGCCAACATCGCCTTTCTCGTCCCACCGGTCATTGCCGGAGTCCTCGCCGCAGGCGAGCAGGCGGTCGCCGCCTTCAAGGCATTCAAACGCATTACGTACGGCGCCGCCCCCATGCCCCTTCCGTTGTTACGAGCAGCACTCGAGGCTTGGCCGGACACCGAGTTCGTCCAGGTCTACGGTATGACCGAAATGGCAGGTGTCATTACTGCGTTGATGCCGGACGTCCACCGCGACGAGTCGCAGATGGAGCGCATGGCGTCGGCCGGTACAGCGATTCCCGGCGTCGAGATGCGCGTCGTCGACCCCGTCACGCTCGAGGACGTGCCCACCGGTACAACCGGCGAACTGTGGTGGCGATCCGAGCAGTGCACACCCGGATATCTGGGCAAGCCCGAGGCGACGGCCGAAACCATCACACCTGACGGATGGTTGCGCAGTGGCGACATGGGCCGCGCCGACTCCGGCGGCTTCGTGTTCATCGAGGACCGTCTCAAGGACATGATCATCACCGGCGGCGAGAACGTCTACTCCCCCGAGATCGAACGCGTATTGGTGGAGCATCCGGCAATCGCGGAGGTCGCGGTCATCGGTGTTCCCGACGACCGCTGGGGTGAAACCGTCAAGGCCGTCGTGGTTCTCACCGCCGATGCGCAGATCGACGAAAACGAACTGATCACCTACACACAAGAACGTCTCGCAAAGTTCAAGTGCCCGACGAGTATCGACGTCGTCGAGATCCTTCCTCGCAATCCCACCGGAAAGATCCTCAAACGCGACCTCCGCAAACCGTACTGGGAGAACCGCGAACACAAGCTGGTCTGAGAACCCGTGCTGTAATGGGGCGGTGACCTCGAGCCGCCCCACTACACCCCGACCGAACGATCCGTGCCCGTGCGGCAGCGGCAACGAGTTGGTCGAGTGCTGCGGCAAGTACATCAGTGGGGCGGCGCATGCCCCGACCGCCGAAACCCTGATGCGTTCGCGTTACACGGCTTTCGTCGTAATTGACGACGAATACCTCACGCGGACTTGGCATCCCGACAATCGACCCACCGAACTCGATCTCGATCCCAACCAGAAATGGCTCCGGTTGGAGATCCTGGACACCGATCGAGGCGGCCTGTTCGATCCCGACGGCGTCGTTGAATTTCGCGCTCACTACGCATTCGGGCGCGAGCGGGGAATGCTCCACGAACGCAGTCGATTTGCGCGAACTGACGGCAAGTGGCTCTACATCGACGGCGATATCGGTTAGGTAACTCCGGGCACCGCCGCCGCGGAACCCGATAACGCGAGCCCTACGATCGAGTCATGACAACGAACCGGACGAGATCATTTGCCGCTGTCGCTGCCATCGCAGTGGGCGTGAGCCTGACTGCCTGTTCGCAGGACGCGGAGACCACTCCCACGGCAGCCACCTCGGCCGTCACCTCGACTTCGAGCGCCGCAGCGTCGACCACAGAACCAGTCCCGACAGACAGCTCCGACAAGACATCGGCAGCGGGCACCGAATCCAAGCTCACCGTCGTCGACGTCCGCGTGGGCGAGCACGACGGATTCGATCGCGTCGTCTACGAGATGGGCGGCACCGGCACACCCGGATGGCGCGTCAAGTACGTCGACGCGGCCACGCAGGAAGGCAGCGGAAAGCCCGTGGACATCCAGGGCGCCGCAGTGATCCAGGTCCTGATCGACGGTTCCGCCTATCCCTTCGACAGCGGAGTCGAACAGTACTCCGGCCCCAACCCGATTCCCGGCGTCGGCGGAGTCGTGACCGAGGTCAACGGGTCGAACGTGTTCGAAGGAGTCACGCAGTCGTTCATCGGGGTGACCGAGAAGCAGCCGTTCACGGTGACGACGCTCAGCGATCCTCCGCGAGTGGTGGTCGACGTCGCCCGCTGAGGCCGCACTTGACCTGAAGTTTGGTTTAGGTTCTACCTTCGTGTCGTACCGGCCGCGTAATCTTCGTGGCCGGCGACCGGAGGGGCGAAGTCATGAGCATGGAAGTCACCGCGTGGAACGCGATGTACAACGCGATGCACGCACAAGAAGATCGGCGCCCGTTCTCGAAGGCGACACTGAAGCGGATCGCGACGTTCGCAGTCCCGCAGAAACGCAATCTCAGCTGGTACCTCGCACTGAGCGTCGTCACGGCTGCGCTTGCCGTGGCAACACCTGTCCTCGCCGGGCGCGTGGTCAACGCGATAGTCGGCGGCGACGCCGTCGACGTGGTCGTCAAACTTGCCGCCCTGATCGCATTGGTCGCAATTCTCGAAGCCGCTCTGGGCCTGCTGACCCGGTGGCTCTCGGCCAGCATCGGTGAAGATCTGATCCTGCATCTGCGCACCACCGTCTTCGATCACGTCCAGAAGATGCCGATCGCGTTCTTCACCAGAACTCGAACCGGAGCGCTCGTCAGCCGTCTCAACAACGACGTCATCGGCGCTCAGCGCGCCTTCAGCGACACATTGTCCGGAGTGGTCAGCAATCTGGTCACGCTGGTGATCACGCTGATCGTCATGCTCGGGATCTCGTGGCAGATCACCGTGCTCGCGTTGGTACTTCTCCCCATCTTCGTGATCCCCGCACGGCGGATGGGCGCAAAACTCGCGGCACTCAATCGTGAAGCTGCCAACCATAATTCGATGATGAGCACCCAGATGACGGAACGGTTCTCCGCTCCCGGCGCGACTCTGGTCAAGCTGTTCGGTCGCCCTTCGCAAGAGTCTGCGGAGTTCGCGGTTCGTGCCAGGCGTGTGCGCAACATCGGAGTCCGGACCGCGATGCTGCAGTCCGTCTTCGTCACAGCACTGACGCTGGTCTCCGCGCTTGCCCTTGCCCTCGTCTACGGCCTCGGCGGCTTCTACGCGCTGCGCGGTCAGTTGGACGCAGGCTCCGTCGTCGCGATGGCGCTACTGCTCACGAGGCTGTACTCGCCGTTGACCGCACTGGCCAGCGCCCGGGTGGACATCATGAGCGCTCTGGTCAGCTTCGAGCGCGTATTCGAGATTCTCGATCTGGCACCGCTCATCACCGAGAAGCCCGATGCACGCAAGGTGCCGGAGGGCCCGGTATCCGTCGAGTTCAAGAACGTCACTTTTGCTTACCCGTCTGCCGACAAGGTGTCACTCGCTTCGCTGGAGGAGGTCGCGATACTCGACACCCGCGGCGGCGAGGACGTGCTGCACGACCTCTCGTTCCGCACCGAGGCGGGACAGATGATTGCCCTGGTCGGCACATCCGGAGCCGGAAAGTCGACCGTGGCGCAGATGATTCCGCGCCTTTACGACATCGACTCCGGATCGGTCGAGCTGGGCGGCGTCGACGTCCGAGACCTCAGTTCCGATTCCATCCGTGAGACCGTCGGCATGGTCACGCAGGACGGGCACCTGTTCCACGAGAGCCTTCGATCCAACCTGCTCCTCGCGCGACCGGATGCCACCGAAGAAGATCTGCGTGAGGTCCTGGAGCGAGCACGGCTCACCGACCTGGTTGCGTCGCTACCCGACGGATTGGAGACAGTGGTGGGTGAACGCGGATACCGCCTCTCAGGCGGTGAGCGTCAACGCCTGACCATCGCACGACTGCTCCTGGCCCAGCCTCGCGTCGTCATCCTGGACGAGGCCACCGCGCATCTCGACTCGACGTCGGAAGCCGCGGTTCAGGAAGCACTCGGCGAAGCACTCGCCGGGCGGACTGCTGTGGTGATCGCACACCGTTTGTCCACGATCCGGGCAGCCGACCTGATCCTTGTCATCGAGGCAGGCCGGATCATCGAGCGCGGCAATCATGAGGATCTGCTTGCACGCGGTGGTCGCTACGCCGAGTTGTACCGCACGCAGTTCGACACCAACGCCAGGAAGAACAGCGCTCTCGAACCGACGCCGATCTGATACTGCCCGCCCCTGCCGCCGCCCCACAAAAACAGGCGCTGACCTCCTCACGGAGGTCAGCGCCTGTTTCAGTCTTTATGTCAAGACGTTGAAGCTGTACGTCAGTCGTTGTAGCGTTCGCGTCCGCCACCACGGCGGTCGTCACGTCCACCGCGATCATCGCGGCCACCACGGTCGCCACGCCCACTCGGACGTCCCTGCGGCGGGCCGAAATCAGGCTGCAGCTGGATCAGAACTCCGGAGATGCGTGTGCGACGCAGAGCTTCGAGAGTCTCGTTGGAGAGGTCGGCCGGCAGCTCGACAATGCTGTGATCCGGGCGAATGCTGATGTGCCCGAAGTCGCTTCGACGAAGCCCGCCCTCATTGGCGATGGCACCGACGATGGCACCCGGCACGACGCGGTGACGCTTGCCGACTGCGATGCGGTACGCGGCCAATTCCTGACCCTCGGGTCCACGCGAGCGAGGAGCCGGGCCGTCGTCGAAACGGCGAGGGGGACGAGGTTCACGGGGCTCACGCTCACGACGCGGCGGTGCCGGCGGCTCGGGAGCCAGCAGGAATGCCTCACCGTCGCGCGACTGCAGTGCCAGGGCGGCAGCGATGTCGATGAGCGGAACGTCATGTTCCTGGTCGTAGTCCTCGATCATCTTGCGGAACATCGCGAGATTCTCCGATGCCAAGCTCTCGGTGATGGAGTCACCGAACTTGGTCACACGCTGGGCATTGACGTCGTCGACACTGGGAAGCTGCATCTCCGCAAGCGGCTGACGCGTCGCCTTCTCGATGGACTTGAGCAGATGACGCTCACGCGGAGCGACGAACAGCAGCGCGTCACCCTGACGACCGGCGCGACCGGTACGACCGATGCGGTGAACGTACGACTCCGTGTCATGGGGGATGTCGTAGTTGACGACGTGGGAGATTCGATCCACGTCGAGGCCTCGAGCAGCAACGTCGGTCGCGACGAGGATGTCGAGGGCGCCGTTCTTGAGCTGACCGATGGTCCGCTCACGCTGTGCCTGGACGATGTCGCCGTTGATCGCGGCAGCCGAGTGCCCGCGGGCGCGCAGCTTCTCCGCCAGGTCTTCGGTGGCCTGCTTGGTACGGACGAAGATGATCATCGCCTCGAAAGCCTCGACCTCGAGGACTCGGGTCAGTGCATCGAGCTTGCGCTGATGAGCAACCTGAATGTAGCGCTGCGTGATGTTCGAGGCGGTCGACGTCTTGGACTTGACGGTGATCTCGACCGGATTGTTCAGGTATTGCTTCGAGATCCGGCGAATCGAGCCGGGCATCGTTGCCGAGAACAGGGCAACCTGCTTGTCGCCGGGGGTGTCGCGGAGGATGCGCTCGACGTCCTCCTGGAAACCCATCTTGAGCATCTCGTCGGCCTCGTCGAGAACGAGGTACTTGAGATTGGTCAGGTCCAGGGTGCCCTTTTCGAGATGGTCGATGACACGACCCGGGGTACCGACGACAACGTGCGCACCACGGCGCAGGCCGGACAGCTGGACGCCGTAGCTCTGGCCACCGTAGATCGGCAGGACGTTGAGTCCGGGGATGTGGGCGGAGTACTTGCCGAATGCCTCGGCAACCTGAAGCGCCAGCTCACGCGTGGGAGCAAGCACCAGCGCCTGGGTCTGCTTGATCGACGTGTCGATCCGCGACAGAACGGGAACTGCGAAGGCTGCGGTCTTGCCGGTACCGGTCTGTGCGAGACCGACGACGTCCTTGCCTTCGAGCAGTGGCGGAATGGTGGCAGCCTGAATGGGCGAGGGCGACTCGTAGCCCACGTCTGACAGTGCCTTCAGTACCCGATCATCGATGTCGAGGTCGGCAAATGTTGGGGGTTCGGGGTCACGCTCAATATCACTCATTTGACCAGCAGTTTAGCGGATAGAGTATAGACACGACGACATACCGGGGGTGCATTTACGACAGATCCACCCTCCCAGCGGGTTTCGCCTAGCGTAGGAAGCATGACCGCAGCCACCACAGCCACCCCCACCCAGACCGTTGTCGCGATTGCCCAATTCGCCCCGGGGACGGACAAGAAAGCCAACCTCGAATCACTGCGATCACTGGCTTCCGATGCAGCAGCACGGGGCGCGAAAGTTGTCGTGGCGCCGGAGTACTCGATGTTCACCGCACCGAAGACGGACGAGCGACTGATCGAGTCCGCGGAGGACCTGGACGGCGAATTCGGTTCGGCACTTGCGGCGGTCGCCGCGGAGTTCGGAATCTTCCTCGTGGCAGGAATGAACGAGCGAATCGACGACGTGAGCAGAATCTCCAACACCCTCGTCGCGGTGGACCCCAACGGCGAACTGGTGGCGACCTACCGCAAACTGCATCTCTACGACGCCTTCGGCTACCAGGAATCGGCCGTGATCCGTGCGGGCGACATCACCGAACCGCAGACTTTCGGGTGCGACGGCCTGACCTTCGGCCTCCAGACCTGCTACGACCTTCGTTTCCCGGAAGTCACCCGGCGCATCGTCGACGTCGGCGCTGACGTCTTGCTCCTGCCCGCCCAGTGGGTGCCCGGGCCGCTCAAGGAAGACCACTGGACCACTCTCGTGCGCGCCCGGGCCATCGAGAACACGATGTACATCGCAGCGGCGGATCAGAGCGCGCGCGGCGGCGCGGGTGCCAGCATGATCGTCGACCCGATGGGCGTCGTGATGTGTTCACTGGGCGAGCAGGTTGGGGTCGCCACCGCGGCTGTCACGGCCGCTCGAATCGCCGAAGTACGCGAGAAGAATCCCGCTCTCGCGCTGCGGAGGTTCACGGTCTCGTCTCGGTGACCTGCAGCGAGTAGCGTCGAACAGGTCGGGGTTCGAGCTTCTCGAGGACATCGCAGTGACCCAGTATCGGGATCGATCTTCCGCCGGCAAATTTCTGGCCGGGCGGCTCGAGTCTTTGCGTATCGACAAGCCGGTCGTTCTCGGACTCCCGCGCGGCGGAGTACCGGTCGCAGCGGAGGTGGCGGCGGCACTGAACGCTCCGCTGGACATCGTGGTGGTGCGCAAACTCGGCAGTCCGTACAACCCGGAACTGGCGATGGGCGCTATCGGTGAGGGCGGCGTGCGGGTCCTCAATCACGACGTCATCGCAGCGGTTCGCGTCTCGAAAAGAGAACTCGTCGCCGTCGAACGCGACGAACGACTCGAATTGGAGCGGCGAGCGCGACTCCTGCGCGAGGGCCGGACCCCGGTTTCCCTCCACGGACGCACTGCGGTGATCGTCGACGACGGAATGGCCACAGGTGCGAGCGCTGCAGTTGCCTGCCGGTGTGCGCGCACCGCGGGTGCCGCCTCGGTGATCGTCGCTGTACCCGTCGCCTCCCCCGAAGCCATGAGAGTGATCGCGTGCACTGCCGATCGCGTCATATGCCCCTTCGTTCCGGCACTGTTGGGCGGCGTCGGTGCTGCATTCGAGGACTTTCATCAACTCAGTGACGACGAAGTGCTGACCTTCCTCGCCTGAGAGACCACCTCTCGAGCCTGAGCGCAGTCCAAGAGATCTCTGAGAATTTGTGATGTGTGCAACATTTCGCTCCTCGGTGCCGATAGCCCAAATGGAACAAAAAGAATTCGGCTTTCTGGAGGAACCGTGACCATCTCGACCGATACCGTCGACGCCGTCGCAGCCGCGTGCCGTGACCGCCTGGGCGACCCGTCCGCCTGGGTTGCGTCAGACGCTTATCGACAGAGCCTCGCGCTGTGCATCATCGAATCCGTTCAGTCCACGTCGGGCCACAGCGAAGTGACCGTCGTCGATCGCTACCTCGCCTACCGGAAAGCCCGCGAAGACAAACCCGTCACGGACGGCGCACGCGAACTCCTCCGCACGTTCGAAGAAGCCGGGAGCTCGGACCAGTGGGCAGGCAAGATCGGCTCGTACAAGCGCCGCTACACGGCGACGGGTGTCCCGATCGAGGCACGTCACATCCAACAGGTCGCCGAGAAACTCCATCACTTGCGGATCAACAGCGTCGAGGACCTGCTTTCCGCTGCTGATTCCGACAACGCACTCGATGCGGTTCACCACGCCTGGGTCGACGCATGCGGAGACGGTTCCGAAGTGACCTGGGCGCACCTGTTGATGTTGGCGGGAATCCCCCACACCGATCTGGGCACCGCTGCCGACACCTTCATCAGCGCAACACTCGGCACCACCGAACTGCCGGGAGACACCTCGGAGATCCTTGCAGCTACTGCAGAGCAACTCGGAGTGGATCCGGACCGATTGGACTACGCAATTCGCCGCTGGTTGTCCGTGCACGGCCGCACGCTCCAACACGTCGCCTGAGTACCTGTAAACAGCCGGTCACACTAAACTGCAGGTCAGCGCCCGACCAGTTCTACCGAATAGTAACGACAGTGCAAAATGCCGACTAATGTGATGCAATGCACATCAGAAATGTCAGTAGTCACTGGAGGGGTCAATAGTGCGCGAGTTCTCAGTTCCACAGTCGTTCTCAATTCCGGAGAACGTTTCAATGGCCGACTCCGTGTTCCGTCATGCCGAAGAAGACCCCACATTCGTGCCGTTCAAGAGGCCGTCGAACGGTGGATGGGTCGATGTCACCGCAGCTGAATTCGCGAAGCAGGTCTCCGCAGTTGCCAAGGGCCTGATCGCTTCGGGTGTCGAGCTCGGCGACCGCGTCGCTATCCTGTCCGCTACTCGATACGAGTGGGTCGTTCTCGACTACGCCATCTGGACTGCCGGCGGATGCACCGTCGCGATCTACGAGACCTCCTCCCCTGACCAGGCGCAGTGGATCCTCGAGGATTCCGCGACGACACTTCTGGTCGTCGAAACGGCCAAGCACGCGGAGACCCACAAGGAAGTCACCGACGGCGCAGAAGCCCTCCGCGAAGTTCTGGTCATCGAGTCGGGTGCCATCGACGAGTTGTCCAGCCGCGGTTCCGCAATCACCGACGAAGAACTGCACACTCGTCGTCACCGGGTCACCGCAGCCTCGCCCGCGACCCTGATCTACACCTCCGGAACCACCGGACGCCCCAAGGGCGTTCAGCTGACGCACTCCAACTTCTACGCCGAGTCCAACGCCTGCCGCCTGGCCATGCCGGAGTCGATGGTCCCCGGCAAGAAGACGCTGATGTTCCTGCCGCTCGCCCACGTATTCGCGCGAGCGATCTCCTTCGGCGCTTTCGACGCCAAGGTCACCGTCGCCCACACGTCGGATCTGACGACGCTCCTCGAACAGTTCGCCGGCTTCAAGCCCAACTTCATCCTGTCGGTGCCCCGCGTGTTCGAGAAGGTCTACAACTCGGCTCGTCAGAAAGCTGTCGACGGCGGCAAGGGCAGCATCTTTGACAAGGCTGCTGCCACGGCCATCGAATACAGCGAATCCCTCGAAAAGGGTGACCCCGGACTGGCACTCAAGCTCAAGCACGCGGTATTCGACAAGCTCGTCTACTCGAAGCTGCGCGCAGCACTGGGCGGCGAGTGCGAGCGTGCAGTCTCCGGCGGCGCAGCCCTCGGTGCGCGCCTCGGCCACTACTTCCGCGGCGTCGGCATCCCGATCTACGAGGGCTACGGACTCACCGAGACCAGCGCCGCGATCACCGTCAACACCTCGAGCGCGCAGCGCGTCGGCACCGTCGGCAAGCCGATCAACGGCCACGCCGCCAGAGTCGCCGAAGACGGCGAACTCCTCCTGCAGGGCCCGGTAGTGTTCGCCGGCTACTGGCACAACGAGAAGGCCACAGCGGAATCCATCGTCGACGGCTGGTTCCACACCGGCGACCTCGGATCGATCGACAACGAGGGCTACGTCTCGATCACCGGCCGCAAGAAGGAAATCATCGTCACCGCCGGCGGTAAGAACGTCGCACCGGCAGGCCTCGAGGACTCTTTGCGCGCGCACGCTCTGATCAGCCAGTGCCTCGTCGTCGGTGACGGTCAGCCGTTCATCGGTGCACTGATCACCCTCGATCCGGAAACACTGCCCGGATGGGTCGAGCGCAACGGCCTACCCGCGAACACCGCGATTGCCGATCTGGTGAAGAACGCCGATCTGATCGCCGAGATCGACTCGGCCGTTGCCGACGCCAACAAGAAGGTCTCCAACCCCGAGCAGATCAAGAAGTACACGATCCTCGAGGTCGACTTCACCCAGGAGACCGGCGAACTGACGCCGACGCTCAAGCTCAAGCGCAACATCATTCACGAAGCTCACAAGACCAAGATCAGCGACCTGTACGCCTGATCCTCGTCTTTCACACGTCTGGCCCGGTTCGAATGCGAACCGGGCCAGACGCGTTTCAGTCTCCGGCGGACAGAAGTTCTCTTTCGATCTCCGGAGGCAGTCCGTGCACCGCACGATCCTCCCGCTGGGTCGGCAGAGTTTCCTGCTGCATCCACTCCCAGGTATCGCGCACGGTGCCTTCGACGGGACGGCACTGCAACCCGGCCCGCGCTGCCTTGGCGGTGTCGGCTTCGAGGAAACCCGCGAACTCGCCCTTTTGCGGGACCCAACACGGCAGTTGTGTCCACGGCTGCGCTCCAGCGGCCGCCAGCCTGTCCTCGTCGATCCACACCAATTCCGCGCCCGAACCGGTGGCGTCCACGCACGCCTGAAGGAGCCCGGAGGTTGTGGTGTGCCCGGACGGGCTGATGACGTCATATGCCCCGCCGATCCCTGCGACCAGTCCGGACAGGACAAAAGATGCGATGTCACGAACATCGACGTATTGCAGTGGCCTGGTCGGCACCCCGGGAGCAACGACGCGGCCTCCTGCGCCGATGCGCTGCAGCCACCACGGCAATCGCCCGATGTCCTCGTGTGGTCCGAGGATCAGCCCTGCCCTCGCGAGCAGTGCATTCGGGAAGAATTCCAGGACAGCGAGTTCGGCGCCGCGTTTGGCGGACGCGTAATCGCTGCCGTCGTCGGACGTCGCGGAAGCGGCGACCACAGGTGAGCACTCGTCGACGTGCGAGCCCCACTGGTAGACGGATCCGCTGGAAATGTATGCGTACCGTTCGACGTGACCACGCAAGACGCGTGCATTCTCACCGACCACCCGAGGGCTACCCGACCACGTGTCGACGACAAAGTCCCATCGACGGTCACCG
Source organism: Rhodococcus sp. IEGM 1318 (assembly GCF_033142465.1). Lineage (NCBI taxonomy): Bacteria > Bacillati > Actinomycetota > Actinomycetes > Mycobacteriales > Nocardiaceae > Rhodococcus > Rhodococcus sp. IEGM 1318. Next base: position 32,794 of record NZ_JAWLSC010000016.1, read on the forward strand.
AGCGCCTCGGCCATCGCTCGCTGATCGGTGCGATCCGCGAACAGGACCTCCGCATCAAGCGGTGGCGCTCCGGTGAGCCCCCGATGGAGCACTGTCACTTCCCAGCCCCGCGCCAGAGCGTCGTCGACGAGGGCGCGGCCGAGGAACCGTGTTCCTCCGAGCATCAGCAGCTGCATGACGGCCATCGTCACTCGAAAAGCGTCGTGCGGCAACATGTTCGTCTGGTAGCGCAATTTCCGGCGAGTGAGGCTCGAACGAAACGCTCAGATACCTCGCCCCGGATTGAGAATGTTCTTCGGATCGAATGCGGCCTTCACTGCGAGCATCATTTCGCGTTCGGTCTCGCCGACCATGTCTGCCATGTACGGCGCTTTGAGAACACCGATACCATGTTCGCCGCTGATCGTTCCGCCCAACGCCAGCGCCCCGGCGACGATGTCGTCGAACGCTCCGCGGGCACGATCCTGCGCTCCGGCTTCGGCGGCGTCGAACACGATGGTCGGGTGGAGATTTCCGTCGGCGGCATGACCGAAGGTTCCGATCGTGACACCGTGACGCTCGGCCGCCTCGCGGATGCACCCCAGCATGGACGGTAACGCAGGCACGGGCACCGCGACGTCGTCGAGTAGCACCGTGCCCAACGCCTCGAGAGCAGGTAATGCCATCCGGCGAGCCGCGGTGAACTCTTCACCTTCCACCGGATCGTCGGTGTGGAAAACTTCTCGCGCCCCGACGCTTTCGCACGCCGCGGCACAGTCCGCTGCCTCGGCGGCCGCTGACCTACCGTCGCACTGGATGAGCAGCATCGCCCCGGCCGATTCGTCCAACCCCATCTTCGTCAGGCGATTGACCGCGCCGATTGTGACGTCGTCCATCAACTCCATCTGACACGGTTCGGCCACTGCCGACACGGCGAGGACGGCATCGATTGCGGACTCCGCGGAATCGAAAAACGCGACAACGGTGGTCGCGACTGTTGGCGCTGTACGCAGACGCATCGTGGCTTCGACGATGACCGCCAGAGTCCCCTCCGACCCCACGAGCAGATGTGTCAGGTCCAGCCCCGCAACATTTTTGCGCGTCCGTGCACCGGTACGGATCACACGCCCGTCGGCCAGCACCGCCGTCAGGGCCGCGACGTGATCACCGGTGACGCCGTACTTGGCGCAACAGATGCCGCCCGCATTTGTCGCCAGATTGCCGCCGATACTCGAGATGGCCCGGCTTCCCGGATCCGGTACGTACCAAAGTCCCTGCTGTGCAGCAGCTTCGGCGAGGTCGCCGTTGATCACTCCGGGCTCCACCGTGGCGGTGCGCGCGGCGGGATCGATCTCCAGAATGCGATTCATGCCCGCGACGCTCAGAACGATGCATCCGTCGAGCGCGTTGGCGGCGCCGGTCAATCCGGTACCCGCCCCTCGCGTCACCACCGGAACGGAGAGTTCGTGGGCCACCGTCATGACGGCGACGACGTCGTCGACCGTCTTTGCCTTGACCAGCGCGGCGGGTCTTCCGGCTGCGGTGAGCAGTGATTGATCCCGGACGTACGCACCCATTCGGTCGGGATCGGTTGTGGCCCTGTCCCCCAGCGCTTTCTGCAAGTGTTCGCCCAACAGATCGATACTCGTGGTCATTCCGTTCGTCCTTCGTAGAATCCGCGCACGTGGCGCTCGACCAAATCGGCAGCCTCGTCGGAGGCGCCGCGCTCGATCGCGTCGGCGATACCCTCGTGTTCTTTCAGCAGTGCGCCGAGTGTGGCTGCCGAGTTCTGTCGCGCGTCGAGTTCGCTCAGCAAGTAGCCGGCGATGCTGTCGCGCAGAACCGCCATGACCAACCCGAACGCCTTGTTCCCGCCCGCTCCGGCAAGCGCAACGTGAAAGTCGACGTCTGCGTCGTGGAAGGCGACCGAGTCGTCGGCAAGCGTCGCGACGCGCATCCGCTCGATCGCGTCCCTGGCGTCGCCTGGCACCGCACCGACTGTGCGCAGTGCAGCGGCTTCGAGCAGCACTCGTAGTTCGACAAGATCGCCCAGGGGAACTGCACCCACCTGCAACGCGGTACTGAGGGCGGTGGCTGCGGAATCGGCCGTATGCTCGTGCGTCACCCGAGGTCTGGCTGTCGACGTTGTGTCCGCGCCGGTCAGCAATCCCTGCGCCTGTAGGACGCGAAGTGCCTCACGGACCGTCGATCGACCCACCGAGAACGTCTGTGCAAGTTCCTGTTCGGTCGGCAAAGCCTCACCGACGGGAAGCGAGCCGTCGAGTATTGCAGCGCGGATTCTTCCCGACACGGCAAGGCTGAGCGGCATGCGCGACAACGGAGTCGTATCCATGCCGCGACGCTACCACCCCTTGCCTGCTTGTCTGACAAACTGTTTAATTAGTTTGATTCGTGACCCGGACCACAACAGAGAAGGTGCCGACCATGACCGACAAGCTCGAATTGGATCCCGCAACCACCGCCGTCGTGCTCATCGAGTACCAGAACGACTTCACCACCGAAGGCGGCGTCCTCCACGAGGCCGTCGCACCGGTCATGGAATCGAACGGACTCCTCGCGAACACCGCCGCGCTGGTGGATGCGGCCCGCGCGGCGGGTGTCACCGTGATGCACGCACCGATCACCTTCGCCGAGGGGTACAACGAAATCACCTCGCATCCGTACGGAATCCTCAAGGGCGTCGTCGACGGCAAGGCTTTCGTGAAGGGCTCGTGGGGCGCCGCGATCGTCGACGACCTCACCCCGAAGGACGGCGACATCGTCATCGAGGGCAAACGCGGACTCGACACATTTGCCAGTACCAACCTCGATTTCATTCTGCGCAGCAAAGGAATTCGCACGATCCTTCTCGGCGGTTTCCTGACCAACTGCTGCGTCGAATCGACCATGCGCACCGGATACGAGAACGGCTACCGGGTCATCACTCTCACCGATTGTGTAGCCGGAACTTCGGTCGCCGAACACGAGAACGCGATCACCTACGACTACCCGATGTTCTCGCATCCCGTCACGTCGAAAGAGGTGCTTGACGCACTCGCCTGAGAGGCCTACCTGGAATGCGCGAGAAGGAATTCACGGGTGACGCCAGTGACACTGGCGTAAACCTTCTCGTGCAGTAGGTCGTGACCGGCGTCCTCGAACTCGCGCATCTCGACGTTGCGCAGCGTCCGGGCCCAGCCTCGGACCGGATCGACCGGCGCGATCCGGTCGTCGGTGCCGTGAACGACCAACACCGGAATCCCGGCTTCGGAGAGTTCCGCCCACCCGTGTTGCTCGACCGCGCTGCGCGGAATGCCGCACAGCACCGCGGAGGCAAAATCGTGGTCGCGATGAGCCAGCATCGTCAGCGCCGCCACCGCACCCAAGGAATGGCCCATCACCGCCTGCGGGACGTCGGGCAGTTCCGCCAAAGCGATGTCAGCCAGCGCGGCTGCGTCGGCAGCAAGATCGGACAGCGGAGCGCCAACCCCCGGATCACCCTCCGACAAGCCGTGCCCGGTGTGATCGATCGCCCACACGTCTATCCCCGACGCCGTCATAGCACCCGCGAAGCGGTGGTACTGACCGCTGTGCTGACCGAGACCGTGAAGAAAGACCAATGACACCGTGGGCACCGCACCCCCTGCCGCCGGCCAATGCCGAAAGTGCACCTGACCGGTTCGTCCGTCGAAGAAGGGCATGATCGTCATTCTGCACTCCGCGACCGGTATCCGCGGCGCGTGGGCGATTACTGGCGGGTTGCCTTGTCGGTGAGCGATGGCACAATCGCCCTGTGTTCCTACTCGATGATCAGATCGTCTACAGCGCCAGCGACCTCTCTGCTGCTGCCTCGTGCGAGTTCGCGCTGTTGCGGCAACTCGACGCCCGTACAGGTCTGATCGCGGCCGAGGCCGTCGAGGCGGATCCGATGCTCGAGCGAACGTCGAGCCTCGGCGACTCGCACGAGCGCGAACAGCTCCAGAAGTTCATCGATCAACACGGTGACGGCGTCGTCATCATGCCGCGCCCGGAACACTCACGCTCGGGATTGACCGCCGCCACCCTGGCGACCGTCGAAGCAGCCCGATCAGGCGCTCCCGTGATATATCAGGGAACATTCTTCGACGGCCGGTTCCTCGGGTTCTGCGATTTCCTCGTCCGCGAAGGCGACACCTACGCCGTCTACGACAGCAAACTCTCCCGGCACGCCAAGGTGTCGGCGCTCCTCCAACTCGCCGCGTACGCAGACGCGTTGGAGCGCAATGCAATCGCCGCCTCCGCTCAGGTTCACCTGCTGCTCGGCGACGGCAGCACATCGTCACACGACATCGGAGACATCGCACCGGTGTTCGCGGCGCGCAGAGCTGAACTCGAACGAGTCCTCGACGAGCACCGCGCCGAGGGAAAACCAACCCAGTGGCTCGACGATCGGTACCTGCGTTGCGGCCGATGTGACACCTGCAGCGTCGAGGTCGAAAGCCATCGGGACCTCCTGCTGGTTGCGGGTGTCCGCGGCAATCAGCGCGAACAACTGATCGTCTCGGGGATCACGACAATCGACGAACTCGCCTCGAGCACTGGCCCAGTTGAGGGAATCCGCCGGGAGACCCTCGACAAACTCCGTGCGCAGGCAGCTGTTCAACTCCGCCAGGAACTATCCGGCGACGCCGAATTCGAGGTCTACGAGCCCTCGGCGCTCGGCGGTCTACCCGTCCCCGACGCCGGTGACATCTTTTTCGACTTCGAGGGCGATCCACTCTGGGCCGAGGACGGATCCACCGACTGGGGGTTGGAGTACCTGTTCGGCGTGGTCGAAGGGCCGGCGGACGACTACGTGTTCAAGCCGTTCTGGGCACACGACCGCGAGGGTGAGCGCCAAGCGCTCCTCGACTTCCTCGACTACGTCACCGCCCGCCGCGAAGCCCACCCCGGGATGCACATCTATCACTACGCCGCGTACGAGAAGTCGGCGCTGTTGCGCTTGGCCGCCCGTCACGGTGTCGGCGAGCAGACGGTGGACACGCTGCTCAGCGAGAACGTGCTCGTCGACCTGTATCCGATCGTCCGCGCCTGCCTACGGATCGGGCAACGCTCGTACAGCATCAAGAAACTGGAGCCGCTCTACATGGGTGAGCACGGCCGCGACGGTGACGTGACCAACGCCGCCGCCTCGGTCGTCGCTTATGCCGACTACTGCGAATTACGCGACGGCGGACAAGCCGACCAGGCCAGGGATCTTCTTCAGGGCATCGCCGACTACAACGAGTACGACTGCGAATCCACTCTCCGCCTGCGTGATTGGCTCGCCGAGCGCGCCGCAGAACACGGTGTCGAACTTCGTGAGCCGACCGGACAGATCAAGATTCCACTCGAAGAACTCACCGAATCGGAAATCGCGCTCCGCGACTTCGCCGGCCACAAGGCCGGTTCGACACGCACCCCCGATCAGCAGGCTGCTGCTCTATTGGCCGCAGCAGTGGGATACCACAATCGCGAGCGGAAGCCGTACTGGTGGGCCCACTTCGACCGATTGGTCACACCGATCGAAGACCTCGTGGACATCCGCGACGTCATGGTGGTCGAGCAGTCCGAAATCGAAGCAGACTGGCACAAGAGCACCCCGCGGCAGAAGAAGTTTCGTCGCCACATCCAGTTGACTGGGAGTTTCGGCACCGGAACGTCTTTGAGCCCGGGCAGTGACCTTTTCGCGCTCTACGCAACCCCCTCCCCGGATGCCGTTGCAAGCGAGAACCCCACCCAGCGCGGCACCAGCAGCGTCAAGGTCACCGCCGTCGTCAAGTCCGAAGGGCTCGACGTGGTCACCGTCGAAGAACTGCTCAGCGGTGACGAATACATCGATTCCCCAGTCGCATTGGCACCTGGTCGCCCGATTCCCACCGGACGTATGGAGAAGTCCATCGCCGCTGCCGCGTCCGCCGCCAGTGAGACCCTGCCCGAACTGCCACACATCGCAGCCGTCGACATCCTCAGGCGCAGCACCCCGAGAACCCTCTCGGGTTCACCGCTGCCAGCTGTCGGCACCGACAACAACTACGCGGACGCCATCACTGCCGCACTTCTCGACCTCGATGATTCCTACGTGGCGGTGCAAGGTCCTCCGGGTACGGGCAAAACCTACACCGGCGCTCGTGTCGTCAAGACACTGATCGAACAACACCATTGGCGAATCGGAGTGGTGGCACAATCACATTCGGTGGTCGAGAACATGCTCGGCGGCATTCTGAAAGCCGGCGTGGACCCCGCACTGGTCGCAAAGAAGGGCAGCCGCAGCAAGACGGCGGAATGGCAGGACATCGCGTCCGAGGAATACGCCGGTTTCATCGCCGAAGCGGAAGGCGTCGGCTGCGTCATCGGCGGCACTGCATGGGACTTCGCGAACACAGATCGTGTTCCCGCCGGCAGTTTGGACTTGCTCGTGGTCGACGAGGCAGGTCAATTCGCGCTGGCCAACACCATAGCCGTCGCGATCTCCGCGCGAAACCTGTTGCTACTGGGCGATCCACAGCAACTGCCGCAGGTCAGCCAAGGCACTCACCCCGAACCTGTCGACGAATCGGCACTCGGTTGGCTCGCCGAGGGACACGGCGCACTGCCACCCGAACTCGGCTACTTCCTCGAGAAGACTTGGCGGATGCACCCGGATCTGTGTGCGCCCGTGTCCGCACTGTCGTACGAGGGCAAGCTCCATTCTCAGGAAACCGTGAGTGCGGCAAGAAAACTCGACGGACTCGCTGCCGGAGTGCACACGGTGTTCGTCGATCACCGCGGTAATTCCACGTACTCTCCGGAAGAGTCGCAGGAGATCGTTCGCCAGATCCAGGGCCTTCTCGGTACGCCATGGACCGACCCGAGCGAGTTCGAGGGAACCAGGCCGCTGGAGCAGTCGGACATTCTCGTGGTCGCGGCGTACAACGCACAGGTGGGCACCGTCGAGCGCGATCTCACCGAGGCCGGTCTCACGGAGGTCGAGGTCGGCACCGTCGACAAGTTCCAGGGCCGCGAGGCCGCGGTGGCAATCGTGTCGATGGCTGCCTCTGCCGTCGAGGACGTCCCGCGAGGAATGTCGTTCCTGCTGTCGCGGAACCGCCTCAATGTTGCTGTCTCCCGCGGCAAGTGGTGCGCGATCATCGTCCGATCACACGCGTTGACGCAGTACATGCCCAATACGCCCGCAGGGTTGGTGGAGCTGGGCGCGTTCATGAGGTTGACGAGCTAGCCGAGTATTTTCACACCCAAAGCCTGTCCTACCCGAAGCATTGCCCTTCGCCGCGGTAGGTGGGAACCGAGGTTCGGGTGCCGTCGGCTTCGACCACGTACACGCGGTCGAAGCGCTCGCACAACTCGCCGGCCTTGGCGTGCCGGAACCATACCCGGTCGCCGATCGCGATGTTTCCGGCTTCCTTTCCGGTGACCGGGGTCTGAACTTCGCCTGCACCTTCGTTGCGGAGCAGTTTGAGACCGGCAGGCCAGATCGGCGACGGAACGCGGGTGGCTCCCGCAGGTCCCGACGCGATGTATCCGCCGCCGAACAGGGTCGTCACGGACGGGGTCGGCTTGCGCACTGCCGACAGAGCGAAAAACAGCGCAGGATCGGGTCGGAAGGCGCGGTAGCGGTCGAACAGGGTCGGTACATACAACCCGGAGCCTGCTGTTACCTCGGTCACCACAGGATCGGCCGAGCTGACCTCCAGCGACCCCGTGCCGCCGCTGTTGACGATCTCGAGTGCACCCACGGCATCGGTGACGGCCGCGACCACAGCGCCCCTTCTGGACGCCAATTCGCGCGCAGAGGCTTTCTTGACCCAACCGATCGGAGCACTGGTGTCAGGAAGGCCGGCAATCTGAGCTTCGTAGAACATCACTCCTACGACGGAGAATCCGCGCTGGCGAGCACGCGCCGCGAGTGCGGCGACCGCGGCAGGTTCGCGCAGTGGCGAGCGTCTTACGCCCAGATGGATCGGGCCGATCCGTAGTGACGCGTCGACGTCGAGACACACCCGGACAGGCGCATCCCCCGTCGACGCCGAACGAATGAGATCCAACTGTGCATCGTCGTCGATCATCAAAGTGATCGATTCGAGGGCGGTGTCGTCGGCCGCGAGATCCGCGATGGCGCCGCGATCCGCGGTCGGGTATCCCATCAGGATGTCCCGTGCGCCCAACCCGACCAGCCACAAAGCCTCTCGCAGTGAGTACGCCATGATTCCGCGGAATCCCCCGGACGCGGTCAGTGTGTCGCCGAGAGTTTCAGCCAGAACCGTCCGACAACGAACCGATTTGCTCGCCACTCGCACTGGTGTTCCACCGGCGCGGCGCACCAGGTCGGCTGCATTACTGCGAAGTGTGGTCAGATCCAGAGCGGCCAGAGGCGGGTCGAGTTCTCGCGTGGCAGCAGTGAGTCGATCGAGGGTCCGGGTCACAGATGATCCAATCGTCGCGGCGTGCGACCAGTCAATCACCAATACTGGACGTATGTCCAGGATGGAGCCTTTACTGGGGCGCGATCACAGCTTTGTTGGCAATCACCTGAACCATTTCTCCGAACTCCGCGATAGTCGCGTCGGAGTCACGATCGACCAGCCATCGCAGGACGAGACCGTCGATAAGGGCAAGACTCAGGCGCGCAATCGAACTCAACGGCTCGGTCCACACGGTGCCGGAAATCTTGGCGCACTCCTCGAGAAACGAAACCGCAAGCTCGTCCATGATTCGGTACTGCTCGAAAGCAACAGCCCCAGCACGTTCAGCGCCGAGATTACGACTGCGGAGAGCCTGCGCGGTGATTTCGTAGGTCAACAACTGCCTGTCCGGCGTTGCCTCGATAGTGGGCCACATTCCCGTCAACCCGATATGCAGCAATTCCTTGAGCCCCTGCACGCCGCTGAGATCCGGCGCGTGTCGCACCTGCGCGAACGCGTACTGCATCGACGCACTGAGCTGCAAAATGAGCGTTTCACCCATCGCCGCGATCAGCGCTTCCTTGCTCTCGAAGCAGTAATGAACGACGCCGAGCGATACGCCGGCCTCTTCTGCCACCGCCCTTACCGTCACAGAACTGACACCGCGTTGTTCCGCAATCGACAAAGCGGACTCGACCAATTGTGTGCGGCGTTCGTCCGCCGGGAGCCTGTTCAGCATCCAATGATCGTAGAACGCAAATGACAAAATCTTCGCGCAATACTTGCCTGGACGACCGTCCAAGTACATTATTGCGTAATGGCTTCGGACACTTGGCAGAACTGGGCGGGTACTCAAAGTGCCTCGCCGCGTCGCTTTGCGACGCCGACAAATACCCGTGAACTTTCGTCGTTGGTCGCCGAAGCTGCGGCGCGTGGCCAACGTGTGAAGGCAGTCGGCGCAGGCCATTCGTTCACCGGTGTCGCGGTCACCGACGGTATCCTCGTCAGCCTGGACAACCTGAACGGAATCGATTCGATCACGCCGACCGACGACGGCGCGCTGGTCACTGTTTTTGCAGGCACTCGCCTTCACGCCCTCAACGACGCCCTGTGGCAACGCGGATATGCGATGGCCAATCTCGGCGACATCGACGTCCAGTCACTGGCCGGCGCGACATCCACCGGCACGCACGGAACCGGCGCCCGATTCGGCGGTATCGCCACACAGATTCACGGAATCGAGATCGTTCTCGCCGACGGATCCGTCGTTACCGCAAGTGCCGACGAAAATGTCGAATTGTTCGAAGCAGGGCGTCTCGGATTGGGTGCAATCGGCATCATTTCGAAGATCACTCTCGCTTGCGTACCGCGATTCACGCTCCGCGCAATCGAGGAACCCGACACGCTGTCTCACATACTGGACACCCTCGAGAGCGATCGCCTAGGCCTGGATCACTTCGAGTTCTACTGGTTTCCGCACACCGACCGCGTGCTCACGAAGAGCAACACCCGACTCCCCGGAGATACCGAACCCGATCCGGTGGGCAAGGTCCGCGCGTTCGTCGACGACGAGCTCCTCTCGAACACACTCTTCGAAGGTGTCAATCGCGTCGCCACCCTGGCACCGGCCGCGATCCCGAGAATCAACAACGTGTCATCTCGACTGCTCGGCGCCCGCGAGTTCACCGATCGCAGCTACCGAGTATTCGCGTCCTCGCGCCGGGTGAAGTTCAAGGAGATGGAATACGCGATTCCCCGCGAACACGTCACCGAGACGCTCCACGAAATCGATCGCTGGATGAAGAAGTCCGGAACAAACGTCGCTTTCCCCGTCGAAGTACGTTTTGCTGCCGCCGACGACCTCTGGCTTTCGACCGCTCACGGTCGCGACACCGCCTATATCGCAGTCCATCAGTACCACCGCCGACCTGAAACCGAATACTTCGCCGCAGTGGAAGCCATCGCGCGCGCCGTCGACGGCCGGCCGCATTGGGGAAAAATGCACAACCGGACCGTCGACGACCTGCGTCCTACGTACGATCGACTGGACGATTTTGTCGCCGTTCGAGACAAGTACGACGCGAATCGAGTGTTCGACAACGAATACCTACGTCAGGTGCTCGGCGACTGACGGTCAGTGCCGCAGCAGTTCCGCTTTTCGCGCGTCACTGGCGAACGAGGCTTTGATCGAGTTCCGGGCGAGAGTGTCGCGCTCGGCCTCGGTCAGCCCCAAGGCTCGGCCCAGTTCGGTGAAGTTGTCGTCGACGTATCCCCCGAAATAGGCCGGGTCGTCGGAGTTGACCGTGACGATCAAACCCATCTCGAGCATCGATCGAAGCGGATGATCCGACAGCGAATCGAACACTCGCAGACGAACGTTCGACAACGGGCAGACCGTCAGTGGAATCTCCTCGTCGACCAGACGTTCGATGAGGGCAGGGTCCTCGAGCGCCCGGACTCCGTGGTCGATACGCTCGGCGCCGAGAATGTCGAGCGCCTGCCAGATGTACTCGGGCGGTCCCTCCTCACCGGCGTGAGCAACGACGTGCAAGCCCTCGGCACGCGCACGGGCGAACACGTCTTCGAACAGTGAGGGCGGGTTGCCGACCTCGGCGGAGTCGAGTCCGAGCCCGACGATCGGCGCCTGCAAACGAATGATTTCGGAGAAGATCTCTTCGGCGTCCTTGACCGGCTGATCACGGAGAATGGCGGCGATTGCCGCACTGCTGAGCCCGAACTCGCGCTCACTCGATGCCACCGCATCCATGATCCCGTCCAGGACCTCGGTCAGCGGAACACCACGGACTACGTGCGCCTGCGGATTGAAGAAGAACTCGGCATGCGCGACTCCGGCGGCAGCCGCCCGACGGAAATACGCCCGCGTCAGGTCGGCAAAATCCTCCGCGGTACGCAGGACGGCCATGTTGGCGAAGTAGAGATCGAGGAACGACTGCAGGTCGGTGAACTCGTACCTCGACTTCAGATCGTCGATGTCCTTGTACGGCAGATCCATTCGATTGCGCTCGGCGAGCCGGTAGATCTGTTCGGGTTCCAGCGAACCCTCGATGTGCATGTGCAGTTCGGCAACAGGAGTAGCCATGTCCGTTCAGCGCCCCTTCCAGACCGGGGCACGCTTCTCTGCGAACGCCGTTGCACCCTCGCGTGCATCTTCGGATGCGAACACCGGCGCCATCACCTGCAATTGCTTCGCGAAAGCTTCGTCGTCGGACCACCCGCCGGCCTTGACGATGATCTCCTTGGTGACCGCAACCGCGAGCGGTCCGTTGCGGGTGATTCGATCTGCCAGGTCGAGTGCGCCTTCGAGCGCCTTGCCCGGCTCGGTCAACGTGTTCACGAAGCCGTAGCGGTATGCCTCCTCGGCGGTGAAACTGTCACCGGTCAGGGCCAGTTCCAGAGCCTTCTGGTACGGAATCCGCTTGGGCAGGCGCAACAATCCGCCGCCACCTGCAACCAGTCCTCGCTTGACCTCCGGGATACCGAACTTCGCTTCGGACGACGCCACCACCAGGTCGGTGGCGAGCACGAGTTCCGTGCCGCCTGCCAACGCGAAGCCCTCGACCGCCGAAATGATCGGCTTGCGCGGGGGCCCTTCCGTGAATCCGAGACCGCGTCCCGGCACGAGTACGTTCTCGCCGGCCACGAATGCCTTCAGATCCATACCGGCACAGAAGTTTCCGCCTGCACCTGTCAGCACCGCCAAGGACAGATCGTCGTCCGCATCAAGCTCTTCGACCGCAGCGGCCAACGCGTGACTGACCGCCGAGTTGATGGCGTTGCGCGCCTCGGGTCGGTTGATGGTGATGATCAGCGTCCGCCCGCGCCGCTCGGTGAGAACCTCGTCCGCCATGATGTCCCTCTCGTTTGTCGACCATACTCGCGTGACTACGCGACGTTGCGTTCGACAATACGGACGAAGCCATCGGGGTCGATCTGCGCGGTGTCGTGAGTGCAGAACCACCCCTGGGTGAATCTCTGCGAGGTCGCTTCCGGCGAATTCCAATACCGACGCGTGACACTCGGCCCGCGGCACAGCAACTCACCGAAACCACCCGGCGCGTCCGGGCCGTACAACGCCACTTCCATTCCGCCGAAGGCGATTCCGACGCTGCCGAGGTGTGTGGGTGCCGACTCGGCCGGCAGAATGAGACCGGCCCCACAGGTTTCGGTTTTACCCCAACCGATCACATGTCGAGCGGCCGGGAACATCGTCAGCAGCTTCGCTTCTTGCTCGGCCGTGATCGGCGATCCGCTACAGTCGATCCACTGCACCGACCTCGAACCGGCACGCGCCGCCGGTCCGAGCGTGAGCAACCGTGGCTCGAGCAAGTCCTCGGGCCGCCCGGTCACGATGTCGACGGTATGCACACTCTCGCGCCAGAAGTCGCCGGCGAGGACCACCGTTCCACCGACCACCAGCGTCGCGAGCACGTGCACGAACTGACGCACAGACTTGAAATCATTGTCCACCAGCAGATTCCGCACACCTTCGACGCCGTAGTCGCGCGAGTGCAGAATACCGACGATAGCGGAGAGCACGTTCTCGTTACTCAACTCGACGCCCAGCATCTCGCCCGAAGAATCGGCGGTGTACGCGAGGATAGCCATCTCGTCCGGGGCCGCACCGTCGTCGATGAACGGAACACCTTGTGGGAGTTCACCATCGAGCACGAGCACCGAGCCACTGTCCGCGATGACGAAGTCCGCTGCATCGTCACTCAGGTGCACACCGACAGAGACCGGGACACCTCCCGCGAGGATGACGCCGAGGCACCCCTCCATCCATCGCACCCCCGCAGCGAAACGAATCGCCACACGATCGCCGATCTCGACGCCTCGCGACTTCAACCCGCCTGCGACCCGCGACGCTTCGGCCCACAGTTCCGCGAAGGTGACCTGCTCGCCGTCGACCTCCTCGACCGCAATGCGTGAAGAGAACCGATGGACGGCGATATCGAGGAGTTCGGACAGCGACGGGTCCAGTTGGCTGTACCGGAGCACCCCGTCACCCGCGCGAGTGACGCGGGCGTCGGCGAGGAGCAGATTTGAACACGGGTATTCCACAAGCGTCGACCGCATCGATACCTCCACGTCACTGACGAACCCACCGGCCCTTCGACTATATGACGTGGATCACAGTTCGTGGAGGTCTCTGACGATAAATGTCGGATATCTAATTTCCGGAGTAGACGGCCTTACCCGGGCCGACGTCGAGGAAACTGCGGACGGCGCCGCGCAGGTCGTCGGTGTCGAACAGCGCACCGGACACCCCGGGAGTCACCGAATCTGCATGAGCGATGCCGCCGGAACGCCACGCCGCCACGATCTGCTTGGTGGCGTCGTGGGCTCGCGTGGGTCCGTCCGCCAACCTGGTCGCGAGGGACCGCGCCGCACCGTCGACGTCGTCGTGGACTGCATTGACGACGCCCCAGGCGTGCAGGGTTGCGGCGTCGTACAGATCGCCGGTCATGACCAACTCCCGAGCCCGTCCGGAACCGGCGCGCTCGGCCAGGCGTTGCGGTCCGCCCATAGACGGCGTCAGACCGACCACAGTCTCGACCAGCCCGAACTTTGCCTTGGGCCCCGCGAGGATGATGTCGCAGGCCAAGGAGATCTCGAATGCCGCAGTCAGAGTCAACCCGTGCGCCGCGTAGATCACCGGGCACGGCAATGCCTCGAGCGGATGGCAGATCTGGGCGAACAGTTCGCGCCACAACTCCGCGCCCTGCTCCGGGTTCAGTCCGTCGAAGACGTGGACGTCGACGCCGGCCGAGTTGACCTTGCCCTCCGCGCGCAGGAGGACAGCTCGCGGCGGATTCTCGGTCAACGCTGCAACGTCGGCGATGACCGCGTCGAACATGGCCTGATCGAACAGATTGAGTGGTCCGTGCGCGAACGTCAGGACAGCCACCTCGGCACCACCATCGGTGGTGAAGCGCTCGAGACGGGTGGGGTGCGATTCGGGAGCAGTCATGCCGCCACACTGCCACATGGAACCGGCCTACGATCGTCGGGTGGACGGTCTGAGAAATGCGCTCGCGGACGTTGTGGGACACCGGTTCGTCGTCGACGACACCGACGTGTTGGCGACCCGTTCCACCGACCAGACGGGGCGCTACAGCGGGCACGCCAGCGCCCTGGTCCGACCCGGAAATACCGCCGAAGTCTCGGCAGTGCTGAACGTGTGCCGCTCCCACGGTGTACCGGTCACCGTTCAGGGCGGACGAACCGGCCTGGTCGCGGGCGCGGTGCCGGAGCACGACGACGTCCTGCTCTCCACCGAACGTCTCACGACGATCGGTGAAGTCGACGCGGCTGGCAGGCGGATCACCGTCGGCGCGGGAGTGACACTCGCGCAGGTACATTCCGCTGCGGCCGACGCCCGCCTGAAATTCGGCGTCGACATAGCGTCACGGGACACGGCGACCATCGGCGGCATGGTCTCCACCAATGCCGGTGGCTTGCACACGGTTCGATACGGGAACATGGCCGAACAGGTGCTCGGCCTCGAGGTAGTGATCCCCGACGGAACCACGATGCGCCGGTCACCGAAAGTGTTGGCCGACAATTCCGGATACAACCTGCCTGCACTGTGGGTGGGCAGCGAAGGAACTCTTGGTGTGGTCACGGCAGTCGATCTGAAACTGCGCCAGGTGCCGGCACACCGGGTCACGACACTGACCGGTTTCGACAGGCTGGAGGACGTCGTCGACGCGGGGCGAACGTTGCGCACTCTCGACGGCGTCGACGCACTGGAATTGTTGGACGGCCGCGGACTCGAACTGGCCGCACGACGGTTGAACGCGGCAGTGCCGACGGGGCGCGCGTGGTATCTCCTCGCCGAGGTATCCGCGGCTCACGATCCGATGGAAAGCCTGGCCGAAGCACTCGAACGCATCGCCCCGCCGGAAACTCCGTCGGTGGCAGTCGACGGCCCAAGTTCGACGCGCTTGTGGGCGGCGAGGGAATGCTTCGCCGAAGTGGTCGGACTCTTCGGTCCCCCACTGAAATTCGATGCGGCACTGCCCCTGGACTCGCTCGCAACCTTTGCCGAGGACGCCGCCGCGGTGATCGCGAATCGCGCACCGGAGGCGATCCCCGTTCTCTTCGGACACATCGCCGAGGGAAACATCCACCTCAATGTCCTGAACTGCCCGAACGCCGACACTGTCTACCGCAACGTCCTCGAACTGGTTCGCGATCACGGTGGAAACGTCAGCTCCGAGCACGGAGTGGGCTCGCTCAAACGCAACTATCTGGACCTGGCGCTCTCGGCGGAGGACATAGCCACGATGTGGGCGATCAAGCGAGCCCTTGACCCGAGCGACTATCTCAATCGCGCAGTGATGTTTCCCGACGCGCTTCGGCACTGACGGCCATCGCGTCGTCGTGGGCGTCGCCGCGTAGAGGCCGAGCGAAGCACACCGAGGCGACGAAACCGATGAGCAGCACACCTGCGGGCAGCCAGATCGACTCCGACATCGCCGTGCTGAACGGTTCACGGACGAACTCGGGTAGGTGACCCACCCCGGCTTCGGAACTACCGCCGGTCAGACCCTGGGCAGCCAATCGCGCGGTGATCAGAGCGCCGATCGCAGCGCTGCCGAGAACCGCACCCACCTGCCTGGTGGTGTTGTAGACGCCGGCGCCCGCGCCCGCCTGCATCGGAGGCAGGTTATGTGTGGCGGTGGCCGCGAGCGGAGACCAGATGCACGCGTTGGCGAAGCCGATCAGACCGATCGGCAGAAGCAGTTCCCAGATCGCGACGTCGGGAGACATCACCAGTGCCAGCCAGCCCAGGGCGATCGCGAACAGCAGGAAGCCGGTGCCCGCAATGTAGCGCGGATGCGTCTTGTCGACGAGCTTGCCGATGATCGGGGCAAAGATGCCGGTCAGCACGGCCATCGGAACGAGGAGGAGCGCCGACTGCGTCGGGGAGAGTCCGCGAACTGCCTGGGTGTAGAACATCAGCGGAAGGACCATCGACGTGATCGCGAAGCCCATCGCGGTGATGGCGACATTGGCGAGTGAGAAGTTGCGGTCCTTGAAGAGTTCGAGGGGAAGCAACGGCTCGTTCTTGTTGCGCGACTGGTAGAACACGAACACCGCGAGCAACACCACACCGGCGCCGATCAGACTCCAGACGAATCCGTTCCAGTCGTACGAACTGCCTTCCTGGATTCCGAACACGAGCAGGAACATGCCTGCGGCGCTGAGGATCACGCCGGGGATGTCGAACTTGTGCTCGCTCGTCGGCAGCGACGGAACCAGCTTCCAGGCGAGCAGGAAAGCGATGACACCAACCGGGACGTTGACGATGAAGATCCATTCCCAGCCGAGATTGTCGACCAACACACCACCGGCAAGCGGACCGACCAGCGTCGCAACGCCGGCAACGGCGCCCCACAGGCCCATTGCGGCACCACGCTTGTTCGGCGCGAAGGTGCGCGTGATGACCGCCATGGTCTGCGGAGTCATCATTGCGGCACCGAAGCCCTGGAAAGCCCTTGCCACGATGAGCATCTCGACGCTGCCGGACAGACCACACCACAGTGATGCGCCGGTGAACAGTACGAGGCCGATCATGTACAGGTTCTTCGGTCCGAACCTGTCACCGAGTCGGCCGGTGACGAGCAGCGGCACCGCGTACGCCAGCAGGTACGCGCTGGTGACCCAGACGACCTTGTTGATGTCGGTGCCGAGGTCCTCCATGATCGCAGGGTTGGCGACAGCAACGATGGTGCTGTCCACCAGAATCATGAAGAACCCGATACACAGCGCCCACAGCGCGTGCCAGGGATTGACCTGCTTTTCCATCTTCAGTCCTTAGGTAGTGCGGACGAGCCTGCGGAGCCGGCCAGCCGGTCGAGAAGTTCTTGTGAGAGCCAGGGCATTTCGCCGCTCTCGATGTCTGTCACCAACGCGCCGATCCACTCTCTTTCGGCGATCGTGAGTGCGTGGGCGTAGTCCGCACCCACCGTGAAGATTCGTGGTTTTTCCGCGGCCTTCACCGCTTCGTAGTCGACCTCGAATTTCGCAATCGTCTTGTCGAGGTGTGCGAGACGGATCCGAAGCATCTGACACGCAGTCGATGCGGAGAGGTTGTGCATTTCGGCGAGCGCGAGCGGCAACCGCGGATACTCCCGCACCGGAACCGCCAACATCTCACGTAGTTGGTGCTCGAGAGCATCACGGCCTCGGGCGGTGATCTCGTACGTCGTCCGTTCCGGTCGATTGCCCTCACGATCGGTCCCGATCGAAGCCAGCAATTCCTGCTTCTCCAGCCGGGAGACCGTGTGATAGAGCGATCCCGGCTTGATCTTCACCAGCTGATCGCCCCGTCGAACCGAGGCGAGTTGATACATCTCGTACGGGTGCATCGAACGCTCGGACAGCAGGCCCAGAACGGTGATTCCCAAAGGCGTCAGTGACACGTCACCCATGAGTCCCCCTCCCTGACAGGCCGCAGGTGCCTGACGAGCCGTATTTGACTATTTCTTGACTATTCCACGCGAAATAGTCCACATGGAATATACGACCTTCGGCCATCTCGATCAACCCGTTCGAACCGGACTAGCCTGTAGCGAGTGGACGATCATCACCTCGACATCATCCGACTCGCATGGGCACGCGAACTGGGCCTCGGCGACTCCGCGTTGCGACCAGCACACACCGCCAGAGTGGTAAGCGCCGACATCCACGTGCTGGACCTGGCCGGCGGTGGCGCGATTGTCGGACCACAGTGGTTCATCGAGCGCACGACGGACATCTCCGTCGAAGCGCTACTACAACCTGCGCGTCTACTCGACATCACCGGCGATCATGGCGGCCGAATCACCGGACCCGTCGACCTCGCTTTCCTCGGCGACTACACCGAGACACCACCAGAGGAACAACTGTTGATCTCCCACGAGGTCGACGACGCCCTCGCCGTTGCCGCTCTGTGCCCACCCGACGACAGCACCACCGCCGACCTCGAGACCCGCACGCGGTGGTTCACCGCACTCACCGATGACAACGAGGTACTCGGATGCGCGGCGTACTCCGAATTCCAAGGTTTCGTGGCAGATCTCACGACCCTGACAGCCCCAGCGCACCGCCGGCGCGGAATCGGCTGCGGAGTAACACTTCTGGCCGCGGAGGACGCACTGGATTCGGGATTGATCCCACAACTACGCACGAGTCGGGGCAGTGCGATCAGCGCAACGCTTCCACGTAAAGCCAAATTCGACGTTCTGGGGGCATACGCTCGGGTACACGTGCACCTGCCCAGTTGACACTCGAACGAGAGGAACCGCAGATGAGTACGGAAGATGGCGCGAGCGAACCGACATTCGTCGAAGAGGGTCGTGAATTCAAGCGCGACACCAACTACATCCAGACCCGGATCACCGAGGACGGTCGCGACGGTTACCCCGTCGAACCGGGGCGATACCGGTTGATCGTGGCGCGTGCCTGCCCCTGGGCAAACCGCGCCATCATCGTCCGCCGCCTGCTCGGCCTCGAAGACGTACTGTCGATGGGCATCTGCGGTCCGGTCCACGACAAGCGAAGCTGGACCTTCGATCTCGATCCCGGTGGCGTCGATCCGGTACTGAAGATCCCACGACTACAGGACGCGTACTTCGCCCGAGATCCCGACTACCCCAGGGGAATCACGGTACCCGCCATGGTGGAGATCTCCACGGGCAAGGTGGTCACGAACGACTACCCACAGATCACCCTCGACTTCTCGACGCAGTGGAAGAAGTACCACCGCGAAGGTGCACCGGATCTGTACCCGGAGCCTCTGCGAAACAAGATCGACGAAGTAGCCGAGTACGTGTTCCGCGACGTGAACAACGGCGTCTACCGCTGCGGGTTCGCCGGTTCACAGCAGGCCTACGACGAGGCATACGACACGCTGTTCGCCCGTCTCGATTGGCTCACCGAACGTCTTGCGCGGCAACGCTTCCTGGTAGGCGACACCATCACCGAAGCTGACGTACGCCTGTTCACGACACTGGCGCGATTCGATCCCGTCTATCACGGCCACTTCAAGTGCAACAGAAGCAAACTCAGCGAGATGCCGGTGCTGTGGGACTACGCGCGCGATCTGTTCCAGACTCCCGGATTCGGTGACACCATCGACTTCACACAGATCAAAGCTCACTACTACATCGTGCATTCCGAGATCAATCCCTCCGGAATCGTGCCCAAGGGACCGGAATTGACGCACTGGCTCGAACCACACGGCCGCGAACAGTTGGGCGGCCGACCGTTCGGGGACGGCACACCGCCTCATCCGCCCATCCCGTCGGAAGTGGTTCCAGCGCAGCACTGGGCCACCAGATAGATCGGGGCGACGCTACTCCCCTGCGTACGTCCCGAAACTCCAGTACACACCTTCTGGATCACGGCAGGTGAAACCTCGCGAACCGTAGTCTTCGTCGCGCAATCCCTGCGTGATCGTGGCACCGGCCGCGACAGCGCGTTCGTAGAGTGCATCGGCGGCGTCTGCGTCGTCCACCACGATGTACACCGAACCGATTCCGGGTGGTAGGCCGGCGATCGCCGAATCGGTCCGCGGGGAACCCAGCATGATGCCGCCACCGCCGGGCCAGTCGAGTTGGGCGTGGTCGACCACGTCCCCCTCTCCGTAGACGGCCTTCTCCACGAAACCGAAGGTGCTCACCAGAAAGTGGATTGCCGATCGGGCGTCGAGGTAGCGCAGTGTCGGCCAGATGGTCGTCGAACGAGGTTCCGAAGTGGCGGTCATAACACTCGAACTCCTGCCTGGGAAAACTCACGAAGAAAACCGAGTCTCGTACGAGCCTATGGCCCCTGCGATCACCGCCGCTACCGAAAACTTCACCTATTCTCGAGATACGGTCCACCTCGCTTCAGAGGAGGACAACTGTGGAGGGGCAGCAATGAGCAAGTCGACGAACAACGACAGCGGGCGTATCGAGAAGGTCCTCGTTTCCGTTCTCGACAACGGAAGCCGCCTGCAAGCGCCCGCAGTGGCCAAATACGTCAACCATGTCCGTAAGGCGCACCCCGACGAGTCACCCGCTCAGATCGTCGAGCGGATGGAGAAGATGTTCATTCTCGCCGTGACCGGAAGCGGCAGTGCCGTCGGTGCCACGGCCGCGGTGCCGGGCGTCGGAACGGTCGCGTCCATCGCTGCCGTCGGTGCGGAATCGGCTTTCTTCCTCGAAGCGTCGGCGCTGCTGACGTTGGCGATTGCGTCAGTGCACGGAATCTCCGTGCAGGATCACCAGCAACGACGCGCCCTGGTCCTGGCAGTCGCCCTCGGCGAATCCGGCATGGAGATCGTCCAGAAGGCCACCGGAATCACGGCCAAGAACTGGGGAACCGCGATCACGAGCAAGATTCCCGGACCCACGATGAAGGGAATGAACAGCACCCTCGTGCGGAAGTTCGTGACCAAGTACGCCGCCAGGCGCAGCGCACTGATCCTCGGCAAGCTCGTTCCCGCCGGGATCGGTGCCGTCATCGGTGGCGCGGGTAACCGGGCCATCGGCAAGGGCGTCGTCAAGAACGCGCGCGAAGCCTTCGGACCCGCGCCCGCCAGGTGGACCGATCACCTCATCGTGATGCCTGCCGACGATGCCGCACTCCTCCCCGAAACGCAGACACGCCGGGCCATCCGCAGATAGCTGTCCGGGCCGTAGGCTCGCATCACGTATTCGCCGCCGACCCGGGAGCAGCATTGACGAACACCGCAATGGGATCCTTCTCTGCGCCCATCGAGATTCGTGGGTTGACGAAGACGTTCAAGGCGGCGCACGCGGTCAACGACCTGAGCTTCGACGTCCAGGCAGGTTCGATCACCGGGTTTCTCGGCCCCAACGGTTCAGGCAAGACGACAACGTTGCGGATGCTCCTCGGGCTGGTGTCGCCGACTTCGGGATCGGCCACGATCAACGGCGCGCCTATGCGTTCGCTGCCCAACCCGGCGCGAACCGTCGGTGCCGTCCTCGACGTGGGCAGTCTCCATCCCAAGCGGACAGCGCTGGCGCACCTCGAGATCTACGCAGCCGCCATCGGTATGCCCACTCAACGCGCCGCGCAGGTACTGGGAATGGTCGGTCTGAGTTCGGTCGGAGCCCACAAGACCGGCACCTTCTCGCTCGGGATGCGCCAACGCCTGATCCTTGCCACGGCGATGCTCGGTGATCCCGAGATCCTTGTGCTCGACGAACCCGCGAACGGACTCGACCCCGAGGGCATGGCGTGGCTTCGTCAGTTCCTGCAGACCTTCGCCGGTTCCGGCCGAACGGTTCTGATCTCGAGTCACGCGCTTCGTGAAGTGGAAGCGACCGTCGACAGCGTGGTCATCGTCAGCGCCGGCTCACTCGTCTACCAAGGGACCATGGACGAACTTCGCCGCTCCCAGCGCAGTCGACTGCTCGTCTCGTGTTCCAACCCAGCGCTCCTCGCCACGGCATTGGCCGCTCGCGGAATCATCGACACCCAGATCACCCAGGACGGACGGCTCGCGGTGGGCGGCACCGATACGTCGGTGCTCCCGCCGGTGGCGTCGGCGGCCGGTGTCACGATCTTCGGTGTCGCGACCGAAGGCGCAGATCTCGAGCAACTGTTCCTCGCGATGACAACACCGCAGTACGCGGTTCCCCAGGTCGGTTACCACCGGCCTCCCGGCCCGGGTTCGGGACCGGGCTACTACGGCCCTGCCGCATACGGACCTTCCGGAGGACACCGATGACCACGCTCGTGCGCGCGGAGACACTCAAAGTCCTCACCCTGCGCTACTGGTGGGCACTGGCAATCGCACCGGTCGTCGTGGCTGTGCTGATTGCTGCCTCGACTCGGACGTTCGTCGAAGTTGTGGCCGATTCGGCCGACACCACTTTCGACGTCGATGTCGTGTCCACCGGCGTCAGCCTGGGTGTCTCGAACACGCTTGTCCTGGTGTTCGCGGCTGTCTTCGGAGCGCTCACCGCCGGATCCGAATTCGGCTACAAGACTCTCACCACAACGTTCCTCACAGCTCGCGGCCGCGACGGAGTTCTGGGCGCAAAACTTGCCGTCGTCGCGGTATTTGCCGTCGGCTACGCACTGGCGGTCGAAGTAGTCAGCATCGGCACGATGTTGCTCTTCGGCCGGGACTTCAGCTTCACCACCGATCTCTTCGCCATCTGCACCGCAGGCATTCTGGCGTGTGCGCTGTGGGCACTACTTGGCGCCGGGGTGGCCCTGCTCACCGGTTCGTCGATGGCCGGTGCCCTCTCGGTCATCCTGTGGTTCGTCTTCGGTGAATGGATCGTCCGCGCAGTGCTGCTCGCGATGGATCTCGGTGGGATCGGGGCCGCGCTTCCGGTGTCGGCCACGATCGGCACGATCGTCAACGCGGCACCGTCGATCGACGTCGACGCCTTTGCGTCCTGGCCGAGTGGCCCGATGATGTTGGCCGCTTGGGTCGTTCTGTTCTGCGGGCTCGGTTGGCTGCGAACCCGGACCCGCGACATCACCTGAAAAAGCTGTCTGGGGCCGGGTCTACCGTGGATCTCGATGAACACGATCAACACGGGCAGTCCGGTAGTTGGAGAGGCGGATCGAGCTCCGGGCTGGATCCGCCGCTTGGCCCACGCATGCTGGTTGCACCGGAGAGTTGCGATCGGCGCGCTTCTCGTCACCGTCATCGCTTCGGCGATCGACATCTCGTTTCCGCTCCTGACCCGCTATGCGCTCGACGCCGCCGGCCAGGAGAACCCTGGCAAGGTGATCGGGTTCGTCGCGTTGGCGATCGCGTTGCTCGCGATCGTCCGCTTCGCGTGCCAGTACGGCCGACGGATGCTTGCCGGCCGACTCTCGCTCGACGTTCAACACGACTTGCGGCTCGCCCTGCTCGGTTCGCTGCAACGCCTCGACGGACGAGGACAGGATCAGATCCGCACAGGCCAGGTGGTCTCCCGGTCCATCACGGATCTGCAGCTCGTCCAGGGTTTGCTCGCGATGGTGCCGATGTCCGCGGGAGCGCTCCTGCAATTCGTGCTGGCGATCGGCATCATGGCGTGGCTCTCGCCGCTGTTGACTCTCGTCGCTGTCGCCGTCATCCCCGCAGTAGGGCTGGTGGTGTTCCTGATGCGACCGATGCTCTTCGCCGCAACGTGGTCCGCGCAGCAGCGGGCCGCCGACCTCGCCCAACACGTCGAGGAAACCGTCACCGGCGTTCGCGTCGTCAAGGGATTCGGGCAGGAACAACGAGCCGTCGACCAGCTGGAGAAACATAGCCGCACGCTGTACTCCGAGCGCCTTCGCGCCGCGTGGTTGAACGCGAAATTCGCGCCAACCATGGCAGCCTTGCCCCAGCTCGGGCAGGTGGGAGTGATCGCTCTCGGCGGGTATCTCGCACTGCACGACAAGATCACCGTGGGAACGTTTCTCGCGTTCGCCACCTACATCGTGACGATGACCGGAGTCACCCGAACTCTGTCGTCGGTCATCGTCATGGCGCAGCTGGCGCGCGCCGCTGTCGAGCGTGTCTACGACGTCATCAACGCCCAGCCCGACATCGCCGATCCAGACCATCCGGTGGACCTGCCCGACGGTCCTCTCGGAGTCACCTTCGACGACGTGGCATTCGGATTCGACACCGAACGCGACGTCCTGACCGGGCTGAACCTCCGCATAGAACCAGGCGAGACCGTCGCCGTCGCAGGGCCGGCTGCGTCGGGAAAGACTGCGTTGTCTTTGCTTCTCCCCCGGTTCTACGCGCCGACATCGGGTCAGGTCAGCGTCGATACAGCCGACGAGACGTTCCCCATCGCCGAACTGCGTAGCGAGCAGCTTCGTGCGGCGGTCAGCCTGGTCTTCGACGAGCCTTTCCTGTTCTCCGACACCATTGCCGCCAACATCGCGCTTGGCCGCGAGGACGCCTCCGGCGAGGAGATCCGTGCTGCCGCTGCTTTGGCACAGGCAGACGCCTTCATCGAGGCACTCCCGGACGGGTACGACACCGTCGTGGGCGAACGCGGCCTGACGCTGTCGGGTGGACAGCGTCAGCGCATCGCGCTTGCCAGAGCCCTGCTCGTCGACCCGAGGATCCTGGTCCTCGACGACGCGACCTCCGCGGTCGACGCGGCAACCGAAGCCGCGATCTTCGACGCGTTCCGAGCCAGACGACGGCAGACCACCCTGATCCTCGCTCACCGGCGGTCCACCCTCACGCTGGCGGACCGGGTCGCGGTACTCGACGGCGGACGGATCATCGACTCCGGAACCGTGGACGAGTTGGAAGCGCGATGTCCCCTCTTTCGGGCGCTGTTCTCCTCCGCATCGGAACTACCGGCCGAACTCGACCAGGGCGACTCCGATGCCTTCGATCATGACCACCGCGAGCCGACAACCGCGCAGTTGTGGCCGCAGGCACCGGAATCCGAAGCCGACAACACCACCAGTGCCTCGCAGGGTGCCGGCGGTCCGATGGCCGGAGCACTCAGCGGAATCGCGGTGACGCCGTCCCTACGGGCAGCAGTCGACGCTCTTCCGCCCGCTCGCGAAGATCCCGGAGTCGCACCCGAAAGTCTGCGCGAATCGAATCCGCACTTCTCACTCCGACAAATCCTGAGGCCGGTTCGCTGGGTTCTGCTGGCAGTTGTCGCATGTCTTGCTCTGGACTCGGCTGCCGCGATCGCGTTCCCCTCCCTCGTCAGATATGCAATCGACCACGGGGTCGTGACCGCGGACAGCAGCACGCTCTGGATTGCGACGGCTTTCGGCGCGCTCCTGGTTGCCGCAGATTGGGTTGTCGTTGCGGTCATGACGGTGCTCACCGCCAGGGCAGGCGAACGCGTGTTGTTCGGACTCCGCGTCCGCAGCTACTCGCACCTGCAGCGGTTGGGCCTCGACTACTACGAACGAGAACTGTCCGGGCGCATCATGACGCGCATGACCACCGACGTCGACGCGCTCTCTTCGTTCATCCAGACCGGCATGTCGACGGCGATTGTGAGCGTCCTGACCGTCGGCGGAATTTCGATCGCGCTCCTGGCGACCGACGTGACGCTCGGCCTGGTGGCGCTGGCCGTCATCCCACCGCTCGTGGTCGCAACCGTGATCTTCCGCAAGATCTCCTCGGTGGCCTACCGCCAGTCCCGCGAGCGGATCTCGCTCGTCAATGCCGACTTCCAGGAGAACATCGCCGGCCTGCGAGCGGCCCAGGCCTACCGCCGTGAGGAAGGTGCGGCGCGCAGGTTCGCAGAACGCTCCGAGAGCTACCGCCGATCGCGGATGCGGTCGCAGCGAGCCATCTCGATCTACTTCCCATTCATCTCGTTCTTGTCCGACCTCGCGTTGGCCGCGGTCGTATTCGTCGGCGCGCACCAGATCGCCAACGGGTCGACGTCGCCCGGCGTACTGATCGCGTTCGTGCTCTACCTCGGTCTGCTGTTCGGACCGATTCAGCAACTCTCACAAGTCTTCGATGGTTACCAACAGGCAAACGTCGGATTGCAACGAATCGGCGACCTGCTGCGCACTCGAAGTTCGATCGAGACTGCCGACAGCGAGGATCTGATCGCGATTTCCGGACGGCTCGACGGCGCCGTCCATCTCGACGGAGTCGGGTTCCGGTACTCGGGCGCGGACGTCGACGCGCTCTCCGACTTCGATCTGCAGATTCCGCCGGGCACGACGGTCGCTCTCGTCGGCCGAACCGGTGCCGGTAAGTCGACAGTGGTGAAGTTGCTCGCCCGTTTCTACGACCCGACGTCCGGATCCGTCGACGTGGACGGAACCGACATCCGGAACTTCCACCTCCCGCAGTACCGACGTCGCCTCGGCGTCGTCCCACAAGAAGCGCATCTGTTCACCGGCACGGTCGCCGACAACATCGCGTACGGCAGGCCTTCGGCTTCGCATGCCGAGATCGAGGAAGCGGCGCGTTCCGTCGGCGCCCTGAATTCGATAGCCGACATGCGTGGAGGCATGAATCATCCCGTCGGAGAGCGTGGCCAGGGGCTCTCGGCGGGCCAGCGCCAACTGATCGCATTGGCCCGTGCCGAACTAGTCGACCCGGATCTTCTGCTCCTCGACGAGGCGACCGCGACGCTCGATCCCGCGACCGAACGAATGGTGCTCGAAGCAAGTCGGTCGGTCACCCGGAAACGGACGTCAGTCGTCGTGGCTCACCGCCTCGCCACCGCTGCCCGAGCAGACCTCGTTGTCGTAGTTGACCGGGGACGTATCGTTGAATACGGCCCGCACGATGTTCTGCGGTATGCCGGTGGTCACTACTCGGGACTCTGGGATGCATCGCAGGCACGTGAGGGGAATAATCTGACGTCGAGAACTGTCATCGAAGGCAACCCCGTCGTTTGACAGTCGGCACGGATTTGTACCGCCGAGAGGGAGTGCGCGATCGCAAGATCACGGACTTCCGTGAGACAGCTCACAAATTGTGTGCCGCACAATTGCTCGTCACACGCTCGGGCTAATCTCATATATATAGGCGCTCTGATCGGGTACCGAAATAGAAACGAGGCGAACACCTGCCGTGAGCAGCAGTTCTACATCCCAATTCGGACAGAACCAGTGGCTGGTTGACGAGATGTACCAACGCTTCCAGGACGACCCGTCGTCCGTGGATCCCAGTTGGCACGAATTCTTGACCGATTATGCGCCGGACTCGGCGAACACGGGAGGTGGAAACGGGACTGCCTCGAACGGCAACGCGGCTGCACCCGCCGCTGTTGTAGCTCCACCTGCTGCTTCCAAGGCCACGCCTCCCACCCCCAAGAGCGCACCTCCCGCGCCGCCTGCCAAGGCTGCCGCACCGGCCCCCGCGAAGAAGGCAGCGCCCGCCGCCAAGGCTGCTCCGGCCAAGCCCGCAGCAGCCAAGCCCGCGGCGGCTTCTGCGAAGCCCGCCCCTGCCGGCGGAGCCGAGGAAACCAAGGTTCTCCGCGGCGCCGCAGCCGCGGTCGTCAAGAACATGTCGCTCTCACTCGAGATCCCGACAGCAACCAGCGTGCGTGCCATTCCCGCGAAGCTGATGTTCGACAACCGCATCGTCATCAACAACCATCTCGCGCGTACTCGTGGCGGCAAGATCTCGTTCACCCACCTCCTGGGTTACGCGATCATCCAGGCAGTCAACGCGTTCCCCAATATGAACCGGCACTTCGCCGAAATCGACGGCAAGCCGAACGCGGTCACGCCCGAGCACACCAATCTCGGACTCGCAATCGACCTTCCCGGCAAGGACGGCAACCGCTCACTGGTAGTTGCCGCCATCCGGAACACCGAGTCGATGAACTTCGTCCAGTTCCACGCGGCATACGAGGACATCGTCCGCCGTGCACGCGAAGGCAAGCTCACCGGCGAAGACTTCACCGGCGTCACCATCTCGCTGACCAACCCGGGCGGCATCGGCACGGTTCACTCCGTTCCCCGCCTGATGAAGGGCCAGGGCGCCATCATCGGCGCTGGCGCGATGGAATACCCCGCCGAGTTCCAGGGCGCCAGCGACGAGAAGCTGGCCGAGATGGGCGTCGGCAAGCTGATGACCCTCACCTCGACCTACGATCACCGCATCATCCAGGGTGCGGAGTCGGGCGATTTCCTGCGCACGATCCACAACCTGCTGATCAGCGACGAGTTCTACGACGAGATCTTCCACGCGCTCGGCAACCCGTACGAGCCGGTGCGTTGGCGCAAGGACGTGCCGGAAGGCGCCGTCGACAAGAACACCCGTGTTCTCGAACTGATCGCTGCATACCGTGACCGCGGCCACCTCATGGCCGACACGGACCCGTTGCAGTTCGTCAAGGACAAGTTCCACAGCCACCCCGACCTCGACGTCATCAGCCACGGCCTGACGCTGTGGGATCTGGACCGCGAGTTCAAGGTCGGCGGCTTCCACGGTCAAGAGAAGATGAAGCTGCGCGACGTGTTGAGCGTGCTGCGCGACGCGTACTGCCGCCACGTCGGTGTCGAGTACACCCACATCCTCGAGACGGATCAGCGTCAGTGGATCCAGGACCGCGTCGAAGGCCATCACGCCAAGCCTTCGGTCGCTCAGCAGAAGTACATCCTGAGCAAGCTCAACGCCGCCGAGGCCTTCGAGACGTTCCTGCAGACCAAGTACGTCGGCCAGAAGCGCTTCTCGCTCGAGGGCGCCGAAGCCGTCATCCCGATGATGGACGCCGTGATCGACCAGGCCGCCGAGCACCAGCTCGACGAGGTCGTCATCGGTATGCCGCACCGTGGTCGACTCAACGTGCTGGCCAACATCGTCGGCAAGCCGTACTCCAAGATCTTCACGGAGTTCGAGGGCAACATGAACCCGGCAGCCGCCCACGGCTCCGGTGACGTGAAGTACCACTTGGGTGCCAGCGGAACGTACATCCAGATGTTCGGTGACAACGACATCGCTGTCTCACTGACCGCAAACCCGTCGCACCTCGAGGCCGTCGACCCGGTTCTCGAAGGCCTAGTTCGCGCCAAGCAGGACATCCTCGACAAGGGCGAAGAAGGCTTCACCGTCCTGCCGCTCATGCTGCACGGTGACGCTGCATTCGCAGGTCAGGGTGTTGTCGCCGAGACGCTGAACCTCTCGCTGCTGCGCGGTTACCGCACCGGCGGCACCGTGCACATCGTCGTGAACAACCAGGTCGGCTTCACCACTGCACCGGAACATTCACGTTCGTCCGAGTACTGCACCGACGTCGCGAAGATGATCGCCGCACCGGTCTTCCACGTCAACGGCGACGACCCCGAGGCTTGTGTCTGGGTTGCTCAGCTGGCCGTCGACTTCCGTGAGAAGTTCGGCAAAGACGTTGTCATCGACCTCATCTGCTACCGCCGCCGCGGTCACAACGAGGGCGACGACCCGTCGATGACTCAGCCGGCCATGTACGACGTCATCGACACCAAGCGCAGCGTTCGTAAGAGCTACACCGAGTCCCTCATCGGTCGCGGTGACATCTCGCTCAAGGAAGCCGAAGACGCACTTCGCGACTACCAGGGCCAGCTCGAACGGGTCTTCAACGAGGTCCGTGAACTCGAGAAGTTCCAGCCCGAACCGTCCGAGTCCGTCGAACTCGACCAGACTCCGCCGGCCCGCCTTACCACGGCTGTCGCTCCCGAGGTTCTCGAGCGCATCGGAGACGCGTTCGTCAACGTCCCCGAGGGCTTCACTGTTCACCCGCGCGTCAAGCCTGTTGCCGAGAAGCGCCGCGAGATGGCCCGTGAGGGACATGTCGACTGGGCGTTCGCAGAATTGCTCGCGTTCGGCTCGTTGGCCGAGCAGGGTGCTTTGATCCGCCTCGCGGGTCAGGACTCCAAGCGTGGAACGTTCACGCAGCGTCACTCGGTTCTCATCGACCGCAAGACCGGCAACGAGTACAGCCCGATCGCCAAGATCGCTGCCGACGCCGAAAATGGCGGCAAGTTCATGGTCTACGACTCCGCACTCACCGAGTACGCGGGTCTGGGCTTCGAGTACGGCTACTCGGTGGGTAACCCCGACGCTCTGGTCCTGTGGGAAGCGCAGTTCGGTGACTTCGTCAACGGCGCGCAGACCATCATCGACGAGTTCATCTCTTCGGGTGAGGCCAAGTGGGGTCAGCTCTCCGACGTCGTGCTGCTCCTGCCGCACGGTCACGAGGGTCAGGGTCCGGACCACACCTCCGGTCGCATCGAGCGTTTCCTTCAGCTGTGTGCAGAAGGCTCGATGACCGTTGCGGTTCCGTCGACTCCGGCCAGCTACTTCCACCTGCTGCGTCGCCATCACCTCGACGGCATCCGCCGTCCGCTGGTGGTCTTCACGCCCAAGTCGATGCTGCGTAACAAGGCTGCAGTCAGCAACGTCGAGGACTTCACGACGGGCAAGTTCCGTTCGGTCTTCGAGGAGCCGGCATACGAGAGCGGTGAAAGCGCACGCGAATCGGTCAAGCGGGTTCTGCTGGTCAGCGGCAAGCTGTACTGGGAGCTTCTGGCGAAGAAGCACAAGGACGAGCGCGACGACATCGCCATCGTGCGTATGGAGCAGCTCTACCCCGTGCCGAAGCGTCGCCTCAAGGAGACCCTGGACCGTTACCCGAATGCGGATCAGTTCCGTTGGGTCCAGGAAGAACCCGCGAACCAGGGTGCGTGGCCGTTCCTCGGACTGGCACTGCCGGACCTTCTGCCGGAGACCTTGACCGGCATCAAGCGCATCTCGCGTCGTCCGATGTCCGCTCCCTCCTCGGGATCGAGCAAGGTGCACGCGGTGGAGCAGCAGGAGATCTTGGACGAGGCGTTCCTGCCGACCAACTGATCGGTGGCGTTCCTGCCGACCAACTGATCAGTGGCAAGCAATAAGGGCCGGGCCCCACATTCCGCAAGGAGTGTGGGGCCCGGCCTTTTGCGTGCATGTCAATTCGATTGCAGCAGACCCAGATCCGGCCCGGCATCGAAACCGACGGCGGCCAGTGCCAACGCGGGCAACGACTGAACCGTCAGGTCGATCAGTTCCTCGCGGGCGATGGCCGGCGCGCGGAGCCAACTGATGGTGGCTTCCTCGACAAACGCAATCCAACCGCGAACGGCCAACTCCACCTGAGGCGTTCGCGTCAGGCCGATCTTCGGGAGCTGATCGAGGGTCCTCTTCGCCATGATGTCGCGGGTCTGCTCGAACACCTCGCGCATCTGCGGATCCCCGCTGGCGGTCCCCCGGAGCAGTGAGACGTACGTATTGCGGTTCTCGGTCACGTAGTCGACATACGACGCCAGCACTGACCGGAGGGTGAGCATCGGATCGTCCGATTCGCTCGGCTCGGTGCGCTGGAGCATCTGTTCACTGCTGTGTCGGACGATCGCCAGATGGAACTCGCTTTTCGACGCGAAGTAGTGGAACAGAAGCCCACGCGAGACACCCGCTTGATCGGCGATGTCCTCGACGGAAATCTGTTCGAGCGGCCGTTCGGCCAGCATCCGCGCCCCGAGGTCGATGAGTTGCGCTCGGCGTTGCGCAGGGTCGAGCCGCGTTCGCTTTACTGCGTCCATGCCCAATAGACTACTGAATATTCGTCAATAAGCTATTGACCGTGACTCAATAAAGGCATATCGTTCCCTACATGAGTCTTCCAGTTACAGATACCTCAGCACCGGCCGCGGATACTCGCCACGTCGGCACACTGATCATCGGCAGTGGTTTCGCCGGTCTCGGTGCGGCGATCAAACTGGCACAGGCCGGCATCACCGACTACGTTGTCCTCGAGCGCGGCAATGACGTCGGCGGAACCTGGCGTGACAACAGCTACCCGGGCGCCGCATGTGACGTGCCGTCGCATTTGTACTCGTACTCTTTTGCACTCAACCCGGAGTGGACACGCTCTTTCTCCACCCAGCCCGAGATCTACAAGTACATCCAGTCGGTGGCCAACCGCCACAAGGTGCTCGACAAGCACATCTTCGACTGCGACGTACTCTCCGCCCGATGGGACGAGTCGTCGGCTCAGTGGCACGTCAGCACCAACAAGGGTGAATTCGTCGCAAAGATCGTCGTCTCGGCCGTCGGCGCACTGTGTGAGCCTTCACTTCCCGATATCAAGGGAATCGACGGCTTCAAGGGCGAGATCTTCCACTCCTCGCGCTGGAACCACGACGCCGATCTGACCGGCAAGCGCGTGGCCGTCATCGGAACCGGCGCCTCGGCCATCCAGATCGTGCCCGCCATCGGCAAGAAGGTCTCACATCTCGACGTGTACCAGCGCACGGCGCCGTGGATCCTGCCCCGCGCAGACCGCGAGTACACCAAGATCGAGCACCTCGCGTTCAAGTACCTTCCCGGCTTCCAGAAACTGTGCCGCACCGGCATCTACTGGATGCGAGAGACGCAGGTCGTCGGCCTGGCCAAAGCGCCGGTCTTCATGAAGCCGCTGCAGTTCGCCGCCGAGCGTCACCTGAAGGCTCAGATCAAGGACAAGGATCTTCGTAAGAAGGTCATGCCCAACTTCCAGATCGGCTGCAAGCGCATGCTGATCTCGAACAACTACTTCCCCACCCTCGCCCAGGACAATGTCGACCTGGTGACCGAAGGCATCGAGGAGGTCACCGCCAACGGGATCGTCTCGAAGACCGGCACCACGCGTGAGATCGATGCCATCGTCGTGGCGACCGGTTTCCACGTCACCGACTCCCCCACCTTCGCCGGAATCTTCGGCAAGGACGGGCGCTCGCTCGCCGAGGTCTTCGAAGAGACCGGCATGCAGGGGTACAAGGGCGCGGCAGTTGCCAACTTCCCCAACATGTTCTTCCTCGTCGGACCCAACACCGGCCTCGGACATTCGTCGATGGTCTTCATGATCGAGTCGCAGATCAATTACCTGGTCGACGCGATCACCACCATCGACAAGTACGACATCGGCACCATCGAGGTGCGCAAGGACAAGCAGGACAAGTACAACAAGGACCTGCAGGCAGCTATGTCCAAGAGCGTCTGGAACAACGGCGGTTGCGCCAGCTGGTACATGGACAAGCACGGAAACAACACCACCCTGTGGCCGGGCTTCACCTTCCAGTTCCGCAACGCCACCAAGCATTTCGACCTCGCGGCATACCGCAGCGTCGCCACCTCGGATCTCGGCGCCGTCGGCACCGCGAGCACTTCACAGATCGACCTCGACGACGAGAAGGCAGTAGCACAATGAGTGATTTTGCAGGCAAGGTCGTAGTCATCACCGGAGCAGGATCGGGCATCGGTCGCGCTCTCGCACTGAACCTGGCCGGCCAGGGCGCCAAGTTGGCGATCTCCGACGTGGATACCGTGGGTCTGGCCGAGACAAAGCGTCTGGTGGAGGCCATCGGAGCCGAGGTGAAATCGGACCATCTCGACGTCACCCAGCGCGAAGCGGTTCTCGAGTACGCAGACGCGGTTGTCGCCCATTTCGGCAAGGTCAACCAGATCTACAACAACGCCGGAATCGCGTACCACGGCACCTTCGAGAAGTCCGAGTTCAAGGACTTCGAGCGCGTCATGGACGTCGACTTCTGGGGAGTTGTCAACGGCACCAAGGCATTCCTCCCCCACGTCATCGCCTCCGGCGACGGGCATATCGTGAACGTGTCGAGCCTCTTCGGCCTGCTGTCGATGCCGGGTCAGAGCGCATACAACTCGGCTAAGTTCGCAGTTCGCGGCTTCACCGAGTCACTTCGACAGGAAATGCTGATCGCCAAGCACCCGGTGAAGGTGACCTGCGTGCACCCGGGCGGAATCAAGACCGCCATCGCGCGCAACGCCACCGCAGGCCCGGGCGAAGATCTTGCGGTCTTCTCCGAGTTCTTCGACCGCAAGCTCGCGCGCACCACTCCGGAAGATGCCGCCAAGACGATCGTCAACGGCGTTCGCAAGAGCAAGCCGCGCGTTCTCATCGGCATGGACGCAATCGCACTCGACGCCTGGGTTCGCCTCGTAGGATCGGGCTACCAGCGCATCGTCTCGATCGTCGCCGGCCGAATGATGCCCAAGTCCAGCTGAATTCGTTTTACAGCGCAGTTCGCATACAGAGTCAGGAGCCCTGCCGGTGAGCACGTTCACCCTTCCGCTGCCCGTGGTCGCGTTCTTGTTGAAGCCGTACTTCCGTCTGGCTTTCAACTCGCGACTGCCTTATCGGATTCAACGTCTGCTGCTCGAGGCCGGGGCACCACTGCAGCAGGTTCCAGCGGGCGCCGTCGTGCGCCCGCTGGAGCTCGCCTGCCGACCGGCGGAGAAGATCACCGTCGGCGCAACCGAGCGCCCCACCGCAGTTCTGTACCTGCACGGCGGTGCGTACACACTGGGTTCGCTGGCCACCCACCGTTCTCTCGCAGCGCATCTCGCGCGTGAATCGTCCAGTGCGGTCTTCACCTTGGACTACCGTCTCGCACCGGAGAACCCGTATCCCGCCGCTCTCGACGACGCGGTCTCCGCCTTCATGCAGTTGGTGACCGAGTTCGACTATTCCGAAGACCGCGTTGCCATCGCCGGCGATTCGGCCGGTGGCGGTTTGGCCGCCGCGACCGCTCTGCGTCTGATCGAACGTCACGGTGTGACCCCGGGTGCGCTTGCACTGATCTCACCGTGGGTCGATCCCGGCGATCGGGGTGCCACCAAGAAGGCCGACCTGGTGGTCAACACGGCGTGGTCCTTCGATGCCGCCGACGCTTACCTTGCCGGCGGCGATCGCACAGATCCCGGCTACGCACCGATGCACGGCAAGCTCGACGGGTTGCCGCCCACCCGGATTCACGTCGGTATCGAAGAAGTTCTCTATCCGCAGATCATGACGTTCACCGACAAGCTCTCCGCTGCCGGCGTCGATGTATCCCTGGTCGAGTACGCAAGACTGTGGCACGTGGCCCACGCACAAGCGTCACTGGTCAAGGAAGCAGCAGACGCCGTCGCCGATCTGGGCCGCTTCATCGCATCGAAACTGATTCGTGCCAAGGATGATTCGAGTTCAGCGGTGGGATCGAGCGCTCACTGACGGGTGTCCCACTCCGTCTATGTCACTGACGGGTGTCCCACTCCGTCTATGTCACTGACGGGTGTCCCAC
>NZ_JAWLSC010000016.1:67854-112745 GCF_033142465.1 Rhodococcus sp. IEGM 1318
TCACTGACGGGTGTCCCACTCCGTCTATGTCACTGACGGGTGTCCCACTCCGTCTATGTCACTGACGGGTGTCCCACCAGGTGCGGGCGACTTCCGAGGCTGACGCCTTGCCGGTCCGGACCTGATCGATCATCGCAGCGAGGTCGGTGGTGGACAGTTCACCGGCAACGACGCTGAGCGCCTTGACAGCCGAATCTCCCAGTGCGCCCGTTCGGAAGAGTGGAACGACGTTCTGCGCAGCCAGAACGTGATTCGAATCAGCGAGCACTGTGACGGCATCGGACTGCGCCAGCGCTGACAGCGTCGTGGTTCCGAATACCTGTGCACCGGGTACGTCCGCCGGTGTTGCCTGTTCGACACCGGCGAAGACACACTCGGCGCCCTCGGCCAACTGTTCTACCGCCCCGTCCTCGACGAATCTCACAGAGACGAGCGACGTCGCCGCGGCACACGAAGGGGCAAAGGCTTCTATCGTCTTCGCTCCCAACGACTGTGCGAATGCGGTGTCGAGTGCAACGACCGCACGGTCTTCGGCCATCGCATAGTCGGACACCGAAAGACCCTCCGGCAGAGAGCGACTCAAGGCTTCGAAGACGTCGTCGGCCTTGCGGGCCGGGGATGACGGGTCGTAGTGATCGAGCAGCGCGCCGGTGAACTCGGGTACCAACGTGACTCGGGCTGCGTCCAGGGCCTCTAGTGATTGGTTTCTGCCACCACCCACCGATTCGACGCGAGCCGACAGACCGGAGGAGGAGAGCACCGTCGAATACACCTCGGCCAACACCGAACTCTCCACCGATGCGTCCGCGGCCACCACGATCTGGTCGCGAGACTCCACTTCGGCGCTCTCTACCACCGAATCACCGTTTGCGCATCCGCTGAGAATCTGCAGGACCATCAGTGCTGCAACAACAGTCGAATACTTCGTGCGTGTGCTCTTCACCGAAATCCTCACATCCAATCCCATGGATCGAAAACCGTGCCATGTCGGTACCTATCGTTACACTTGTCGGGCGATGCGCGGTAACCAGTCTTGACGCAGCCACTCGGTGGCGGCGCCGTCGAAGCCACTTGGGTGGCTTCTCCACAAGGGATGGTTACCGACGCCCGAAACACGGGACGCCCGAAAAACCGGAAGGACGCTCATGCGCACCTCACGCTTTCGTTCCAACCGTTGGCTCGTAGCCGCGGCAACTGTCGTCTCGCTCACTGCGCTCACAGCGTGCGGTAGCAGTGACGGTGACTCCAACAGCGATCCCAACGCGGTCGTCGTCGGCTCCGCCAACTTCACCGAATCCGAGACGATCGCCAACATCTACGCCGAAGCACTGCGTGTCAACGGGTTCGATGTCTCCACGTCGTTCAACGTCGGCAGCCGTGAGGCGTACATTCCGGCGCTCGAGGACGGGTCCATCAGCGTCATTCCGGATTACACGGGAAACCTCCTGCAGTACTTGGATCCCGACAGCACAGCCACCAGCTCCGCTGACGTCCTCGCTGCCCTTCCCGCAGCCCTCGGGTCGGAATTGGCGATTGCGACGCCCGCGTCCGCCGAGGACAAGGACGCCGTCGTCGTCACCAAGGAAACCGCGGACAAGTGGAATCTGAAGACGATCGCGGATCTGGCTCCGCACTCCGCCGAGGTCAAGTTCGGTGCTCCGGCCGAGTTCCAGGAACGCCCAGCCGGATTGCCCGGTTTGAAGTCCAACTACGGTCTCGACATCTCGTCTGCCAACTTCGTCCCGATCGCCGACGGCGGTGGACCGGCAACCGTGAAGGCGCTCTCGTCCGGCGACATCACCGCAGCAAACATCTTCACGACGTCGGCCTCCATCCCGGCAAACAACTTCGTGGTTCTCGAAGACCCGAAGAACAATTTCCCGGCCCAGAACGTGGTGCCGGTACTGCGTGCGTCGAAGTCTTCCGACAAGTTGAAGTCGGTCCTCGATGCGGTGTCCGCCAAGCTCACCACCGAAGAATTGTTGGCACTCAACGTCCAGGTGTCCGGCGACACCAAGACGGAGCCGGCAGCGGCGGCCAAGGCGTGGGTGACGGCGCAGGGCCTCGACAAGCCGGTCTCGTAGTCACGTGATCACCTTCGAGGGTGTCACCAAGCAGTATCCGGACGGCACTACCGCCGTCGACCGTCTCGATCTCACCATCGAGGCCGAGTCGTTCACGGTGTTCGTGGGGCCGTCCGGGTGCGGTAAGACGACGTCGATGCGCATGATCAACCGGATGATCACACCGACGTCGGGCAAGATCTTCGTCGATGGCCGGGACATCGCCCAGACCGACGCGGTGAAACTCCGTCTCGGTATCGGGTACGTCATCCAGAATGCCGGCCTGCTTCCGCACCGCACCGTGATCGACAACGTCGCAACGGTTCCGGTGCTGCGCGGCGAGTCCCGCCGCGCCGCACGGAAAGCCGCGTTGAGTGTGCTCGAACGAGTCGGTCTGGACATCTCACTTGCCACTCGCTATCCCGGGCAACTCTCGGGTGGCCAGCAGCAACGTGTGGGAGTTGCCCGTGCTTTGGCAGCCGATCCGCCGATCCTGTTGATGGACGAGCCCTTCAGCGCCGTCGATCCCGTGGTGCGTGAGGATTTGCAGACCGAAATGCTCCGTCTGCAAAGCGAACTGAAGAAGACGATCGTCTTCGTCACCCACGACATCGACGAAGCAGTCAAACTCGGTGATCACATTGCCGTCTTCGGTCCCGGTGGGCGTCTTCAGCAGGTGGCGGCGCCTCGCGACGTGTTGGCCGCTCCGGCAACGGATTTTGTCGCCGGATTTGTCGGACGCGATCGCGGCTATCGGGGATTGTCGTTCCGCGCTGCCGACGAGGTTCCTCTTCACCCGGTCCGTACGGCCGTCGAGAACGAATTGAAGGCTCTGCGTCTCGAATTGGGCGAATGGGTTCTCGTGGTCACGGACAGTGGAAGCCCCCAGGGATGGATCGACGTGACCGGCGTCGAAGGCCTGCGCTCGGGACGCACCCTTGCTCAGTCGACGTCGGCCGGTGGTTCGCTGTTCTCCCCCGGCGGCGATCTCCGCCAAGCACTCGACGCGGCAATCTCGTCGCCTTCCGGTATCGGCGTTGCCGTCGACGGCGAGGGTTCGGTCGTCGGCGGGATCCTCGGTTCCGAAGTCGTTGCGAAATTGGCAGATCAGCGTCGACGCGAGGACGAGGAACGCAACCGAGTCGCCTTCACCGAGGGATTCGGGGCGTAGCGGCATGCGCTGGCTCATCGACAATTTCTCGACGGTTGTGGACTACTCGAAGACCCATCTGTATCTGGCGCTGTTGCCCTTGCTGATCGGCCTCCTGATTGCCGTGCCGGTAGGAACAGCGATCCGCAACGTCCGGTGGCTGCGCCGAATCACGTTGACCCTGGCGAGCATCGCGTTCACGATTCCGTCGCTCGCGCTGTTCGTCACGATCCCCCAGTTGTTCGGTCTCAAGACCCTTGATCCGCTCAACGTCGTGATCGCACTCAGCGTGTACGCGACGGCACTGCTCATCCGAGCTGTACCCGAAGCACTCGACTCGGTGCCGGACAACGTCATCGACGCCTCTACCGCCGTCGGGTTCACGCCACTACGACGCGCCCTGACTGTCGAGTTGCCGTTGGCGCTGCCGGTGATGATCGCGAACATCAGAGTTATTGCCGTTACCAATATTTCGCTGGTTTCGGTCGGATCACTGATCGGAATCGGTGGGCTGGGAGTTCTGTTCAAACAGGGCTACGACCGTGACTACCCGGATCAGATCGTTGCCGGCATCATCGCGATCGTCGTGCTGGCGCTCGCACTCGATCTGATCCTGTATCTGATCGGCCGATTCCTGACCCCGTGGACCAGGACGTCGAGCTCGTCGAAGGTTCCTGCCGTCCTGTCAGCCGAGGGGGAACCCGTATGAGCATCTTCACCGGAGCCTGGGACTTCATCGTCGATCCCGACAACTGGAGTGGCGACACCGGAATCGGCACCCGCATTCTCCAGCACCTGTGGTACAGCGTTCTGGCCGTGGCACTTTCGGCCGTGATCGCGGTGCCTGTCGGATTGCTCATCGGCCATCTGCGCCGCGGTGAGATCGTGGTCGTCAGTCTGGTCAACGCGCTGCGGTCACTGCCCACACTCGGCCTGCTGACCTTCCTCGTTCTGCTCATGGGACTCGGAGTCATGCCGCCGATTCTCGCGCTGGTGATCCTCGGCATTCCTCCGCTCCTCGCCGGCACCTACGCCGGAATCGCCAGCGTCGACCGTGGCGTCGTCGAGGCCGCGCGAGCGATGGGTATGACCGAACTCCAGGTACTCTTCCGCGTCGAGATTCCCAATGCACTCCCGCTGATTCTCGGCGGACTGCGTAACGCGACGCTGCAGGTGATAGCCACAGCGACCGTTGCCGCCTACGTCAACCTCGGCGGCCTCGGCCGGTACATCTTCGACGGTCTCGCGCTCTACAAGTACGACCGCGTGGTCGTCGGCGCAATCCTGGTCGCGGTTGTGGCTCTTGTCGTCGACGGTTTACTGGCACTGGTGGTCTGGGCTTCCGTTCCCGGTACCGGCAGGCTGCGCCGAACACCCGACCTCGCTCGTCTGTAGCTCGGTACCCACGAAAAAGCCCCGATCGGAACCTTGTGTGCGGGTTCCGACCGGGGCTTTCGTAGTCCCTCTTAGCTGGTCACGCCCTCAGCATGCGCTGCGGCCGCGACGGCTTCCGCTACTGCGGGTGCCACGCGAGGGTCGAGTGGGCTGGGGACGATTTTGTCCGCTGCCAACTCGTCGCCGACCACCGACAGGATTGCCTCGGCGGCAGCGAGCTTCATGCCTTCGGTGATGCGACGGGCGCCGGCGTCGAGCGCGCCCTTGAACACCCCAGGGAAGGCGAGAACATTGTTGATCTGGTTCGGGAAATCACTGCGACCCGTAGCCACGATCGCCGCGTACTTCGACGCGGTTTCGGGGTGAATCTCCGGGTCCGGATTGGAGAGTGCGAACACGATCGACTCGGGAGCCATCGAAGCGATGAGCTCCTCGGGGATCTTGCCCGCCGAGACACCGAGGAAGACGTCCGCACCTTCGAGTGCCTCGATGGCACCACCGTGCAGGTCGCGCGGATTGGTGCGGGCCGCGAGTTCTGCCTTCACCTCGTTGAGGTCGCTGCGCTCACCCGAGATGATGCCCTTCGAGTCCAGCACGATGACGTCGGCGATTCCCGCAGCGAGCAGGATGTTCGCGCAGGCAACACCAGCAGCACCGGCGCCGGAGATGACGACCTTGAGTGCGGTGATGTCGCGGCTCTGGACCTTCACTGCGCCCTTGAGTGCCGCCAGGACCACGATCGCGGTTCCGTGCTGATCGTCGTGCATGACAGGGCAGTCGAGAGCTTCGATGACGCGCTTCTCGATCTCGAAGCAACGCGGCGCCGAGATGTCCTCGAGGTTGACCGCGCCGAAGCTCGGACGCAGACGGATGAGCGTCTCGACGATCTCGTCGGGATCCTTGGTGTCGAGAACCAGCGGAATGGAGTTCAGTCCGGCGAAGTTCTTGAACAGTGCCGACTTGCCCTCCATGACGGGCAGCGAGGCGCGCGGGCCGATGTCGCCGAGTCCGAGAACCGCGGTGCCGTCACTGACCACGACAACGAGTCGGTTGGTCCAGGTGTATCGGTCGGCGAGGGTTTCGTCTGCAGCGATGGCGCGGCTCACCTGAGCAACACCCGGCGTGTAGGCGATCGAGAGGGCGCGCTGCGTATCGAGCGGCGCGGTGGTCTCGACCGAGAGCTTGCCACCGACGTGAGCGGCAAAGATTTCTTCGTCGGTCAGCTCGACCTTGGGTACGTTGATGGCTTCAGTCACGAGGGACACGATGACACTCCTGATTAGTCCAGCCTCATTCGGGGCTGGGTTACTGGGAAGTAATCCTCCGGACCGGTGCAAAATTTACGTTCACAACGGTCAGAGATCATTTCTTCCGCGAACGACTACTGAGAAGAAGAGCATTCGGCGTGCGCGAGAAAGTGGGCCGCAATACATCCGAAGCGTCATGGTGTGGGGCGGGTGAGCCCTGGCGTATCCATGCAATCTAGGTTCCGGGAGAAATTCTGACGAAACCTGCACTTCGGGGCCGGGCTGTGGCGCCGCCTCGAAGTAACTCCAGTTTGCCACCAGAGTCGGATCACAATCAAATCCTCCAAGCGGTCGGATTCCTCACCACACTCGAAACCCAGCCGTCATCCCCACCCAGTCATCCCCACCCAGTCATCCCCGCCGTGTCATCCCCACCACTGCGTCACCAACAACAGCCCCGCCACCACGAGCACGACCACCGATCCGGCAACCGCCGCGATACCCCGCCTGCGGTCACACCAGATCTGCGCGGCGAGAGCAACCACCGAGGCCGCAATGTGCGCAGTGATCGATGTCGTTCCCGGCCCCGGGAATCCGCGGTTTCCGCCCAGATATGCCGAACCGATGATCACGAGTGTCAAGACCACGATCCCGGCCGCCACGGTGCCGCTCAGGGCACGTAGAGCGCGGACCAGTAGCCATTGACGATTGTCGGCGGGATACTGGCCGTAGTCGTCTTCGTACTGATAGTCCTGATAATCCTGATACTGGTATTCGTCCTCGTACCTGTCGTTCCGGTCGTGCCGGTCGTCGTATGTCATCTCTTACGCTCCCGCGACGAATCCGCGGACTGATTCCGCAATGAGTTGAACCGCGATAGCGGCGAGCAGAAGACCCGCGATGCGTGCCAGCAGGCTGATGCCGCCCTCGCCCAGTATCCGGATCAGTGCCGTCGAGAACCGCAGGACCACGAACAGCACGAGGTGGATGGACAAAATCGCCAACGCGATCGCCAGGTACGACCCCGATTCACCGTCGGCTTGGGCGACAAAGACGATGACGGCCGCAATCGCGCCGGGACCGGCCATCATCGGCGTCCCCAGGGGAACGAGCGCGACGTTGACGTCGTCGGCTCCCTGCGGCCGGTTGGAGGCCTTGCCGGTCAGCAGTTCGAGTGCGATGAGAAGCAGCAGCAGACCGCCTGCGCCCTGCAACGCTGGTATGCCGATGTGGAGGTAGTTGAGAATCGCCTGACCGCCGATGGCAAAGACCGAGATGACCGCAAGCGAGACGGCCGGGGCCTGCCATGCCGCCCGATTGCGATCTTCACGGCTCTTGCGGCCGACCAGTGACAAGAACACCGGGATGACTCCGGGTGGATCCATGATCACGAACAGCGTGATGAACACGGTGAGGTAAAGCGTCGTGTCGAGCATCAGCGCCCCAATACCTCCACGCCGGTGGCGGCAGAGACGAGTTTGTCGAACTCGGCCTCGTCCGTGAGCTCGTCTCCGAGTCCGATCGTCTTGTTCTCGCCGTGGTAGTCCGAGGATCCGGTGACTGCCAGTCCGAGGTCGCCGGCCAGGCGCCGCAAGACGTCGCGATCGTCGCTGCGATGGTCCGGGTGATCGACTTCGAGACCCCCGAGACCCAGCGCCGCCAGATCACGGATGTGGTCGAGTGCAAGCAGCCCGCCGCGCGAACGCGCCCGTCCGTGCGCAAGGACGGTCACTCCCCCGGCCGCTGCCACCAGCTCGACGGCGTACTCGAGCGGAGTGTCGTACTTGGGCACGTCGTATCGCCCGCGACTGGACAACAGGTCGGAGAAGGCTTCGCTGATACTCGACACCACGCCAGCTCGCATCAGGGCCGCTGCGACGTGCGGGCGTCCGACAGACGGACCGGCGTCGGCGAGGATCTGATCGGGATCGACGGGCAATCCGTCGCGCGCCATCATCGTCGTCATCACCCGGATGCGTTCGACGCGTTCGGCGCGCAGTCGCTCACGTTCTTTGGCGAATTCGGGGTGCGTCGGATCGAACAGATACGCCAGCAGATGAACAGCCACGGGCCAACCGCGCTCACCTCGACCTTCGCACGACATCTCCATCCCACGAACCAGGGCGACGCCGGCTGGTAAGGCATGCGCGGCCTCGGCCCAGCCTGAAGTCGTGTCGTGATCGGTGATGGCGACTACGTCGAGTCCGGCGTCGGCTGCGGCACGCATGAGGGCAGCCGGGGTATCGGTGCCGTCCGATGCGTTGGAGTGGGTGTGAAGGTCTATTCGCACTGTTCCAGTGTGTCAGCAATCGGCAACTTCATCGCGCTCCGGTGGGCGAGCCGGAAGCTGACGTACGATTACGCCGCAGCGGCAGCGCAATTCGATAAAGTCTCGCTGCAGTGCCGTTCCACTGCATCACTGGTTCCACTGCAATACAGACCGCGAAGGAGCGAGCGTGCCAACCATGCCGTCACTGCCGAATTGGTCGAACGGCAAATCGACGCAAGCTGATGCGCCCAAGATCCCCGTTCCTGCTGCACGCGCGATCGTCGACTGCGCGGTCTACGTGGACGGCGTGCGTTTGCCGGGCAAGTACACGCATCGCGCCGCGTTGGCCGAGGTTCGTAGTCGCGACAACGCCTTCGTGTGGGTAGGAATGCATGCACCCGACGAAGGTCAGATGCAAGACGTCGCAGCAACTTTCGGACTGCACGAGCTGATGGTCGAAGATGCCGTCCATGCACACGAGCGTCCGAAACTCGAACGCTACGACGACGTCATGTTCCTGGTGCTGCGCACGGTTGTCTACGTACCGCACGAGTCGGTGGCGACGGCGAGCGAGATCGTCGAAACCGGTGAGATCATGGTGTTTGTCGGTCCTGACTTCGTGGTGACCGTCCGCCACGGGGATCACTCCGAGCTGGCGAGCGTGCGCAAGTCACTCGAGCAGAACCCCGAGCGCCTCACCATGGGCCCGTTCGCGGTGTTGCACGCGATTACCGACCACGTCGTCGACACCTATCTCTCCGTCATTCAGCTGGTCGAACAGGACGTCGACAGCATGGAAGAGCTGGTATTCAATCCGCGAAACACCGTTGCCGTCGAGCATATCTACCTGCTCAAACGTGAAATCGTGGAACTACGACGCTCGGTCACTCCACTCGGATTGCCACTGCTCCAACTCACCCAACCCGCGGGCGGCCTCGTCCCGAAGGAGATCCGCCGGTACTTTCGTGACGTCCGAGATCACCACACGATCGTGTCCGAACGCATCTCGGAATACGACGAGGTGTTGAGTTCTCTGGTCGATGCAGCACTCGCGAAGATCGCGGTGCAACAGAACACCGACATGCGCAAGATCTCCGCGTGGGTCGCCATCGCCGCCGTGCCGACCGGCGTCGCAGGTATCTACGGGATGAACTTCGAGAACATGCCGGAACTCGGATACAAATACGGCTATCAGTCCATTCTGTTTCTCATCGCCTCGGTGTGCGTCGGCTTGTTCTT
Source organism: Rhodococcus sp. IEGM 1318 (assembly GCF_033142465.1). NCBI lineage: Bacteria > Bacillati > Actinomycetota > Actinomycetes > Mycobacteriales > Nocardiaceae > Rhodococcus > Rhodococcus sp. IEGM 1318. Next base: position 77,218 of record NZ_JAWLSC010000016.1, read on the forward strand.
TCTCTTCCGTCGCAACAACTGGCTGTGAACAACTCCTTCTGACTCCCTGTACTTGCCACCGTCGCAGGCGGACAATGGATATGGGTACGCATTTTCATTCCGTTCCCGAAATCCATTTTGCGACAAGCAAATTCAGATCCAAGGAGAAGTGGAGGGACAACCATGCCTACAGTCGAGCAATCCGTAGAGATCGCGTTGCCACCCAAGGACGTCTGGGAGTACATCGCCGTCGCCGAGAACTGGCCCAAGTGGGAAAACTCGATGGTCGAATGCACACAGATCACCGAGGGCCCGATGGGCGTTGGAAGCCGCTGGCACGGCGTCTCGAGAATCTTGGGCAAGCGTCTCGAGTGGACATCCGAATTCACCGAGTACGACCCACCGAGATCGTCGAAATCGACGTCCGTCGAGAGTCCGGTCAGCTTCTCGCAGACCATGACCTGCGAAGAAGTCGGTGACGGCACTCGGGTCACCTACCGACTCGACAGCGAAAGCGGACTAGGAGGCGTATTCGGCAAGATGGCCGACCCGATCGTCACGAAAGCATTTTCACGGACGGTTCGGGTAAGTCTCGAGAACCTGGCAGACATACTCGTGCACGCCGAATGATCTGACGGACAAAGCGCCAGAGCAGCCGGAACCACAGGGGCAGCCGGAACCTTAGAGCGAGGCGGCGGAACGGTGCGGATCGCGGATGTCGATCCCCGCCTCGGTCCACGCTTCCCTCAGTGCCTCCGCGCCGCGCAGGCGCACCCAGGCGGCTTCGGTACCGGTCAGGGGGACCACACCGAGGAAGCGCACCGGATCGAACGGCTCCGGCAGCGTCAGATCGGCGATCCCGCTGTCACCGAGAAGCACCGCCGTGAACGCAGTGTCCTTCCACAGCGGCTCACCCAGGTCCAACAGTGCGTCTTCGAGCAGCACGACCCCTTCGACGGACGGCGCCGCAGCCAGCACCGCGAGCGTCCTGGCCACACCTGACGCAACACCCGTGCCACCGCGCAGGGTGAGCACCAACTCGGCGCGAGGACCGCGTGTGGGGTCTGCGACCAGTTCGTTGGGGTCACCCATCGGATGACGTGAGCACCCCAGCGTGGCGTAGCGAACCAGGCCGTCGGGCGACTCGAAACGCAGCACGTCCAGCGGTTCGACACCGAGGAACGTCACCGAGGCCGCGGTGGGGTCCGGCCCCTCGATACTGCTGACGAGATGGGCCCGGACGGAAGATACGACGCTGTCTGACACTCGTCCATCTAAACACCGTGCCCGCGAGGTTCGCAGCGCAGATACCTCGCGGTGGCGGTAGCGTCGTCGAAATGGTCTCCGTTCTCGCTGTCAGCGACGAGACCGTCGAATTCCTGTGGAGCAGTCAGGTTCGTTCACTCGGAGTCGACGTGATCGTCGGCGCCGGCGATCTGCCGTTTGCGTATCTGGAGTACCTGTCGGATCAACTGAATGCGCCCTGCGTGTTCGTTCCTGGGAACCACGACGCCGATCTTTCCGGATATTCGAACAAGAGATCGGGTTGGATGCGGGCCGGGATGCCGGCGCAGTGGCCAGGGCCGACCGGGGCGGTCAACGCCGACGGACGCATCGTGACCGTCTCCGGTCTGCGGATCGCCGGCCTCGGCGGTTCCATCCGATACAACTCGGGTCCCAATCAGTGGTCCGAGCGCCAGCAGAGCCGACGCGTCCGCTCACTCACCTGGCGAAACGCCTGGCAATCGCGGCTTCCCGGCGGTCGGGCGGGCGTCGATGTGCTGCTCACACACAGCCCCGCCCGCGGTGTCGGCGACGCCGAGGATCGGCCACATCGTGGGTTCGAATGCTTCACCCGCTTGATCCGCACCCTCGATCCGACAGTCATGATCCACGGACACATCCACCCGCACGGGCGAACACCTCTCGATCTGGAGGTAGGCCGGACTATCGTGCTCAATACCGTCGGCTTCACGCTGATGGAAATTTCCCCAGGTAAACCGCCGACGATCGTGAGGCGCCGACATGGCTCGTGACACCGGATTTCCCACAGCCGACGCGGAAAACGACTTCGCTCGTCAGCGTCGACGTGCCGACGTTGCACGTCTGGTCAGTTGGCTACGACGCGAACCGAACGACGTCAACGCGATCCTGCCGTTCGACGAAGTTGTCGCAGCTCTCGGTAAGGTCGGCGAGAAGTCTCTGGGCCTGCAGGTCGTCACCATCGAATCGATAGTCGGAAGTGTCGACCGCACAGGTGATTTCGACAGGTACTTCCGTCCGACGTCCACTCACTCGCGTGCTCGTTGGGAGCGACTTGCGGTGGCGCAACGACGCGGCGAATCGGTGCCACCTGTCCAGTTGTATCGCGTCGGCTCCATGCACTTCGTGATCGACGGACACCACCGAGTGTCCATTGCGTGTGCGATGCACCAGAAAACCATCGACGCGTACGTCACCGAAATCATCACGCGTATCTCACCGGAAGGCATCACTCAGCGCGCCGATCTGCTCATCAAGGACCATCGCCGACTCTTCCTCACCCGCGTTCCGCTACAGGGTTCACAACGCGAAGCCGTCCAGGTCACCGACCCGTGGGAGTACGCCGAACTCAGTGAGTGTGTGGAGGCCTGGGGTTTTCGCCTCATGCAGGAGAAGGGCGAGTTCCTCGGGCGAGACACCGTGGCCCGCCGCTGGTTCGGTGAGGAGTTTCTCCCCGTCGTGCGAATGCTGCGGGGCGCCGACATGTTGCCCGAGCACACCGACGCCGAAGCATACTTGTGGATCGCCCGGGAGCGGTACCGACTGGTGCGGCGTCACATGTGGAATGACGAGATCGTAGCCGAACTACGCGATCGGGCACCACGAAAGCACAAGCCCGCTACGTAGCTACAGCGAACCGCATCTCTCGGGTCGGGATCTTCGGGTGCATGAACTTCAGCAACGAACGCGCTTCTTTCTCGATGGACGCGAGCGCGGTCTTCGGTTGCTGCGCAAACAGAGTCGCGCTCAACTCGACCGTCTCCTTGGCCGGCGTCACCGTCGCGAATCCCACCACCTTTCCGCGCACCAGGATGGCGGGCTTGATGATGCCGTTGATGGTGAAGACACGAGTTCGGTACTGCTCGTCCATGATTCGCGAGCGGTCGGCGTGCGAGAGCAGGATGTTGTCGAACGGAGCAAGGATTCTGACCGGCGGTGTTCCGGAGGTCGGTCGTGGCGCGTCCGGTAGATCGAATACCTCGGTCCCATTCTCGTTGACAAAGGTGATCAAGCCGGGACGTAGCCTCTCGAAGACCTCGGCGAGTCTCGTAAGCCCTGACCACGCTTGCGCATCTTTCACACTCGCGGGCCCGAACGCAGCCAGATAGCGCAGCACCATCGCGTCGGGATCTGGAGTTGAACTCACTTCTGTGCCCAGCCAATTCTCCAAGGTCGTCAGTGCCGGTGCTCCGGATCGTCCCCACAGACCTCGCGGTGGGACCTGGACCATCGGCAGAAGTCCTCGAACGCCGTGCGCCAGACCCTCGGCCGCGTGGCCGGGAAAGCGCTCTGCCAGTATCGGTCTCAGCTGCATCTGCGTGAGCGGCCCGTCCGCTACCAATTCGCGTCCCGCCTGCGCCAGCGCGTCGAGATCCAACCCGGTGAGCGCCGCACGCTGAGTGCTGTTGGTGTGGAGATCGCGTTCCATGATCGTCTGAACCGTGGCCCGGAAGGGACCCGCATCGGCGGCCGAGAGAGCAAAGACCGTGCCCCGCATGGCAACCAGCCGCACCACCTGGCGCTTCTCGACAAGAGTGGAGAGGTCTTCTGCCGCGAAGTTCTTCAGCCGCGCCCACAGCGCCAGGTAGGGCGGATTCGGCGCCTGGGCCTGGAGTCCTGCCAAGTGCTCGATGGCATCCAACGCGCTGACCTCGGCCCGCCGAAGCAGGAACTGCCTCGCCAGAGTCGCAAGGTTGAGCTCACGATCGGTGATCAGCGTCATCGACAACTCCTCAGCGATCGTGGTCAGTGGCAGGGGCAGGGGCAGGGGCAGGGGCAGGGGCAGGGGCGATCTGGAACGGTATCTCGACTCGCGCGAGGGTTCCGGACTCTTCACCCGGTCCGACCGAGAACGAGCCACCCGCGGCAACAACCCGCAGTTCGTGCGAGAGCAACCCTATGTGGCCGGCCGCCCGCCGTTCGGCAATCCGATCGGCGCTGATCCCCCTGCCGTCGTCCGAGACCACCAGCACCGCACGGTAATCCAGTCGTGCGAGCTCGATCCGAACATTGTGCGCGCCGGCATGTTTGACGACGTTGCCCAACAGTTCTCGGGCGGCGCCGAACAGGACGTCGTCCGCGGACGTGCGCAGATCATCGTTCCAGCCCGAAGTGTCGACGTCGACCACCACTCCGCCGCGTCCCTGCGCCGATCGGGCGAGGTCCCCGATTGCGCTGGCAAGGCCCACGTGAACTAGGACAGTGGGATGCAACTCCGAGACGGAAGATCTCAGCAGCGCTGTCGCTTCACCGAGCGCTTTCGCGGCTCGCGCCAAGGCGACAGGCTCCGCGCTGTCTGCCAATTCGTCGAGATCCATCCGCGCCGCGAGTACGTACTGGAGCGCCCCGTCGTGCAGTTGCTCGGACAGTTCTGTGCGCTCACGCTGTTCGAGCCCCATGAGCTCGGCCAGAAGGCTCGTGCGATGCCCGACGAGTTGTCCGATGGTCAGCACTCGTGATCTCTGAATCCGAGTCAATCCGACGGCGCCGGCTCCCACTCCGACCAAGGCCATGGTGCTCAACAGAATCGATGGCCACGGCTCGGAGTTCGAAGTCATCGTTGCCCAACTGGAAGCAAAAAATACACCGATCGTGCAGGCAACAACGCCGACACATACATCGGTCCGCAGTTGTGTACACGCCAGGACCGGAATGACGAAGAGTCCGTTGCTCAAGATGTCGGCGGTCCAACTCTGCTCGGCGGCGAGACCGGTCAGCAATGTCAGAGTTGCGAGCACGGCGAGGTCGACGAACAAGCCGAGCCAGATCATCGTCACCGGGCCGGTGCCCCCCTTGCGGATCCACAGCGCCACGGCTGCCGACCAGAGGGCATACGCGCCCAGAATCGCGAAACACCATCCCGCGTCGTTCATCGGCGGGACGAAGATCAGTGTCAGGGCGATGAACAGCACCAGAGCGCCGCGCACCGTCAGCTGCAGGTACGCACCGCGGTAGGCGTGTTCGCGCAATATCCGTTCGAGGTCCGGGCTGCCGGGCAGGTGCTCGGTTCGTACCGAGGATCCGTTCATCTGTCCTCCTGTGCCGCCCATCCCAGTTCCCTGTGAATGAGCTTCGCACACGAGATTTCACAATCAACCCGCAATACCGTGAATGGCACAGCATTCACCGAACCTCGACACCACGCAGGAGTGCTCATGATCTCGACCCGAGCAAGCAAGCGCCGCATCGCCACTCGATTTGCCCTCGCCGGCGCCCTGGCAGCTGCACCGATCGCCGTGGTGGCCGGGACAGCACAAGCCGCCCCGGCCTCCACCCATCACGAGCAATTCGGCCGTTTGATCCCCCTGCCCGAGCCGGCCGACGTCGCACCCGGCCCCGAACAAGTACCGCTCCCTTGGGTCGCGACGTATTCGGTCACCTGGCCCGGATAGAGATTCACAGCAGCAGATTGGCTCCCGTACCGCCGTCGAACACTGCGATCTTGGCGGGATCGAACCACAGATCGATCGACCTGCCCTGAGCCACCGCGGACTCGGACGAGAGCCTGGCGACCAGTTGGCCGCCACCAGCGACGGCCGTTCCCGAATCTGCGGCGAGTTCCTCTAGTTCACGAGAATTGACGGCAGGACCACCGGCAAGGAAATACGCGTACTTGTCCGAACCCATCGACTCCAACACGTCGACGTCGACGGTGAAGGTCCCGCCGTGCGGCTTCTGCGCTGCATCGACCAGCGCCACGTCCTCGAAATGCTCCGGCCTGATTCCGACCACCACGTCCTTACCCGAGCCGCTGCCCGAGATCTTCGACTGCGCCGCCGCGGGCAGGCGAACATCGCCGATCGGCGTGCTGACTCCGTCGGCTGTCAACTGTCCGGGGAAGAAGTTCATGGACGGGGACCCGATGAATCCCGCCACGAACAGATTGTTCGGACGATCGTAAAGCTCCTGCGGCGCACCGATCTGTTGCACGATTCCGCCGCGCAGCACGACCACCCGATCGCCGAGTGTCATCGCCTCGGTCTGGTCATGGGTCACGTAAATCGTTGTCGTACCGAGCCGCTGCTGCAGACGGGCGATCTCCGTCCTCATCTGCACGCGCAGTTTGGCGTCCAGGTTCGATAGCGGCTCGTCCATGAGAAACGCCTTGGGGCTGCGCACGATGGCGCGTCCCATCGCGACACGCTGACGCTGACCACCTGACAGGTTCGCCGGTTTGCGATCGAGATGCTGGGTGAGGTCGAGCACCCGCGCCGCGTCGTCGACCTTGGCGTTGATCTCGTCCTTGGACATCTTCGCCAATGTCAACGGAAACGCGATGTTCTGGCGCACCGTCATATGCGGATACAGCGCATACGACTGGAACACCATCGCGATGTCGCGGTCCTTGGGGGCGCGTTCGTTGACACGCTCACCAGCAATCCTCAGCTCACCGGTCGAAATGTCTTCCAGCCCGGCAATCATGTTGAGGGTCGTGGATTTTCCACAACCGGACGGGCCCACAAGAATGATGAATTCTCCGTCGGCGATAGTGATGTCAACATCACTGACCGCCTTGGCTCCGTCCGGGTACAGCTTGGTCACCTTGTCCAGCACGATCTCGGCCACAGGCTTATCCCTTCACTGCGCCGGAAGTAAGCCCGGCCACGATACGACGTTGGAAGAACAGAACAAAGATGATGATCGGAATGGTGATGACCATGGCGGCCGCGGCGATGGACCCGGTGGGCTCCTCGAATTGTGAAGCGCCGGTGAAGTTCGCGATGGCCGCCGGGGCGGTGATGGAACGTTCGGTCGACGTCAGCGAAATCGCGAACAACAGGTCGTTCCAGCAGAAGATGAACACCAGGATCCCCGCGGTGACGATGCCGGGCGCGGCCAGTGGAGCCACCACCTTCCGGAACGCCTGACCCGGCGTCGCGCCGTCCATCTGCGCCGCCTTCTCGAGTTCCCAAGGAATCTCTTTGAAGAACGCCGAGAGCGTGTAGATCGCCAACGGCAACGCAAAGGTGATGTACGGCAAGATGAGTCCAGCCCAGGTGTCGAAGAGTCCGAGCCGTCGTTCGATGTCGAACAGCGGGCTCACCAACGAAATCTGCGGGAACATCGCGATCAGCAGCGCAACGCCCACCAGCAGCTTCTTGCCCGGGAAATCCAGGCGGGCAATGGCGTACGCCGCCATCGTTCCGATCACCACGGCGATGACCGTCGAGATGAGTCCGATGCCGATGGAGTTGATCAGTGCACTGGTGAAGGCGCTGGTGTCGAAGATTCCTCGGTAGTTGTCCAGGGTCCACTTCTCCGGAATGAACTTGCCGTCCTTGATGGTTCCGGCAGGTTTGAAGGACAGGCTGGCAATCCACAGGACGGGAACCAACGCGTACAGCAAGACCAGAAGGTTGACGACGGACCAGCTGATCTTGAGTCTGGGAGTCACGGTCATGTCAGCGTCCTTCCGTATCGGATCCGGGAGCCGAGGCACCGAAGAGTTTGATGAAGACGAACGCGATCAGAGCCACACACACGAAGATCAGCACACTGATCGCCGATCCGATGCCCAGGTTGAATGCCTTGAACAGGTTGTCGTACCCCAGGATCGACACCGAGCCGGTATCGTTCGCCCCCTTTGTCAGCACGTAGATGTTGTCGAAGATACGGAAGGCATCGAGTGTGCGGAACAGCAGCGCGACGAGGATGGCGGGTTTCATCAGCGGAAGGATGATGCGCACCAAGCGAGTCCACGCACCGGCGCCGTCGACCTGAGCCGCCTTGAGGAGGTCGTCCGGAACCAAAGCCAACCCGGCGAGCAGGAGCAGCGCCATGAACGGCGTCGTCTTCCACACCTCGGCAAGAACGATGATCGCGAGCGACGGGATCTGGTCGGTGAGTGGCGCACTGCCGTCGGGCAGGAGGTTGGCGAGGTAGCCGGTTCCGGGCGTCCACGCGTAGTACCAGCTGTACGCCGCAGCGACGGTGACGATGCCGTACGGGATGAGCACCACAGTGCGGACGAGGCCTTTACCCACGATCGTCCGGTGCATCACCAGCGCGATGGTCAGGCCTAGGACGAACTCGATGATGACCGAGATGACGGTGATCGACGTCGTCACGGCAAACGCCTGCCACCAGTAGCCGTCGGTAAGCACCGATACGTAATTGTCGAACCACACGAACTTTCGTTGATCCGGGAAGCGCAGGTCGTAGCGCTGCAAACTCAACCACACGGCGTAGACCACCGGATACGCGGTCACTGCGATCATGAGTATCGCGGCCGGCGCCACCAACCACAGGCCGAGTCGACGCTCCGCCGCCTTTCCGTCCGACATCTTCGACTTCTTGGAGTGCTTCGGCTCCGGCGAGGGGTCGGCGACTGCCGTTGCAGCTCCGGAGTTTTCGCTGTCGATCGTCACGGAATCAGCCCCTCCGAATTGACTGCCTTGCGTACCTGCTCGGCCAGATCGTTCACGGTCGATTCCGGATCGATGTTTCCCACAGGGTTGAGCGTGGCAGTGATGAGTGTCGAAATACTCTGATAGGCAGGAGAAACCGGCCGGACCGACGCGGTGTCCAGGCTCTCGCGAACCTCACGCCATGCCGGGTACGCCTCCTGGAACGCCGGGTCGTCGTACAGGCTCTCGAGCGTCGGCGGGACGCCACCGGCGACGGCGTTGTTGCGCTGATTCTCCTCGTTACGCAGGCATGTGAGCGCTTCGAAAGCGAGGTCCGGATGCTGACTGGTCTTGGCCACCGCGACGTTGAAGCCGCCGATCGTGACCTCCGCCGGTTTGCCCTCGATCACCGAAGGATAAGGAGCGGCAAGGAAATTCCGTTCACCGTTCACCGTCAGCACCGTATTTCCGGTGTTCTGGCTGGTGACATTGCCCTTGTCGTCGATATACGGAAGATCGCCCTTCTCGGCGTTCTCCATGATGCCGGGAAGCACGAACGGCCAATTGACTTGGAAGGCGGACTTACCGCTCTCCATGCCCAGGCGCGACGACGCTTCGTCCCCCTGCGAAATCGAGGGATCCGCCCCCTTCGCGGTGGCCACGCGCTTCATGACGGTCAGCGCCTGCTGGGCAGCATCACCGTCGGCGACCGTCACCGTGGTCCCGTCCGGCCCCACCACCGATCCGCCCGCACTGGCGAGAAGCGTGTTGAACCAGACCATCAATCCTTCGTACTGCTTGCCCTGCACGCCGATCCAGCTGGGTCGTCCATCCGCAGCCAGACCTTCGGAGATGTCGATCATCTGATCCCAGGTTTGGGGCGGCTGGCCGTCCGGCATCAAATCCTTTCGATACCAGAGCAATTGGGTGTTGGTGTTCAGCGGCGCCGCGTAGAGCTGGTCCTGCCATTTCGCCGACTCCAGCGGGCCCTCGAGAGTCCCGTCGCTCACCTCGGCCGCGACGTCAGCGGGTAGCGGCAATGCCCAACCGGCTTCGGCGAATTCGGCAGTCCACACCACGTCGAGCGTCATCAGATCGAGTGACTTGTCATTGCCGGTCAGACGCCGGGCCAACTGAAGTCGCTGGTCGTCAGCGCCCTTGGGCAGAGTTTTCTGCTCGACCCGGTATGCACCGTTCGAAGCCACCGAACAATTGGCGGCTGCCTCCGCATACTGCTCGGCGCCGTCGGCGGCGGTGTAGAAGGACAGCACCACGCCGTCGTCATTGTCTGATCCACACGCGCTGAGCAAGGGCGCCAACAACAACGTTGCCGCGCCGAGCAGGCCCACCCTGTATCTCTTGTTCTGCACAGCCGTCCTCCTCGGGCGGCGAGACGGCGCAGTCGTTACGGCTGGCCGACGCACCGCACATCGGCACTTTTGCCGGAGAAGGGACCTATTTCCTTGTCCGGCAAACGGTCACGGGAAAGTGAGTATTACCTCGCCCGCGTGTACATAAAGTAACCGAGATCACACAAGTTGGCAGCCCGAGCAAGAATGTCAGATGGCGAGCTTGGCAAGAAGGTCGCGTGCCGACTCCGCCGTCTTGGGCTCACACAGTACGTCGTAGCGTCCGGCGACCAACTGCATCGTGGAGGCGAAGTCCCGCTGCCCACGCGTCGCGGCGTACGGGATGGTCGTCGAGATGACGCCGAAGATGATGCCGCCCACGATGCCCGCGATCAGCGGGGCGAGGAATCCACCGGTGACGATTCCGAGCACCAGGCCGAAGAACACACCGAGCCAAGCACCGGAGACGATGCCGCCACCGATCACCTTGGCCCACGTCAACCGACCGAGGACTCGCTCGACCTGCATCAGGTTCACGCCGACGATCGTGACGTCCTGAACCGGAAATTCTTGATCGGAGAGGTAATCGACTGCGCGCTGCGCCTCGGCGTAGGTGGGGTACGACCCGATGGGCCATCCCGAAGGCGGTGTCGGCAACGCTCCACGGCGCGACCCATTCGACGATTGACCGAGCGGATTGGACATGGCTGGCTGCGCTCCTCTTTTCGGGCACGTCATCCACGCGGATGACGCAAAGTACATCTACCCCTATTGTGCCCTTTACAGACCTGATTCGTTCGGCTATGCGAGCGTCAGGCGTGTTCGGGTGGCGTGAATTCCGATGTGCGCGTCATCCCCGCGGCACGCCCCTTGGCCGAAATCACCAGTGCCATCTTGCGACTCGCCTCGTCGATCATCTCGTCGCCGAGCATGACGGCACCCCGCCCTCCCCCGGCGGCCGAGGTGTGGAATGCGTACGCGTCCAGGATGAGTTCCGCACGGTCGTAATCGGATTGGCGCGGACTGAACACCTCGTTGGCCGCCTCGATCTGTGTGGGATGCAGTACCCATTTACCGTCGAAGCCGAGCGCTGCCGTTCGCGCCGCCGAACGAGTGAAGGCCTCGACGTCGCGGATCTGCAGGTACGGCCCGTCGATCGCCTGGACTCCGTGTGCCCGTGCGGCCATCAAGATGGTCATCAGAATGTGGTGATAAGCATCACCGCGGTCGTAGCCGTCCGGTTGCTCGCCGACGACCAGAGTTCGCATGTTCAGGCTCGCCATGAAATCGGCCGGACCGAACACGAGCGCTTCGACACGAGGGCTCGCGGTGGCGATCGCGTCGATGTTGGTCAATCCGATCGCGTTCTCGATCTGCGGTTCGATTCCGATTCTGCCGACCTCGAGACCATTGGCTTTCTCCACCTGCGTCAACAACAAATCGAGCGCCTGCACGTGACTCGCGTCGGGAACCTTAGGCAGCAGAATGGCGTCGAGATGGGCTCCGGCGCGGCCCACTACCTCCACGACGTCGGCATACGTCCATTCAGTGGTCCAGTCGTTGACCCGGACGACCTTGACCTGTTTGCCCCACCCGTCCTCGGCCAACGCGTCGCCGATCGACTCGCGAGCAACCTGCTTCGCCAGCGGCGCCACTGCGTCTTCGAGGTCGAGGAAGATCTCGTCGGCAGGCAATCCCTTCGCCTTGTCGATCATCTTCCGACTGCTGCCGGGAACTGCCAATACCGATCGACGGGAACGGTTGCGTGAAGTCATGTGCGGACTGCCCTTCTCGATTTTCGGTGGCGCCGTTGCAGATTTTGACGCTGGACGAATTAGCCTTGCAATCATGGCAGCAGCAGGCAAGGTATTTGCAGCCAGGCTTGCCGGCCTGGTTGTACTCGGCCCGGACGGCGAATCGATAGGTCGTGTGCGCGACGTCGTCATCACGGTCCGCATCGGACGCCAGCAACCGCGAGTTCTCGGCCTGGTGATCGAAATGTTCACGCGCAAACGCATTTTCGTCCCCATGTTGCGAGTAACGGCTATCGAGCCGAGTGCGGTCACCCTGACCACGGGCAACGTCAGTCTGCGGCGCTTCAACCAGCGTCCGGGCGAGGTTCTCGCTCTGGCGCAGGTACTCGATTCGCATGTGCGCGTGGACGACCCGGAACTCGAAGAGCTTCACGGCGCCGACACAATAGTCGTCGACCTCGGGATCGAATCGACGCGAACCCGCGACTGGGTCGTCTCGAAGGTCGCAGTTCGCGGCCATCGAGGACGCCTCGGTCGACGCGCGGCGATTCACGTCGTCGACTGGCAGCACGTCGCCGGCCTCACCCAGAGCGACCTCTCGCTCCCCGGCCAGGGCGTCGCTCACCTTCTTCTGCAGTACGAAGGGATGCGACCCGCCGACGTGGCCAACGCCATGCGCGAACTGCCGGAGAAGCGCCGCCACGAACTGGCCGTGGCACTCGACGACGAACGCCTCGCCGACGTCGTCCAGGAACTGCCTGCGGACGATCAGACCGATTTGCTGATGCACCTGGAAGTCGAACGTGCCGCCGATCTACTCGAGGCAATGGATCCCGACGACGCCGCCGACCTGCTGGGCGAGCTGCCCGAGACCGAAGCCGAATCATTACTGCAGTTGATGGACCCGCAGGATTCCGAGCCTGTTCGACGCCTGCTCGAACATTCCCCGGATACCGCCGGCGGTCTGATGACGCCTGAACCGGTGGTACTGACGGCCTCGACGACCGTCGCCGAGGCTCTTGCCCGCGCCCGCAACTACGACGTCACCCCGGCCCTGTCGAGCATGGTCTTCGTCGTGCGTCCGCCGACCGCGACTCCGACCGGACGTTATCTCGGCTGCGTCCACTTGCAGAAACTTCTGCGCGAGCCTCCCGCCAGCCTGGTGGGAGGACTGCTCGACACCGACATGCCCCGGTTGGCCCCCGACGACTCGCTGGCGTCGGTCACCCGATATTTCGCGACCTACAACTTGGTGTGCGGGCCGGTCGTGGACGACGAGAACCACCTGATCGGGGCCGTGACGGTCGACGACGTGCTCGATCACCTCCTGCCGGAAGACTGGCGTGAGGATTACTCCGACGACGAGGAACTACTCCGATGAGCGAACGGGCGTCGAGCACGACCGCACGGCAACGACTGGAAACGCCTCGCGGAAGCCGCCGGTTCAATCTCGATTTCGACGTCGAAGCTGTCGGACGCGTCAGCGAACGCATCGCCCGCTTCCTCGGAACCGGGCGATATCTCGCAATCCAGACGATCATCGTGATCGTCTGGATCCTGATCAACGTCTTCGCGGTGGCTCTGCAGTGGGACCCGTACCCGTTCATCCTGCTCAACCTGGCCTTCTCCACCCAGGCCGCCTACGCGGCGCCGCTGATCCTCCTGGCACAGAACCGTCAGGAGAATCGCGACCGGGTCTCGCTCGAGGAGGATCGCTCGCGCGCCGAGCAAACCAAGGCGGATACCGAATTCCTTGCCCGTGAACTCGCAGCTCTGCGCATCGCCGTCGGCGAGGTTGCCACCCGTGATTACCTGCGACGGGAACTCGAAGAGATCAAGTCGATCCTTGCTGCCGACGGCGAGCCTTCCCCGAAGAAGAAGCACCGTGACTCGAATACTGCGAAACAAAGTCACAACTAGCTGAGCGTTCGCTGAGTTTTGCTGCACGCACCGTGACCGATATGTAACGTAAGTCACAGCAATATGGATATCACGGTGGGTACTCCGGAGCGGGAGTGCCAGCAAAGGGGAATCGTGCGAGTACGCGGAATGATTGCAGCATCCACACTGGTGGGGGGACTGCTCGTCGTAACAGGTCCAGCGGCCCTCACTGCCGGAAGTGCACCGACCGGAGGGTCACAGGTTCCCATCGCGCTGGCGGGCGCCGCCTCGATTGCGCAGCCGGACTCTGTCGACTTCCTCCCGACGCCCCGCACGGTCCGAACGCAAAGATCTGCCCCGCCCAGCGATACGGTCGCCGGCGCCCCGACAGCGCCTAACGCCGCGGCTGTCGTCCTCACTTCTCTGGGTATCCCCGAGATCGTCCTGAACGCGTACCGCTCCGCGGAGCTGGTGATGATGACCGAGGCGCCGGGATGCGGCATCCCTTGGCATCTTCTGGCCGGCATCGGCCGCATCGAATCCGGTCACGCCAACGGCGGCAAGACGACATCGGTGGGAACAACGGTGACCCCGATCCTCGGCCCCGTCCTCGACGGACGGCTGGCAGGCAACGAAGTCATTCGAGACACCGACAAGGGCGCGATCGACAGCGACCCCACTCACGACCGCGCCGTCGGACCGATGCAGTTCATTCCGGCCACCTGGGCCGGATATGCCAGCGACGGTAACGGGGACGGAATCAAGGACCCCAACAACGTCTTCGATGCGGCACTGTCGGCAGCGAAGTACCTCTGCAGCGGCGGACTCAACCTGCGCGATGTCGCCCAGGAGACCAAAGCTGTTCTGCGATACAACAACTCGGCCGCGTACGCGGCAAACGTGATCATGTGGTCGACGGCCTACAAGAACGGCGTCATTCCTTCCGGTCAGCTGCCGTACACCTCGGGCATCAACACCGGCAGCTCGGCGATCAACGCCGCCGCCTCTGCAGATTCCGCCGCTTCGGCCGTACTCGCCGCTGCTGCGGCTACCGATCCGGCGGCCGGCGACAAGGAATCAGCGTCGACGTCGGCAACCCCGACCACCACTCCCCTCTTCCCGGGCCTGCCGGACATGCCTGCGCTCTCACCCGAGATCCAGGCACTGATCCCGCCGGGCGTAGTGCCGAACAGCCCGACTCCCGGACCCGACGCCGCCCGGAACGCAGCTCCCGGTCCGATCATCCCGCTCCCCGTCCTGACCTCACGGGGTCTCGTCTGGCCGATTCTGACGGCCGAGGGATGGCGCTGGCCCGACGATATGTGCGTGATCCTTCCGGACCCCGCAGCCCTCGATGCCTTGCAGGACGGCATCCTTCTGCCGTGCACTGTCCCAGGCATGGCTGTGGCCGCCACGGCACCCTCAACCGCCGATGCCGCGCCCGCGGAATCCTCGCCGCCCGCCGCCTCCTCGCCGGAGCCTGCACCGGCACCGGCTCCCGCACCGGAGCCCGCTCCGGCCCCTGCGCCGGCATTCGTGCCGTTCTTCCCGGGCCTGCCCGGCATGCCCGCTCTGTAACCAAAAAATCACGAAAGAACAGTGCATATGCCCCAAACTGCCCTTCTAGATCACGGTTGAATAACGGAAACGCAACAAATCAGGTAGCCTCGACTCCGTCAGTTGAACGGAAAACCTCCTCACGGAGGTTCAGGAGGCATACACAGTGGGTCGGCACAGCAAGAAGACAGATTCGCACATCCGTCGAAATTCGGTCATCGCGCTCACCGGACTCATCCCTATCGGACTCGTCACCGCAGCCAACACGGCCGGCGCCGCTCCCAAGGTCCCGTTCTTCAACACCAGCTCCGCCGAGACGGTCGACGCTGCGCAGGCCACGCAGGAACCGCAGGCGCAGATCCTGCCCGCTGTCGAAGCTATCGCCGAGCCCGCTCCCGCCGCAGCGCCGGAGCCCGCGCCGTTGGCTCCCGTGCAAGCGACTCCCCCGCTCCCCGCCTCCATGGCCGAGGGCGCACTCGGAATCCCGAGCGTTAGCGTCGCCGCGTACCAGAACGCCGAGCGGATCCTCGCCGTCGAAAAGCCCAACTGCAACATGCACTGGACGCTCCTCGCCGGTATCGGTCGCGTCGAATCCGGTCACGCCAACGACGGTAAGGACGCCGACGCGAACGGCAACCTCTACAAGCCCGTGATCGGTCTGCCGCTCAACGGCAGCCTGCCCGGTCAGGCCGTCATCATGGACACCGACGGCGGCGCCCTCGACGGCGACACCGTCTACGACCGTGCAGTCGGCCCGATGCAGTTCATCCCGTCCACCTGGAACCAGTACGCCGGCGACGGCAACGGTGACGGAATCGCCGACCCGCAGAACCTCTTCGACTCCGCACTGACCACCGGCAAGTACCTGTGCGACGGCGGACTGAACATGCAGGACGTCACCCAGGTCGCGTCCGCGATCCACCGCTACAACAACTCCGCGGCCTACGTCGCCAACGTTCTGGCCTGGTCGCTCGGGTACTCGACCGGCATCGTCCCCGCCGCATCGGACCTGCCGCGCATCCACTGACCTACCTGGACTTACCATGGAGTCATGTCTGTACTGACCGAGTCCGACGTTCGCTCAGCGCTCGCGCGAGTTCTGGACCCAGAGATCCGCAAACCCATCACCGAACTGGGGATGGTCAAGGGGATCACTCTCTCCAGTGACAACAGCGTCGACATCGGCATCTATCTCACGACCGCCGGTTGCCCGATGCGCACCGAGATCACCGAACGCGTCACCAAGGCCGTCGCCGATGTCGCCGGAGTCGGCGCGATCCGCGTCGAACTCGACGTCATGGACGATGCTCAACGAACCGAGCTCCGCAAGTCGCTTCGCGGCGATTCCGCCGAGCCGGTCATCCCCTTCGCCCAGCCGGGTTCACTCACCCGCGTCTACGCCGTTGCCTCCGGCAAGGGTGGCGTCGGAAAGTCCAGTGTGACAGTCAATCTCGCGGCGGCCATGGCCGCGCGCGGACTGTCCGTGGGTGTGCTCGACGCGGATATCTACGGCCACTCGATCCCACGCATGCTCGGCACCGACGCCAAGCCGACTCAGGTCGAGCGCATGATCATGCCGCCCGTCGCCCACGACGTGAAGATGATCTCCATCGCGCAGTTCACCCAGGGCAACACTCCCGTCGTCTGGCGCGGACCGATGCTGCACCGGGCGCTCCAGCAATTCCTCGCCGACGTGTTCTGGGGCGATCTGGACGTGCTGCTGCTCGATCTGCCGCCCGGCACCGGTGACATCGCCATCTCAGTGGCTCAGCTCATCCCGAGCGCAGAGATCCTGGTCGTCACCACACCGCAGCAGGCTGCCGCAGAGGTCGCCGAGCGCGCGGGCGCCATCGCCCTGCAGACCCGTCAACGTGTGGCGGGCGTTGTCGAGAACATGTCGTGGCTCGAACTTCCCGACGGCACTCGTATGGACATCTTCGGTGAAGGCGGCGGGCAGACGGTCTCCGATCGCCTCACGAAGGCCGTCGGCGCCAAGGTTCCGCTTCTCGGACAGATCCCGCTGGATCCGTCCGTCCGTGAGGCAGGCGACGCCGGGACACCGATCGTCCTCAGCGCCCCCGACTCACCCGCCGCCATCGCACTCAAGGACATCGCCGACAAGTTGGCCGTCCGTCAGCGCGGGCTGGCCGGAATGTCGCTCGGTATCAACACGGTTCGCAACCTCTAGAACCCCTCATACGAAAGGGCGCCTGTCACCGATCGGTGGCAGGCGCCCTTTCGTCTGTCGAATCTAGGTTGCGTCGAAGTCCACGGGAGGACGTTCGCCGGCAGTGAGTGGCTTGTCCTTCGACAGCGTCTTCGGTTCCTGCACGCCACTCTGCGGCTTCTTGTCGAAGTTGCCCGTGAAGATGGAGTCGTCACCGTCGAGGAGGTGCTGGGTGATCACAGCGCGCGGCGTCATTCCGCGCAGCTTGTTCAGATCTGCGAGTGGTTTACGCAGATCCTCGAAGTCGGTGCCCAGTTCTTCCTTGAGCTGATTGGAAGCGCCCGAAGCATATTCGCGCACCTGCCTCAGGGATTTCGTGACCCAGGAGACCGCACCAGGAAGCCGCTCAGGTCCCAAGATGACCAGAGCCGCTACGAGGAGGATCATGAACTCGCCCCAACCGATGTTGCCAAACACAGGGTCAGCCTACTGTGTGCTTGCTCGGTGCGCGCACGTCCGGATCAACCTCACAGGAAGATCGCAGAGCCCGATCAGTCCGACACCGGCGTGACCGAAATGTCGACCTGCCGTCCGTCGCGGATCAACTGAACGTTGACAGGCTGATCGACGGTCGTCGCGTTGACCGCAACCACCAGTTCGTCAGCGCTTGTCACCGGCCGGTCACCGACCTTGACGATGACGTCACCCTCGACGATCCCCGCACGTTGAGCGGGGCTGCCGTCGCGGACGTTGGCCACGGCAGCGCCGCTGGTCGCGTCGTTGACTGCGGTGCGGGCATTCACGCCGATGTCGGGGTGATGGACCTTGCCGTCGCGGATGATGGTCTGCGCCACCTCGGTGACCGTGTCGATCGGGATCGCGAAGCCGAGCCCGACCGAACCACCGGACTCACTGAGCATTGCCGTGTTGATACCGATGACGCGGGCTTCGTCGTCGACGAGCGCACCACCGGAGTTGCCGTGATTGATCGCCGCGTCGGTCTGGACGGCGTCGATGACGGCGTTGGTGTCGGTGCCTTCACCCGACAACCGCAGAGGCCGATTCAGCGCACTGACGATTCCGCGAGTGACGGTTTTGCTCAACCCAAGTGGTGAGCCGACGGCGACAACGTCGTCGCCCACCTGAACATCCTCGGATTTTCCGAGCTGAGCGACCGTCAGATTGTTGGCCGACACCTTGAGCACCGCGAGGTCTGTCTTGACGTCACGGCCGACGATCTGGGCGTCGGTCTTGGTTCCGTCGGAGAAGATCACCTGGATCTTCGCGTCCTGCGCGGGTGGAACGGCAGAGGAGATCACGTGGTTGTTGGTGACGATGTAGCCCTTGTCCGAGATGACCACGCCGGATCCGGTACTTCCCTGGTCGCCGACGGCAACCTGAATCGACACCACGGAAGGCAGCACCGCGTCGGCGACCTTCGCCACCTGCGACTCCGGTTGTTCACCGCCGCCGGATTGGACGAGGGTGACGCGTGAGCTGGTGAGTGAACTGCGATCGGCAGTGATGACCGTGGCTAACAAGCCGCCGACGAGCGCGATGACGAGTGCCATCCCTGCGAGTGCGGCCAGCGCCGAGGGAGCGACCTTGCGACCGAACAACACCTCACGCACATCGAGCTTCTGGGCGGGCTGCAACTGCACCGGCGCCTCGGACTCTGCGGGATTGCCCAGAGAGACCGCGGATTCCGGATCACGCCACGGATCGCTCGGCGGCTCTTCTTCGGACGCGTTGTTCGCCGACGCCTCCGGATCGCGGCCGATCGACTCGGTGGCGTCTGCGGGTCGACCGAATGCTTCGGCCAGAACCGGGTCCGGAGCGCTGACCACGACGTCGGAGGACGGGGTCGATCGCGCGGCCACCGGAGTGAACGAGCCTTCGACTCCACTCGGCCGACCGAACACCTGGCGCGAGGCCGGATCGATCTGGGGTCGGTACACCGGGCGGGGGTCGAGTACCGGCGCATCTGCCGGTCTGTCCACCGAACCGTTTGCCGAAGAATCCGAACTCACTCCGGAGTGCCCCCTTTTTCCGTCAGTCACATCGTCCAGTATCACTGATCCGCGCCAGGAAGCAGGCGCGCGGCGTCATTTGCGCCAGCGACGGGACAACCTCTTGCTGATGGTGGAGAAGCCCGCGGGCTGATTACCGACAGAACTGTCGGCGTTCTCCGAATTGGGTCCGGTAGTCGGACTGTTGCACGAGGGAATCTGGCTGAGAAGTCCCACCAGGGACAACGGCATCGTCATCTCGCCGCTTCGACGCAGCGCACCACGCGCCTGCTGCTGAGCATCGACGGCTGCAGCGCACTCGGCGCAAATCGAGATATGATGGGAGGCCCTCAGGTAGGCCTGCATTCGGAGCTCTCCGTCGACGTAGGCAGCGATTGCCTCGCTGGCCAGATGTTCGGTCGAACCGAACTGGCGATGTGCCCGCGCCTCCGTCATTCGTCCCTCCAGGTGATTGACCACGTCCCGCTCTGCAGCTCGAACCCGACCGTCAGAAACCGACGAGTTCGGATTCGGCCGCGCGCTGCGCTGCCAGATGATCACGAATCGCCTGTCGCCCACGATGGATACGGCTACGAACCGTTCCGAGCTTCACCCCCAGTGTGGCACCGATTTCCTCGTACGACAGACCTTCGATGTCACAGAGCACAACAGCGGCACGAAATTCAGGTGCAAGTGAGTCCAGTGCGGCCTGCAGACCTGCGTCGAGGCGCGCGTCGTGGTAGATCTGCTCGGGGTCGGGACCGGGTGAGGGAACGCGGTCGTAGTCCTCGGGCAGCGCTTCCATACGGATGCGGTTGCGTCGGCGAACCATGTCGAGGAACAGGTTTGTGGTGATGCGGTGCAACCAGCCCTCGAACGTTCCGGGCTGATAATCGGAGAGCGAGCGGAACACCCGGATGAAGGTGTCCTGAGTCAAGTCCTCGGCGTCCTGGGCATCGCCTGACAGTCGGTAGGCCAGGCGGTACACCCGGTCACCGTGCTGACGCACGAGTTCGTCCCAAGACGGCATGGAGGACTTCTCACCAGTTGCATCGAACACAGCTGTGCCGATCAATTCGGAATCCACAGCCGATTCCGTCGTCAAAACTTCCGACTCTCGAGGGCGAGGCTCGTCGTTGACCTGGTAAATAAGTTGATCCTCCTGCTCGGGATCGCGTAGTTCGATCACCGCGTTGTCCGAATCACGTGATGCGCGATAATCGGGAGAACCAGCCGATGCTGTGATTTGTTCCCGATCACCGAGCTGCGAAAGACCAACTTGGTAAAAATCGATACCGCCGTGCGATCTTCGATCCGGCGATGTATACACCTTTTCTCATCGCGGTGTGCACGCCATATGAGGAGCCTGAGGGATTCCTGAGAATCCTGGTGACTGCGCGCCTTGCAGCGACAATCCGAACCGCCCGATAACCTCATGAGCGTGACCCACGCCGAACAGATACTCCGCCACGTCGAGGACGTAGTTTCCGAGGACGAGATTTTGACCGCGGCGCGAGATCGAGCGCTGGATCTCGGAGCCCATCCGGTGACGCCCGCTGTCGGCGCGACGCTCGCCATGTTCGCGAGAATGCTCGACGCGAAGACAGCCGTCGAGGTGGGCACCGGAGCCGGCGTGAGCAGCCTGTGGCTTTTGCACGGCATGCGCGACGACGGCGTCCTGACCACGATCGACAGCGAACCCGAACACCAGCGGGCGGCCAAGCTGACCTTCCGCGAAAGTGGAATCGCTCCGGCACGCACTCGCCTGATCAACGGACGCGCTCTCGACGTCCTTCCCCGTCTCGCCGACGGCGGCTACGACCTGGTGTTCGTCGACTGCGCCGCGATCGACCATCCGCACTACGTCCGCGAAGGTGTCCGCCTGCTGCGCTCCGGCGGTGTCATCGTTCTGCACAACGCCCTCGCCGACGGCCGTGTTGCCGACAGCTCCGCTCGCGATGCGACGACTGTTGCGGTCCGGGAAGCAGCGAAGGCCGTGACCGAGGACGAGCGACTCATTCGAGTGCTCCTCCCCCTCGGCGACGGCCTCCTCTGCGCGAGCAAGCTCTAGATCCAGACGCCTTTCCCGATGGCGACGACGCCACCCTGACTGATGGCGAACCGTTCGCGGTCACGTTCGAGGTCGACGCCGATGATTTCGCCGTCACCGACCACGACGTTCTTGTCGAGAATCGCGCGCCGTACGACGGCGCCCTTGCCGATGCGCACGCCCGGCATCAGCACGCTGCCCTCGACGGTCGCGCCGTCCTCGATCATCACGTTGGAGCTGAGTACCGAATTGCGGACCGTTGCCGCGGACAGGATCGACCCCGCACCGACCACCGATTCCTGGGCGAGTCCGCCCTTCACGAACTTGGCAGGTGCGAGGTTCTCGGTGGCGCCGCGGATGGGCCAGCGACGGTTGTAGAGATTGAAGATGGGATGCACGGACACGAGGTCCATGTGAGCGTCGTAGAAGGCGTCGAGGGTACCGACGTCTCGCCAGTAACCGCGGTCTCGATCGGTGGCGCCGGGAACGACGTTGTCCTTGAAGTCGTAGACCGACGCCTCACCCGCGGCGACCAAGGCGGGAATGATGTCGCCGCCCATGTCGTGGTCGGAGTCGGAGTTCTCCGAATCCGCGCGGATGGCGTCCACGAGCACCTTGGTGGTGAATACATAGTTACCCATGGACGCGAACGTCGAGTTGGGGTCGTCCGGTGTCCCGGGAGGATGGGCTGGCTTCTCGAGGAACTGGGTGATGCGTCCGGACTCGTCACTGTCGATGCAGCCGAAAGCAAAAGCCTCGCTTCGCGGTACGCGAATACCCGCGACCGTCACCCCTGCCCCGGATTCGATGTGGTGCTGCACCATCTGTTCCGGATCCATCCGGTACACGTGGTCGGCACCGAAAACAACGATGTACTCGGGGTCCTCGTCGTAAACGAGATTGAGCGACTGCAGGATTGCGTCGGCGCTGCCGGTGTACCAGCGCGGCCCGAGCCGCTGCTGGGCCGGGACCGGAGTAATGTACTCACCCGCGAAACCGGACAACCGCCACGTCTGCGAAATGTGGCGGTCGAGTGAATGTGACTTGTATTGCGTCAACACACAAATACGCAGATATCCCGCGTTGACAAGGTTGCTCAACACGAAGTCGATAAGTCGATATGCACCTCCGAAGGGCACTGCGGGCTTCGCTCTGTCCGCGGTCAGCGGATACAAGCGTTTGCCCTCGCCCCCGGCGAGCACGATTCCAAGCACATGCGGCTGGCTTCTCACACCGCTAACCTATCCGCACTGGTGAACTCCCGCTAGCGAAGCAGCCCGAGAGGTCCGATCGTGTCCCTCTCCGAACGGGCGGGGAAAGCGCGATCGGTAGCCGGATCGACCACGGGCGGTTAGGTTTAGCGCGTGCGAGTCGCGATGATGACCAAGGAATACCCGCCGGAGATCTACGGCGGCGCAGGAGTACACGTAACCGAGCTCGTCGCTCAGATGAAGCGGTTGTGCGAGGTCGACGTGCACTGCATGGGCGCCCCGCGCGAAGGCGCGTTCGTCCACTCTCCCGACCCCGCACTCGCCGGATCCAACCCCGCCTTGACTACGCTCTCCGCTGAACTGCGGATGGCGGACGCAGCGGCAGGCGTCGACATCGTCCACTCCCACACCTGGTACACCGGACTGGCCGGGCATCTCGCCTCGGCACTCTACGACGTACCGCACATCCTCACTGCCCACTCACTCGAGCCCAGACGCCCGTGGAAGGCCGAGCAGCTAGGTGGTGGCTATCGGATCTCGTCGTGGTCCGAACGCAACGCCGTCGAGCATGCAGACGCGATCATCGCCGTCAGTTCCGGAATGCGACTCGACGTCCTCGACGCGTATCCCGCTGTCGATCCGAGCCGCGTGCACGTGGTGCGCAACGGAATCGATACCGCGGTATGGCATCCCGGCGGATCTGCGACGCGAGCGCCGTCCGCGCTCGCGTCGATCGGCGTCGATCCAGCCGAACCCATCGTGGCCTTTGTCGGACGCATCACCAGGCAGAAGGGAGTTGGTCACCTCGTCGCGGCGGCACACCACTTCGACCCGGAGATTCAACTCGTGCTGTGTGCCGGCGCTCCCGATACACCGGAGATCGCCGCCGAGACGGAGAAGGCGGTGGCCGAACTGGCCAAGCATCGAGGCAACGTCTTCTGGGTGCGCGAAATGCTCCCGACCGAGCAGATTAGGGAAATACTCTCGGCAGCAACGGTATTCGTCTGCCCTTCGGTGTACGAGCCCCTCGGGATCGTCAATCTCGAGGCGATGGCATGCGAGACCGCCGTGGTCGCTTCCGATGTCGGCGGTATCCCCGAGGTGGTCGCCGACGGCGTCACCGGGCGACTCGTGCATTACAACGCCTACGAGCCGAACGCATTCGAGGAGTCACTCGCGGCCACCGTCAATGCCGTTGTCGCCGACCGAGAAGGCGCCGAAGCGATGGGTCGTGCGGGCAGAATCCGTGCGATCGACGAGTTCTCCTGGGCCGAAATCGCCAAACAGACGATCGAGGTCTACGCGGATGCCGTCACGAGACGCTGATCCAGGTCAGATTTTGCGGTAGGTCGAGATCGTCGCCGACGCGGTGACGGTGCTCGGCTGCGGCAGCTTCGCCACGGCGGCAGCAAGATCGGCGGGCGTCAGGTGTCTCGCCGACGGTCCCATACCCACCAGGTCGAGGATGTCCTGGTGTGACAACGGCATCGTGAACTCGACCTCGTCGCTGCTCACGCGGTCGAAGTAGCCGGCCATCGACGACTCGAGGCGTTCTACTTTGCGATCGTCGACCCGGACCATCGCAAGGATGTCGATCAGCTCGCGCAGATGCCTGTCGGTGGGCGTCAACACCACCAGAACGCCGTCATCGGCAAGAACACGATGAGACTGCGGACCGTTGCGCGGAGCGAACACACAGAGCACGTGAGACAACGCTCCGTCGCGAATCGGTAGTGGTTGCCAGACGTCTGCGACGATCGAGCCGATTCTTTCGTGGACCTTAGCAGCTCGCCGTGCCGCGAACTTGGACACGTCCAAGGCTATCGCGCGAGAATCGGGCAGCGAATCCACCACGTGAGCAAGGTATTGGCCTGTGCCTGCACCGATTTCGACGATCCGCGCAGGATCCAACCCAGCCGTAGTCGAGCAGGCCAGGGAGACGGCATCCATCAGTGGGTCGAAATGGCCAGCGCCGAGCAGTCGTGCACGCGCCGCGATCATCTCGGCACTGTCGCCGGTGAACTTCGTGGCTCCGCCGCTGATCAGGCTCACGTAACCCTGGCGAGCCACATCGAATCGATGTCCGCGGTCGCACTCGGCGGCGCCGTCCACCAACTCCAACTCGGCAGCGCACTGCGGGCAGGACAGAAGATCGATCACGGCGGAAAGCATTGATCCGTCCTTTCTACCTGCGGTGCGCACACACTTCAGGCCCCGTACCGAAACGGATACGGAGCCTGCGTGCAATCACGTGCTGTTGTTCGTACTGCTACAACCTGGACCCGACTAGCTGGTGACGTTCGTGAGTTCCACACCGAGCGCTGCAGCTTCATCCGGGGTCAGCTCGACGACGAGGCGTCCGCCACCCTCGAGTGGAACCCGCATGACGATTCCTCGTCCCTCTTTGGTTGCTTCGAGGGGACCGTCCCCGGTCCGGGGCTTCATGGCCGCCATCCTCTGCTCCCTCCAGATCTGCGCTGCATTGCTCTGCGCCTCGACTAACGGTGCGCCCCGCCAACAATCAGCGAGGCTCGTACCCTCCATTGTTCCCTATGGATGCGGGAACCGGGAATCTGAGTCACATTTAGGGGTGTTCAGTCGACCGTCACACCTGCGTCGGAACCCAACAATCAGCCACGTGATCATCGACCATTCCGGTGGCCTGCATGAGCGCATAAGCCGTGGTAGGACCCACAAACTTGAACCCACGGCGCTTAAGTTCCTTAGCCATGGCAGTCGACTCGGGAGTGACCGCCGGAACCTCTGCAATTGATGTCAGTCGTCTGGTGCGTCGAGGCGGCGAGAACGACCAGAGTAACGAATCGAGGTCCAGATCGGGTGAATTCACGAGCACTCGGGCGTTGGAAATCGTCGCTTCGATCTTCGCGCGATTGCGGACGATCGCGGCATCGGAGAGCAATCTCTCGACATCCGCAACTCCGTACGCTGCGACCTTGTCCGGATCGAACCCGTCGAAGGCTTCGCGGAACGCCTCGCGTTTGCGCAGAATCGTGATCCAAGAAAGCCCCGATTGGAATGCTTCGAGGGCGAGCCGCTCGAACAGTTCGTCGCGGCCGTGCAGCGGACGCCCCCACTCCTCGTCGTGATAGTCGCGGTACAGCGAGTCACCGGGCGTCTCGACCACCCAGCCGCACCGAACCAGTCCGTCTGCCATCAGCCCTGGGAATCCTTAGCTTCGGATTCGGTCTCAGGCGCCTCCTGCGATGCTTCGGCCTTGGCCGGAGCATCCGCCTTCACCAGAACCTCGGACTTCTCGTCACGGCCCAGTTGTGCACGCAGAGAATCGATTTCCATTCCGAGGCGATGCAGAGCCCAATCCACTTCGCTCGCCTTGTAACCCCTCAGCACCTGCTGAAAGCGCAGAGCGTCGACATCCGCTCCGGTGACGTCCTCAGCCGGGAGCACGGTCGCCGTCGTGCCCGGAGGCAGCGGCGGCAGCTCTTCCGAGCGCCCGAACACAGCGCTGGCGGCGAGAAAGAGCATCGCGCCGACCAGTGCCATGACAATCAGGTACAGGAGGATCGTCATCATGGACCGATACTCCCATACCCGTAGGTAAGCGGTCAGACCCCCGCGGTGCGCACTATCGAATTCATCGGCGGTCGATCGACCAGCGATACCTCCGTGGTCTCGGGCACGAAAGAATCGCCGTCGACCAAGAATTGGGTCAACCCGGCACCCGAATCCTCGATCCCGCACCGCCGGAGCATCGTTCCGATGATCTGCCGGCTCATCACGCCGAGGTCGGCGAGCGGCCGGTTGCGATGCTTGCGCACACCGAGATTGACCTGACCGATCGCCGCCAGCCCCAACGTGTCGTACGTGTCGAGCAGAAGGCCGATCTCGACGCCGTAGCCGGGGGCGAACGGAACAGCCGAGAGCAACTCACGGGTGCCGGCGTATTCACCGCCGAGCGGTTGCAGTACCGACGTGAGTTCGGGCCGCAGCGCAGCCAACATGGGCCGCGCAACCAATTCCGTGACTCGTCCGCCGCCGTTGGCGTCCTCCGTGCCGCTCACGCGCAGCGGACGGCGGTAGTAGCCCTTCACCAGATGGATGCCGTCAACGGTGAGCAGCGGCCCCAGCAGTTTGGGCACGAACGCCGGATCGGGATTGATGAGATCGGAGTCGACGAATGCGATCAGATCGCCGGTGGTCGCTGCCACCGAACGCCACAGCACCTCACCCTTGCCCGCCGTCGGCGGGATGGACGGGACTGCGCTCTCACGACTGATCACCCTCGCTCCGGCAGCGCGAGCACGCTCGGCGGTTCGGTCGGTCGAACCGGAATCGAGAACGATCAACTCGTCGACCAAGCCACCGAGCAACGGATGAATGGTGTCGACCACCGCGGCAACGGTGTCCTCTTCGTTGAGTGCGGGCAACACCACCGAGACGGTTCGGCCACCCTTCGCCCGTTCGAGTTCGGCGACCGTCCAACTCGGATGGTCCCAACTGTTGGCTTCTGCCCATACGCGGGTCGGGCCCGCACCGGTGATGCTCATGCCAGACCTCGAACCGTACGTACCGGGGCGCGGCGTCCTTGGATCGCGGCCACCATGTCGACTACTCGGCGGGTGGACGCCACCTCGTGAACACGGAACACCCGGGCGCCGCCCGCCGCGGCCATTGCTGTCGCTGCCAATGTTCCCTCCAACCTCTCGGAAAGCTCCACACCAAGAGTCTCCCCGATGAAGTCCTTATTGCTCAGCGCCATCAGCACTGGCCACCCGGTGTTTACAAGAACGTCCACTTTTCGCAACAACTCGAGCCCGTGGAAGGTGTTCTTGCCGAAGTCGTGGGTGGGATCGATCAGAATCGCGTCACGCGGAACACCGAGAGCCAGGGCGCGTTCTGCCGCCGACACCACCTCGGAGACCACATCTGCGACGACGTCGTCGTAGCGCACACGGTGCGGGCGGGTGCGCGGAACCGCGCCGCCCGTGTGCGAGCAGACGATGCCGGCGCCCGTCTCGGCGGCGACCACAACGAGTTCGGGATCCGCACCGGCCCACGTGTCGTTGATCAGGTCGGCGCCTTCGTCGCGTGCCAGCCGTGCGACGCCACTGCGCCAGGTGTCGACGCTGATGATCAACTCGGGGTACTTGGCCCTGATCGCGGCGACGAACGGAACCACTCGCCTGACTTCCTCGTCGGCGTCGACGAGGTCACCCGGTCCGGCTTTCACTCCCCCGATGTCCACCAGATCGGCGCCTTCGTCGACGGCACGATCGACGGCAGCCATCGCCGCCGAGTCCGAGAACGTCGCACCCTGGTCGTAGAAGGAATCGGGAGTGCGGTTGACGATCGCCATCACCAATGCGCGGTCGACCGCGACCGGACGCCCACACAGGGTGGGCGCCGGACCTGGCTGCGCGGTAGAACCGGAGAGTGAAGACATGCCACTCATACTGGCATGACGGAACTCGGTCTAGCCCTTGGGTACCGAGCCCGCCGCGACCTTTCCGACGTATTCGTCGTACGAGTCCACATAACCACCCTCGCGGCCCTCGAGAAGGTACAGAGTGTCGGCGCCGACGTCGTAACCCTCGTTGCGCAATTCCACCTTGCGCGACTTGAAAGTGCTGGTGTGTTCTAGTGAGTCGACGATGCGGATGAACAGCGGGACCGCGTAGTTGGGGAGCTTGCCGTAGAGGTGAGCCGCGACTTCGCTGCCCTCAAAACTCTGGCCGTCCCGTAGCTTCACCGCCGCCATGCCCGCGCGCCCGTCGGTGCCCGGAATCTCGACGCCGTAGACAACTGCTTCCTCGACGGCCGGGTGCGAACTCAGCGCGCCCTCGACCTCCGTGGTGGCGACGTTCTCACCCTTCCAGCGGAAGGTGTCACCGAGGCGGTCGACGAAGGCGACGTGGCCCCATCCCTGCTTGCGCACCAGGTCTCCGGTGTCGAACCAGGTGTCGTCGTCCTTGAATCCCCCGCGCACCAGTTTGCTGTTGCTCGCAGCTTCGTCTGTGTAACCGTCGAAAGGCGCCCGGTCCGTGATCTTGGACAGCAGGAGCCCGACCTGACCCGTGGAAACCTTGCGGAGTCGACCGTCGGCGGCGCGCAACGCTTTTCCGGTGTTCTCGTCGAACTCCACGACGGCGTGCGGCAACGGACAGATGCCTGCCGTCTTGTCCACGTTGAGTGCGTTGACGAACGCGATGTTGCATTCGCTGGCACCGTAGAACTCGGCGACGCGGGGAATGCCGAACCGCTGGGTGAATTCGGCCCAGATCTCCGGGCGCAGACCGTTACCCACCATGAGCCGAACAGCGTTGTCGCTGTCGGTCGGCTTGACCGGCTGATTGAGCAGATAGCGGCACAGTTCGCCGATGTACGTGAAGGCGGTCGCCTTGTTGACTGCGATATCGTCCCAGAACCGTGAGGCCGAGAACTGGCGTCCGATCGCGATGGTGGCACCGGACGCGAGCACCGAGGACAACGAGACCGTCAACGCGTTGTTGTGATATAGCGGCAAGCAGCAGTACAGAGTGTCCGAGCCGCGCAAGCGCACGCCCATCAACCCGAGTCCTGACATCGACTTCAACCAACGGAAGTGAGTCATCAAGCTCGCCTTGGGCATTCCGGTGGTGCCCGAGGTGAAGATGTAAAACGCCTTCTCTTTCGCCAGCACCTCGGCGGTAACCGCCGGGTTGGACGGATCAGCCGTCTTCGCCAGATCTTCGAGTTCGCTGACAAGAAGTTGAGCGGGCCCGGCAAATCCGGCAGGCAACGATTCGAGGGCTTCTTCGCACTCGTCGGCGACTACCAGGACGCGAGCGTCGAGCAGCGTAAGGCTGTGTGCCAGAACGTCGTCGCGCTGGTTGTAGTTCAGCATGCCCGCTGCCGCACCGAGTTTGACGGCAGCGAGTGCGATCAACAGGGCTTCGGGAGTGTTCTTGGCCAGCACTCCGACGACGTCTCCGCGGTCGACTCCTCGTCCGCGGAGGACGTCGGCGTAGCGGTTCACCAGTTCGTTGGCCTCGGCATAACTGGTCGCGTGCCCCTCGAACCGGATGAAGGGGCGCGACGGGTGCGCGTGCGCGGCCTTCTGGAAGATCAACCCGATCGATTCCTTGGCCGAAGGCTTGCGAGTGAGCCCGGCGGCCCCCCGCGCCAGGATCGGTACCTCGGTGATCATCGACGGCAGTTTTGCCGCCAGATCCAGCAGGCTTACGGTCGAACGGGCTTCCGAACTCATGGCTCCCCTAACACGTATCCGGCGCCCATTCGGCCGCTCAGTCTGCGGCCACCTTACTGCACGGTAATAAAGCTCGCCATGCCCCAGGTCAGGGTTTCACGCACGCGTCTGATCAGGATTTGACGCACGCGTCGAGCGCCGCCTCGACGTCCGTCCGCACCAACAGTGTGTCCAGCGCCTGACGCCCGACGAAGCCGGTCCCGTCGAGCTTGTTCAACCACTCGAGCAGGCCGGTGAAGTGCCCGACGGGATCGAGCATCACCACTGGTTTCTCGTGCATTCCGAGGTAGCCGGCGGTCCATGTCTCGAACAGCTCTTCCAGCGTCCCGATTCCGCCCGGCAGCGTGATGAACGCGTCGGCGTGATCTTCCATCAGCTTCTTGCGTTCGCGCATGGTGTCCGTGACGATCAGCTCGTCGGCATCGACGTCGGCAACTTCCTTGTGCACCAGGGCCTTCGGAATGACGCCGACGGTCCAAGCGCCCGCCGCGCGAGCGGACTCGGCGACAGCGCCCATCATCGAGACGTTGCCACCGCCCGAGACCAACTGCCATCCGCGGCGACCGATCGCGGTTCCCACCTCTGCCGCCAACGCCAGGAAAGACTCGTCCACCGGCCCCGACGCGCAGTAGACGCAGATCGAGTACTTCTTGTCGGAATCGGTCACCATTCTTCTTCTTTCCCCAGATCTGCGGCCTCGTCGACGCCCTTGTCTGCGTTGAGGACGATTCGTACTGCTTCTTCCACGCTGTCGGTGACGTGCAGCAGGTTCACGTCGCCTTCGGAAATCTTGCCGTCACGCTCGAGGGTGCCGCGAATCCAGTCGACGAGTCCGGACCAGTACTCGGTACCGAACAGGACGATCGGGAAGCGCGTGACTTTGTGGGTCTGCACCAGGGTGAGTGCTTCGAACAGCTCGTCGAGTGTTCCGAAGCCGCCTGGCAGGCAGATGAATGCCTGGGAATACTTCACGAACATCGTCTTGCGTGCGAAGAAGTACCGGAAGTTGATTCCGAGATCCACCCACTCGTTGAGCCCCTGTTCGAACGGCAACTCGATGCCGAGACCGATCGAATATCCGCCTGCTTCGCTGCAACCACGGTTGGCAGCTTCCATGACTCCCGGCCCACCACCGGTGATGACGGCGTACCCGGCTTCGGCCAAGGCCGTTCCCAGTTCACGGCCGGATTGGTACTCGGGATGATCGACCGTGGTGCGGGCCGAACCGAACACCGTGACCGCACGCGGGACCTCGGCGAGCGCTCCGAAACCTTCGACGAATTCGCTCTGGATACGCAACACACGCCACGGATCGGTGTGTACCCAATCCGTGGGTCCGCGCTTGTCGAGCAAACGCTGATCCGTCGTGGTCTTCTCGTCCTTGCGCTTGCGTCGAAGCTGAACGGGGCCGCGGTGCTTGATCGACGAGCTCTGCTTCTTCGAAGCCGAATTCTTCTCTGGTGCCATGCGGCAAGGCTAACGGTCAGGCCGACAGATACTTCCTCAGCACGGCCGCGACGTCGGTGATCTGCTGCACCGGAACGTGCTCGTCGCGCTTGTGCGCGAGGTTCGGATCACCCGGTCCGTAGTTCACGGCAGGAATGCCGAGCGCCGAGAACCTGGACACGTCGGTCCACCCGTACTTCGCACGGAACTGACCACCGGCCGCCTCGATCAGGGCGGCAGCGGACGGGTTCGCCAAGCCAGGCAACGCGCCGGGTGAGGAGTCCGTGACCTCGAATCCGAGGCCCAGACCGTCGAACACTTCGCGCACGTGTGCCTCAGCTTGCGCCTCGTTGCGATCGGGCGCGAATCGGAAGTTGACGTCCATCTCGGCTTCGTCCGGGACGACGTTTCCGGCGACACCGCCGGAAATCCGCACCGCCGACAAACCTTCGCGGTAGCCGCAACCGTCGATGTCGACCGAGCGCGGCTGGTAATTCGACAACCGCTCCAACGCTCCGCCGAACTTGTGAATGGCGTTGTCCCCCAGCCAGGACCTGGCCGAATGTGCGCGAATTCCCGAAGCCGTCAACCGAACCCGCATCGTTCCCTGGCACCCGGCCTCGATGAAACCGGCCGTCGGCTCACCGAGAATCGCGACGTCGGCCGTGAGCCACTCCGGGATCTCGCGTTCGATTCTTCCGAGTCCGTTGTACTTCGCGGCGATCTCTTCGCAGTCATAGAAGACGAGAGTCAGATCGTGGGCCAAGTTCTCGATGGTCGCGGCCAGGTGAAGAAACACCGCGTCGCCCGACTTCATATCGACGGTCCCACATCCGTGCAAGATGTCGCCTTCGCGTCGCGAAGGAACGTTGTCGGCGATCGGCACCGTGTCCAGATGTCCGGCGAGCATGACGCGGCTGGGCAAACCGAACGACGTACGCGCCAACACGGCGTTGCCGTTGCGGATGATCTCGAAGACCGAAGTCTGCTCACGCAGCGCATCCTCGACGGCCTGCGCAATGACGGATTCGTCGTGCGAGACGCTGGGGATGTCGACCAGGGCGGCCGTCAAGTCGATGGGGTCCGAAGCAAGATCGAGGATGCTCACACGCACCAGCCTAGGCCGGTGCACCCACCACCCAGTAATCTCTAGTCCCGTGAGCGCACAGGGAGCAACAGCAGTAGGTATCGCCAACGTGACCGCGGACGGAGCCGTCCTCGACACCTGGTTCCCGGCACCGGAGCTGGGAACATTCGACAAGACCGGTACCGAGAACGTCGAGGGAACAGACATTCCTTCCGATCTTGCACTGCTGGCAGGCACTGACGACGCTCGCGAGGTCTCGCAGGTCGTCGTTCGCACCACCATCGCCGATCTCTCCAAGGCACCGGTCGACGCCCATGACGTCTACCTGCGCCTCCACCTCCTCTCGCACCGTCTCGTCGCGCCCCACGGCGTCAACCTCGACGGCCAGTTCGGCCTGCTCAGCAACGTCGTGTGGACCAACTTCGGCCCGTGCGCCGTCGAGGGCTTCGAGCAGGTTCGCTCGCGTCTGCGAATCCGCGGAGTCGTCACCGTGTTCAGCGTCGACAAGTTCCCCCGCATGGTCGACTACGTCGTGCCGTCCGGAGTTCGCATCGGTGACGCCGACCGTGTCCGACTCGGCGCACACCTCGCCAGCGGAACGACCGTCATGCACGAGGGCTTCGTCAACTTCAACGCCGGCACCCTCGGCAACTCGATGGTCGAAGGCCGAATCTCCGCGGGCGTCGTCGTCGACGACGGATCCGATGTGGGCGGCGGCGCCTCGATCATGGGCACCCTCTCCGGCGGCGGCAAGGAAACCATCTCCCTCGGCAAGCGCTGCCTCCTCGGCGCCAACGCCGGCCTCGGCATTTCACTCGGCGACGACTGCGTCCTCGAAGCCGGCCTCTACGTCACCGCGGGCACGAAGGTCACCGGCCCGGACGGCACCGTCGTCAAGGCCAAGGAACTCAGCGGCAAGTCCAACCTTCTCTTCCGTCGTAACTCGGTCTCGGGTGCCGTCGAGGTCGTGCCGTGGAAGGGCACCGGCGTCGAACTGAACGCTGCTTTGCACGCCAACGACTGATGAGTAGCACCGACGTCTCCGACGGAACAACCACTGCTCTCGGCCACGGCCTCAAGGTCCGCCATCTGACGATGATGGGCCTGGGCTCGGCCATCGGCGCCGGCCTGTTCCTCGGAACCGGCGTCGGTATCGCCAAGGCCGGCCCGGCTGTCCTGATCTCCTACATCCTTGCGGGCGCCGTCGTGGTGTTCGTGATGCGCATGCTCGGTGAAATGGGCGCGGCGATTCCGGCCAGCGGTTCCTTCTCGCACTACGCGCGCTTGGGGATCGGCGAGTGGGCCGGCTTCGTGATGGGCTGGCTCTACTGGTTCATGCTCATCATGGTGCTGGGCGCCGAGATCACTGGAGCGTCGGCGATCGTGAACGACTGGGTGCCGTCGATCCCGCAATGGGTTGTCGCCCTCGTCTTCGTGGTGTTCTTCGCCGTCGTGAACCTGGCCAAGGTCAGCAACTTCGGCGAGTTCGAGTTCTGGTTCGCCGCAATCAAAGTCACCGTCATCATCGGCTTCCTGATCATCGGTGTCCTGCTGGTGTTCGGCCTCCTGCCTGATACCGACCCGGTCGGTACGAGCAATCTGTTCGGGCAGGGCGGCTTCATGCCCAACGGGTTGTCCGGCATTGCCGCAGGACTTCTCGTCGTGGCGTTCGCTTTCGGCGGGATCGAGATCGTCACCATCGCCGCAGCCGAATCCGAGAATCCGGAACGCTCCATCGCCGTCGCTGTCCGAAGCGTCGTGTGGCGCATCAGCGTCTTCTACATCGGCGCCATCTCGATCATGGTTCTGCTGCTGCCCTGGAACGACCCCGAACTCGAGAGCGGCCCGTTTGTGGCCGTCTTGAACAAGGCGAACATTCCGGGTGTTGCCGGGTTCATGGAACTCGTCGTAGTTGTGGCTTTGCTCTCCGCGTTCAACGCCAACATCTACGGCACCTCTCGTATGGCGTTCTCACTGTCGCGCCGCGGCGACGGGCCCGCTTTCATGGCGAAACTGTCGAGCACCGGAGTTCCGACGAATGCCGTTCTGCTGTCGGTGTTCTTCGGCTTCGTCAGCGTCCTGCTTAACTGGCTGCTCCCCGACGACCTGCTCGGCATCCTGCTCAACGCAGTCGGCGCCGCGCTGCTGGTCATCTGGATCTTCATCGTCGTCTCGCATCTGCGACTGCGTAAACAACTCGAAGCGTCGGGCAAGCTGACAGTTCGTATGTGGCTGTTCCCGTATCTGAGCTACGCGACACTCGCGATGCTCGGCGTGTTCGTCGTCCTCATGCTCTTCGACGCCGATGCACGTGCGCAGTTGATCTCGACCACCGTGTTGTTCCTCGTGATCGCGGCATTGGGTTTCCTGAACGCTCGCTGGCGTAAGCAGAATCAGCCCGCCTGATCTTCGCGCCTATGCATCTCGTCGGTTCACGACGAGGATGCTGAGACCGAAGACGACGAGCACGAAGAGGGCGAAGTAGATCAGGCTGCCCCAGGGTCCCCAGTGGAAGTCGACGCTACCGCCGGAACCGAGAAAGTTATTGGCGTTCATGAACGGCAGGAACGGCATGATCTTCTCGCCGATGCTGCCGAACAGGTTGAACAGATTCTCGATGAGCAAGGGCCACAACAGCAGTAGCGCGATCGCACCGGCAGACTGCCGCAGCAACGCTCCCACTCCTACAGCAAGAACTACGCAGAAGAACGCGTAGATCGGCGTTCCGTAGACGATCCGCCAGTTCTCGTCGCCGGACAGAGTGAGGAATCTTCCCGCGTCACCTGATGTCGCCTTCGTGAGAGCGAAGGCGCCGAACGACAGTACGAGAGTCAGTACAGCTCCGAACCCGCCGATGAGACCTGCTTTGGCGATCAGAACCGAGGCACGGTTCGGAACTGCCTGGAATGTCGTTCGGATTGTCCCGAAGCGATACTCGCTGGTGATCGCGAGGGCAGCCATGATCATCAGAACCAACACACCGAAGCCGGTGACTCCACTGAGCGCCCCCGACACGGTCGGCATCATTACACCGTCCGGTCTGTTGAGCGACGACTTGGCGCTCAGTCCGAAGACGGTGGCGAGCCCCAACCCGAGCACGATGATGATGACCGTGCACCACAGCGGGGACTTGGTCGTGGTGATCTTGATACGTTCAGCACTGAGAACAGCCATTACAGTGCACCTCCCATAGCCTGCTGTGTG
>NZ_JAWLSC010000017.1:0-97321 GCF_033142465.1 Rhodococcus sp. IEGM 1318
TCTTTGAGCACGTCGGGACGGGTGTCGTTGAGGATCTCATTGCACCCCTCGAGGCCGAGGAAGTCGTCCAGGGTGAGGTCCGCGGCCTGCAACATGGTGCCCATCGCTCCGTCGCCGATGACAACGCGCTGTTTCAGCGCATCAAGCAGGGCAGAGTTAAATGGGGCAGACATGCCGTCCAGAGTAGTGGGCGCACCGACAAGCTCTGGCCGTAGGCTGGGTGGGTGAGTCCAAGTGAGTTCCCCGTCACTCCCGACGGCCCGGTCGATTTCGACGATTCCGCGGCCTTCGAGAGCCCTGACGGCTTTGCCGTCGACAGCAGCGACCGCCTCGAGGGCGACATCCCTGTCCTACGTGATCCCATCCTCGTTGCAGCTTTCGAGGGCTGGAACGACGCCGGTGACGCAGCCAGCGGTGCGGTCGAACATCTCGAGCTGATCTGGGATGCCCAGCCGCTCGCCGAACTCGATTCCGAGGACTACTACGACTACCAGGTCAACCGTCCCACGGTCCGTCAGGTCGACGGTGTCACTCGCGAAATCGTGTGGCCGGCAACACGTTTGTCGGTCTGTTCGCCTCCCGGCAGTGAGAGCGACATCGTCCTTCTTCGCGGGATCGAACCCAACATGCGGTGGCGCAGTTTCTGCGAGGATCTGCTCGAATTGATCGACCAACTGAACGTCAAGACCGTGGTCATCCTCGGCGCCCTGCTCGCCGACACTCCGCACACCCGCCCGGTGCCGGTCACGGGCACGGCGTACAGCAGCGAATCTGCTGCACGATTCAACCTCGAACAAACCCGATACGAAGGCCCGACAGGCATCACCGGAGTCCTTCAGGACGAGTGCGTTCGTGCTGGTGTACCCGCTATTTCGTTCTGGGCAGCGGTTCCGCACTACGTCTCGCAGCCACCCAACCCGAAGGCCACGGTAGCCCTCCTTCAACGAGTCGAGGATGTTCTCGACATCGAGGTCCCCCTCGGTGAACTCCCGGCTCAGTCGGAGGACTGGGAGGAAGCGGTCAACGAAATGACCGCGGACGACGAGGAAATCGGCGAATACGTGCGCACCCTGGAAGAGCGAGGAGACGCCGAAACCGACATCAGCGAAGCAATCTCCAAGATCGACGGCGACGCCATCGCTGCGGAATTCGAGCGCTACCTCAGACGGCGAGGCCCCGGCAGCTTCGGACTGTGAGCAAGAACACTCCAGAGGAAGAAGGCGGAAGTACACAGCGCCCCATGCGCCTCCGGCTTCAACTGATCGCGCTGTACGCCGGCGGGTTCCTCGGCCCGTTCGGCGGCGGTGTGGTTGCTTCGATCCTCCCCGAGATCGGTGACGATCTCGGGGTCGGGCCGTCGGCGGCCGCCTCCTCGCTCACCGCGTACCTGCTCCCCTTCGCCGCTCTGATGTTGGTGTCCGGGACACTCGGGACGCGGTGGGGCAAAGTCCGGACCGTGCGGATCGCATACGGGGTCTACGTCTTCGCGTCGTTGGCGTGCTTCCTCGCCCCGACTCTCGAGATTTTCCTGGCCGCCCGGGTACTGCAGGGCTCCGCGAACGCATTCACCACACCGCTACTGCTCGCTTCGTTGGCGGCCGCAACACCGCAGGCTCGACTGGGTCGAGCACTCGGAGCCTTCGGCGCTTTCCAGGCCGCAGGGCAGTCGTCAGCTCCGTTGATCGGCGGCCTCGCGGCCGAATTCAACTGGCGTCTGGCCTTTCTCGTCATTGCAGTGGTCGCAGGCATCCTGGGAGCCGTCGGACTCCCGAAGTCCGAAGCGCCGACAGCGACCACTCCCGCACGCCTACGAGATGCACTGCGCCCCGAAGTGCTCCGGATCGGCATCGCTGCACTGCTCGGCTGGGGCGCCCTCGGTGGGCTGAGCTTCCTGCTTGCCTTCCGCTTCGAAGACGAGTTCGGACTGTCCCCCACCGTCCGCGGCCTACTGCTCACCGTTTTCGGTGTGGCCGGTATCCTCTCGGCCCGACGCATCGGAATCCTCATCGATCGCATCGGCGCACGTTCCTCCGTGATGATCGGCGCCCTGGGCGGTGCAGTTCTGGTGTCCGTCGTCGGCCTCGCCGGCTTGGTACCGGTGATCGCGATCGCATGGTTTGTCGCAGGCGTCGCGAGCCAGTTCGTCCTGGTAGGCGTCAACGCGGCGGTACTCGGCTCTGAGGGGCCCAACCGCGGCGGCGCCGTGTCGGTCGTGCAAGCGATGCGCTTCGGCGGCGCTGCCCTTGCTCCCCTGGCCCTGACACCGATCTACGACTCTTCGCCTGCCGCGAGCTTCCTGATCCCCGCGATACTGCTCGCCGTCGTCGCTCCCCTGGTGATGCCGAAGCAACGCTGATCCGTCTTGGCCGGTTTCGGAATTTTTGTTGTGCGAATGGTGACGAGCTTGGGTAAAAGGACCGCCGTTGTCTTGTGATCGACTGTTTGAGCGATATTCGGAAAATCTTGTGTTTCCGTCGTCGACAGATATTGGTACTATTAGAACATGAGCGAATCTGAGTCGGAACCGGAACGGCCGATCGACATTTTTCGGCGATCGGTTGCCGTCATCGAAGAAAATTTGCCTCCTACCTGGTCTTTGTCGACACAGCGCTCCCCCGACTTGTCCGAGGCGCCACTCCGACTCGACCTCCGCTCCCCTGACGGCGCGGTGGCCAAATTCGGCGTCTACGCTGCTCACGGTGTCCTGAGCAGCGACGTTCCCGGTATCGCCGACCGCTTCCCCACCGGTCAACCCGGCTTCGTGTGCGCAAAATATCTGTCCGAGCCGGTCCGCCGGCAGCTCGATTCCCACGCGATCTCGTACGCAGACGCCACGGGCAATGTGTCGTTGACCGCTGATCGACCCGCCGTCTGGGTGCGTGGACGCGGAGCCGACGCCGATCCGTGGCGGGGGCCCGGACGTCCTTCCGGACAACTGACGGGCGATCCGTCAGCTCGCGTCGTGCGTGCGCTCGCCGATTTCGCGGCGCCACTGGCGATCACTGCCTTGGTGCGCCTGGCCGGTGCGTCGACGGGAGCAACCTATCGGGTGGTTCAGACACTGTCGGATCGTGAACTGGTGACCAGGCTCCCCCGCGGTGGGATCGGCGACGTCCGCTGGCCGAAGATGCTTCGGGAATGGGCGGCTGAAGCCGGCGCCAAAGCGCCGACGCCTCACGGATTTCACGCCCCGGACGGTTTGGAGGCTCTCTTCGATCAACTGCGTCAACTCAGCGGTCACATCTATGCCGGTACTGCTTCGGTGGCCGCTGCGCCCTTTGCTCGGTATGCGCCCACCCGACGTGCTCACTTCCATGCCGACAACGTCGATCAGTTCGCCGACGCTCTCGGCCTCCGGCGAGTGGAATCCGGCGGTGACGTGTGGATCACCGCTCCCCTCTCACCGTCCGCGTTCGACCGATTGCTCACTCGCGACGGGATTCGCATCGTCGCACCGAGCCAGGCGTTCGCTGATCTTCTGGCCGGCCCGGACTCCGATGAAGCGGCAGCCGAGCACCTGCTCACGTGGATGATCGAGAACGAATCACAGTGGCGACGCGCCGCATCCCCTGCTACGGATCGCCCATAGGAAAAAGAGGGGGCGTCTCTCGCCTACCCTGTCATGGTGGAAGAAACGAGTGCGCCCGATTACGCCGCGTACGCCGACACCAATCGACTGAAGCTGTTTTCGTTCACGATCGCGGAAAAACGGGCCGAATACCTCTGGGTGCTTCGTGCCTTCGACCATGCTCGCGCCAACTACACCGTGCTGCTGCATGCCGGAACCGTCGCGCACATCCTCGAGAAGATCGGTGGCTCGGATCCGGCGGCCGATCTGTCGGCGGCGGAGGTCACTCCCCTGTTGGATCAGCTTCACGTCTGGGAGATCCTCGAGCGCAGCTACGACGGCACCCGCGCGGCCACGCTGGCCGAGTACCGTAATCGACACTTCGTCTACCAGTTCGGCCAGGCCGGATACCAGGTCTATCGATCAGTCGAAGACGTTCTTGCTGCCCGCCTGGACTCGGCGTCGCTTTCGCGTCTCGCCTTGGCGGATCTGCTCGCAGACATGTCCGAACTCGCCGAAGCCAACCGAAGTTCCGACGGCGACCTGATCTTCCGCAAGCTCAAGCGCCTGGACTCGACGCTCTCGGACATGGCTGATCGAGCCGCGCACTTCTATCTGACACTGGGCGACCTGGTACGTACCACGGAGATCACTCCGCAGGCTTTCCTCACGCACAAGGACGCTCTGCTGACTCACATGCGCGAGTTCAGTTCCGACCTGGCGCGCTACGCCCCCAAGCTCAAAGAAGCGATCGAGCACGTCGAATCCACCGGTGTCGATCGCATGATCCGCCTCGCCGCGGCCAGTGACGAGCGGGTGTTCGTCCCGATCACTGAACGTGAAGACGATTGGGCGGCGCGGTGGCGAGGATTGACCGCCTGGTTCGTCTCCGCGGAATCGGGGATCAGCGAATCCGAACGCCTCCGTGAAGGCACGATGAGTGCGATCGCGGCGGTTCTGGCCCTCCTTCGCCGCGTCACGGAGACCCGTCGCGGCGGCGTCAGCCGCGAGAGCCAGCTCCGGCACCTCGCCGGCTGGTTTGCCGCAACCCCGTCCGAAGACGCAGCTCATGCTCTGTTCCAGGCAGTGTTCGACCTCGGCCGTCCACGCCATCTCTCGATGGTGCATCCGGACGCCGACATCATTTCTCACTCGCGTTCGTGGTGGGAGGCGCCGCCGGTGGAGATCGCACGAACCCTCGCCGAAACCGGCCGTCCGCCCTCACCCGGATTGCCGAGCAAGGTCGCCCGCAAC
This sequence comes from Rhodococcus sp. IEGM 1318, assembly GCF_033142465.1. Lineage (NCBI taxonomy): Bacteria > Bacillati > Actinomycetota > Actinomycetes > Mycobacteriales > Nocardiaceae > Rhodococcus > Rhodococcus sp. IEGM 1318. Next base: position 4,823 of record NZ_JAWLSC010000017.1, read on the forward strand.
GACGGCAGCATCCGCCGACTGCGCGAAGAGCAGTTGGCGGCGCAACGTACCCGCAGCGCCGCCGCGCAATCTCTCGCGTCGAACGGTGTCTATCAGCGTGAACTCAACGAGCAGGAGACCGAAGTTTTGCTGAGTCTGCTCAATGCAGCATTGACCGCGCGCGTTCCGGTGGTGGGACGCGTCAAGAGCTCCACCGGTAGCGAGAACGGGGTGAAGCTGACACTGAGTCCCTCGGACGGTTCGACCACCATCAAAACCGCCCGCGGGCGTATGCACCTCGACGGTATCGAGGTCAGTGTTCGATGAGAGCTCGCGAGATCACGCCCCTTGCCCTCGATTCGTACCAACGAGCGGCGCGCGTGATTCTGTCCAACCACCTGATCACCTCGACGTATCCGGATCGAATTGCGTTGCCGCTCTTGCGCCGTTGGGCCACCGAGCTGCGTGACGACCTACTCGAACTGTTCGGCTACCGCCTCGAGGTGACAGAGACCACCGCGCGCCTGTTCACGGTGTCGGATCGACTCAACCCGTCGGCACCGGCGAGAACTGCCTCCGAGCGAACTTTCGATCGCACGCGCTACGCATACCTGGCGTTGTGCCTGGCCGCACTTGGCCGCGCCGGAAACCAGATCACGTTGTCGGAGTTGGCCGATCACGTCGCGGCCGACGCCGCGCAGGTCGACGGCGTCGAGCTGTCCACCGATCGTGCGTCGGACCGCGACGCGTTCGTCGATGCCGTCGGTTGGCTCGGCGTCCGGGGCGCCATCGCCCTCGCCGACGGTGACGCAAACGGCTGGGCGTCCAATCCCGAAGCGGGAGAGGCGCTCTACGACATAGATCGTTCCGTCGTCGTGGCCCTGTTCCGTCCGCCGCGCGCCCTGCAGCACCTGCACTCCATCCGAGGGCTACTGGCGGCGGAGACCTCGAGTGCCTCCGAGGACGACGGAATTCCCGTGGACGCGAAAGAGATCGGGCGCCGGGTGCGTCGGGCTCTCGTCGAGCGCCCGGTCGTACTGGCCGGCGAACTCGATCAGCACGAGTTGATCGCGTTGGCGCAGCCCAAGACCGCGTCGGAAGTCGAACTCCTGACGGGGTTGGTGGCCGAGCGTCGCGCCGAGGGAATCGCGATGATCGATCCCACCGGTCGACTCTCCGACGTCCGCTTCCCGAGCACCGGAACGATCGCTCAGGTAGCGCTTCTCTTGGCCGGCGAGATTGCCGACCGCGTACTCGACGTCGACGCTCCCGAATTGCCGAAACTTCCGATCCCGCACGTGTCGGACGATCACCTGATCGAACAGCTCGATGCCGCCATCCCCGAGGCTGGAATCTTCGAGGACCTCGCCGACGAGGAAGAAGAATTCGCGCTTCCTGCCGGCGAACCGACCGAGCCACCGGAACCCGTCACGTACCCGAAAATCGACGACGACTGGCTCGCCGACAAGGTCACCGAGTTGGTGGACCAGTTCGGGCGAACCTTCGCGGCGCAGTGGCAGGCCGATCACAACGGACTGCGCAAGCAGGCGCTCGGGTTGTTGCAGCGTTTACGCCTGACGCACGTGGTCGACGACGGAGTTCTGGTCTTACCCGTGTTGGCCCGGTACCGAGACGTCGTGGTCTCCGTGCGCGAACGCGACCCTCGGATCGACTTCGCGGTGGACAACTCCGCCCCGGATCCGGTCGACGAATTCGGCCCCGAACCTTCCCCCAACGGCGAACTATCAGAGGTAGAGAACGTATGAGCAACGCCCGCTTCCGACCTACTCGGGCTGGAATCATCAACCTCTGGGATTACCGAGACCAAGAGTTCTCGTTCGCCGACGGTCGACTGGTTCTGCGAGGACCCAACGGATCCGGCAAGACCAAGGCCCTCGAGGTCCTGTTCCCGTTCGTCTTCGACGGCCGCATCGAACCGCGGCGCCTCAACCCGTTCGCCGGTGAAGAGCGCACCATGAAGTCCAACCTGCTCTACCGCGGTCAGGACAGCGCGCACTCCTACGTGTGGATGGAGTTCTGCCGCGGCTCACTCGAAGATCCCGAGTCGGTGACCGTGGGAATTGGCATGCGTGCAACACGCACCAATGACAAGGTCACTCGCTGGTACTTCGTCGCCGACGGCCGCGTCGGGGTCGACTTCTCGCTGATCGGCAACGACGATCGTCCCCTGACCAAGAAGCAGTTGGCCGAACAACTCGGCAGCGATTCCATCACCGACCGTCCCCTCGACTACCGCACCGCGATCGACGCGCGGATGTTCGGTCTCGGTGTGCAGCGCTACGACCAGCTGATCAACCTCATTCTCACGCTTCGTCGCCCCCAGCTCGCGAAGAACCTTGATCCGAAGGGCCTCTCGCAGGCGCTCACCGACGGCCTCCGCCCGCTCGACGACCAGCTGGTCCTCGAAGCTGCGCGTTCGTTCAGCGACATGGAGGAGGTCGGCCGGGCGCTCGAGGGGCTGGCGGCAGCTGATCAGGCGGCACAGAGTTTCATCGGGGTCTACACCAAGTACCTGCGTCAACAGTCCCGCGGAGAGATCGAACAGGTCAGTACCCGCCTCGCAGCGGTCACCAGAGGTGTTGCCGCCATGGACGAGTCGTCGCTCGCCCAGACCCGCAGCCGAGAGGCGCGGGCAGCTGCCGAGGAACGCTTCAACCAGGCCGAGCAGGCACTCGAGAACGCGCGCGCCAATGTCGAAGCACTGCAACGCTCGAGCGCCTATGAAGGCAAGCAGCAACTCGACGATCTCGCCCAGGCCGTCGCGACGCTGAAGCTCTCGACCGAGCAGCAGGCAGACAAGTCACGAAAAGCGCAGGCCGCACTGGCGCAGCGCGGCGACGAAGCCGACAAGGCCGCATCGTCGGTCAAGCGTGCGGCCGAAGCACTCTCGCGTGCCGAGGACGAACTGCAGGCAGCCGCCGAGGACGCCGGCATCGTCTGGACTCCCCTACCCGACGGCTCACGCAGCGACCAGATCACGGCAGCCGTCCGTGGACATGCCGAAGAGCGTGACGGTGACGTACGCGTTGTCCGCACCGCTCTGGCGACCGTCGAGAAGGCGGCGACCGAACGAACCCGGGCTGAAAACAGCTCTCGCCGTGGACAAGAGCTGCTCGAAGCGTCCAAGGCAGCGGTGCTCGAGGGCGAAGCTGCCGTGGAACTCGCGCGCAGTCAGTGCGCCAGCGGGCTGCGCGCGTGGTGGACCGATCACTCCTCTCTGTTCTCGGCAGTCGGCGCCGACACGTCGCTGTTCGAGGCCCTCGACGCAGCGCTCGCCGAGGTCGGCGACGAGGACGCTCCGGCGCTGTCCGCAGTTCTCGCCGAGCACACCGAGGCAGGAACCGAGACGCTGCGCGAGCGTCGGCGCGAAGCAGAAGCGGAAATCTCGGCATCACACGCCTCCATCGCGGCTCTCAAATCCGAGCGCAAAGCCGTCTCGGCGGAACACGACGATGCTCCGCCGGCCTTCCACGCACGCACCGACAACCGCAGTGAACTGGGCGGTGCACCGCTGTGGCAGTTGGTCCGCTTCGCCGACTCCGTCGAACTGGACGTGGCTACAGGTATCGAATCCGCGCTCCAGGCAGCAAATCTGCTGGACGGCTGGGTCTGCCCGGACGAGAAGATTCCCGATCACGTCAGCGAGCAGTTCCTGACCGCTCTACCCGTCAAGCAGCGTCCGAAGGGACGAACGCTGGCCGATGTCCTCGAAGTCGAAGGCAATGCCGACGTACCCGACGCTCGGGTACAGGAGATTCTCGCGTCGATCAGTCTCGTCGAGGCACCGGGCGACTCCGATGCAAGCGTCGCGATCGGCGTCGACGGTCGCTTCTGGCAGGGCGTCGCGCGTGGCCGCCACGTCAAAGCCGACGCCGAGTACATCGGCACGACAGCTCGGGCGCGTCGACGCGAAGCTCGGATCACCGAGATCGACGCGGCCCTGGAAGAGCTTGCCGCAGCAGTCGATGCAGCCAAGTCACTGGTGACGCAGACCAACGAGCAGTTGAGCCGGATCAACTCTGCGGCAAAGGAATTGCCGAAGACCGGTTCGATTCTGCGTGCACTCAAGACCGTCACCGAATCCGCCGGTGCTCTCCGCACTCGCTCGGAAGCCACCGAAACAGCGCAACGCGAACTCGACGCGGCGATCGCCGATCTCGCGGCGAAGGAAAAGCAGCTCCGGGCGACGGCGTCGCACCACCGGACGCCGCACGTCGGCCGTGAACTGGACTCCCTCGCCGCGGCGATCCGGCACTTCGAGAAGCAGGGTGAACTGGCGCTGCGCTGCCGGCGCGAGCACGCCAAGGAAGTAGAACTCGAGCGCGAGTCCCGCGACCGCCTCGACGAATCACGCGCCAATGCCGAGGAATTCGCCGAAGAAGCCGCCATCGCCGAGGAGAGTCTGCTCCAGCAGGTGCAGCGTCTCGAGACGCTCCGCGACACTCTCGGTGCCAGCGCCGAGCAGATCGATCTCGACCTGGCAAAAGCGCGCGCGAAGATCGAAGAATGCAAGGTCGAACAGCGTGCTGCGCGAAAGGCATACGACGCTGCGGTGCTCCAGATCGGCACGGCAGAGGGTGCATACAACACCGCTGTCGAGACGTTGCGTCACACCCTGACCGAAACCCGCAGTGATGCAGAACGACTCGCACCCTATGCTCGCCCGGATCTTCTCGAGTTGTTGGGCGTCAAGGAACATCTGAGCTGGCCGGCAAGTTCGGCGGCGTGGATGAGCCCCGATCAGTTGGTCTACCGCATCCAGAACGAAGATCGCAGCGAGGACGCGGCCCACCCGCCCGTCCTCCCCGAAGACGTCGACAAGTTGTACCGAGCGCTCGAGGCTGCGACCTCGGCGGTACGCGTCACCGACGGCGCCCGCAAGGCAACCCGCACGGCACTGACCTCGGCGTTGCAGGACTTCGACGCCCAACTCGCAGCAGCCGGACAGGACTACCGTCTGCAGTGGGATGCACCGGACGGACTGACCGTCGTACGAGTGCAGGACGATCAGGGCTATTCGTCGATCGGTGAATTCGCAACGCGGATCCACGATGCTCGCGGCGATCAGGAGCAGTTGCTCACCGAATCCGAGCGTCGAATTCTCGAAGATGCCCTGCTGACCGGATTGGCTCAGCAGATCCATGAGCGCACAGTCGACGCACGAGAGTTGATCGCACAGATGGGCACCGAGATGCGTGAGCGTCGTATGTCCTCGGGCAACACCATCGGCGTTCACTGGGTGCTCGCCGACAACCTCGACGACAGCTCGCGGGCGATCTCCAAGCTGCTGGATCGAGATGCGTCGGCCCTCGGGGTTGACGAACTTGCGACTCTGCGAGCGCATTTCGCGACCCAGATCCGCACCGCCCGCGCTGCACACCCCGAACGCTCGTACCCGGAGATCTTGTCCTCGGCGCTCGACTACCGGCAGTGGCGCGTGTTCTCGTTCACCCTCATCAGCGGTGAGGGCAAGGAAGATCGGCTTACTGTTGCGCGGCACAGCGCACTGTCCGGTGGCGAGCAGTCGGTTTCGCTGCACCTTCCGCTCTTCGCCGCGGCGCACGTCATGTTGGACTCGGCCGACCCGCACGCCCCGCGTCTGTTGGCACTCGACGAAGCTTTCGCCGGTGTCGACGACAACGGTCGCAGCGAGCTTCTCGGCTTGAGCGTTCAGTTCGACCTGGATCTCTTCATGACCGGCTACGACCTGTGGATCACGTACGCAGACGTCCCCGGCTGTGCGCACTACGACCTCGCGCACTCCACGGCAGAACAGGCGGTCAGCGCCGCGCTTCTGGTGTGGTCCAACGGTGAGCTGCTCGCCGAGCACGACGGAACAGATCTTGCGCGGGCGCTGGGCTCGCCGCTACGGCGCCGGGTGCCGACCCCAGCCGAGGGTGCGTTGGACTACGCCTAGAAACTGCTGTGCGCGGTTGAGGACCGCAGAGGCTCCTCAACCGCGCACGGGGGGACTTCAGCGAAGCGAAATACCCAGCAACGCATCCACGGCATCGGCGAACTCGCCGGGTGCCTGTGCGTCGGATCCGCCACCTTCTATTGCGCGGCGTGCCCAACCGTCGAGCGCGTCGAGAGCCTTCGGGGTGTCGAGGTCGTCGGCCAGGTGCTGACGCAACCGTGCGACGGTGTCGGTGACGGACTGTGCGGAGCCGAGGGCCGCTGCCTCCCGCCACACCTTCAGACGCGACTGAGCATCCTCGAGGACCTCTTCGGTCCACGCGCGATCCTGGCGGTAGTGGCCGGAGAGCAGTCCGAGACGGATTGCTGCGGGGTCCACCCCCTCGCCGCGCAACTTGGAGACGAAGACCAGGTTTCCACGACTCTTCGACATCTTCTCGCCGTCGAGGCCGATCATGCCGGTATGCACGTAGTGCCGCGCGAAACGGCGATCACCCGTTGCCGATTCGGCATGCGCAGCCGAGAACTCGTGGTGCGGGAAGATCAGGTCGCTGCCACCGCCCTGGACGTCGAATCCGGAGCCGATGCGGTTGAGCGCAATGGCGGCGCATTCGATGTGCCAACCGGGGCGTCCCGGCCCGAAGGGCGAGGGCCACGAGGGCTCGCCCGGACGCTCCGCACGCCAGACAAGTGCGTCGAGCGGATTGCGCTTGCCGACGCGATCGGGATCTCCGCCGCGTTCGGCAAAGAACTTCTCCATCGTCGCGCGGTCGTACCCCGACTCGTAACCGAACTGCTCGGTCGCGTCGGCGCGGAAGTAGACGTCGGCGAACTCGGCGTCGTCGACGACGTAAGCGGCGCCGGACGCCACGAACTTCTCCACCAACTCGACTACTTCGTTCACCGACTCGACGGCGCCGATGTAGTCCTTCGGCGGTAGAACCCGCAACGCTTCCATGTCCTCACGGAAGAGTGCCGTCTCACGCATGCCGAGGACCATCCAGTCCTCGCCGTCGCGATTGGCGCGCTCGAACAGCGGGTCGTCCACGTCGGTCACGTTCTGGACGTAGTGAACGTCGTGTCCGGCGTCGCGCCAGATGCGGTTCACGAGGTCGAACGTGAGATACGTGGCCGCGTGACCGAGGTGGGTGGCGTCGTACGGGGTGATGCCGCAGACGTACATCGTCGCCTTCTTACCCGGCGTGACGGGACGAACCTGACGGTCGGCTGTGTCGTACAGCCGCAACGGCTGCCCCTGACCGGGAACGGACGGGAGTGCGGTATCGGACCAAGACTGCATGCTGCCGAGCCTAGTGGAGGCTGCTCTGAGGCTGGGAGGGTGCTGGCTGATCCTGCTCCGGTTCGGGCATCGACGCGAGCTTGCTCGGCCACCAGATCTTCTGACCGATGTCGTAGGTCAAGGCCGGTACCAGCAGAGATCGGACGATCAGGGCGTCGAGCAGGACGCCGAACGCCACGATGAACGCGATCTGCGCGAGGAACAACAGCGGGATCACCGCCAACGCCGAGAAGGTTGCTGCCAGAACAACTCCGGCAGAAGTGATCACCCCGCCGGTGACTGTGAGTCCCCGCAGAGCACCCGCGCGAGTGCCGATCTTCAGCGCTTCCTCCCGCACCCTCGTCATGAGGAAGATGTTGTAGTCGATTCCCAGCGCCACGAGGAACACGAATGCGAAGAGCGGAACCACAGGATCCGCACCGGGGAAACCGAAGACGTGGTCGAACACCAGCGACGAAATGCCCAGTGTCGCAGCAAACGAGAGCACAACGGTGCCCATGAGGAGCAACGGCGCCAGAAGCGAACGCAGCAGGAGCGAAAGAATGACGAACACCACGATGATCACCACCGGAATGATGAGAGTCCGGTCCCGAGTCGACGTGGTCTTGGTGTCGAGATCGGTCGCAGTGACGCCGCCCACCAACGCATCGGCGCCCTCCACGGAGTGAACTGCATTACGCAACCGGACAATTGTGTCCTCGGCCTCGAGTGAGTCGGCGGCGTCAGTCAGCGTTGCCTGCAGGGAGACTCGTCCGTCGACCACCAGAGGCACTCCCCCGTTCTGGACGACACTCACATCACTGACACCGTCGACGCGACTTGCTGCCGCGACCGCATCGACCTGGTCGGCATTGGCGATGACCACGGCCGGCGACCCTGAACCGGCGTCGAAGTGCTCACCGAGAATCTCCTGGCCTGCAACCGAATCGACGTCGAGCAAGAAGATGTCGGACGAAGAGACACCGCTGGCCTTGAACTGCGGCATCATCAGGGCGAAGATCACCAACACCAACGTCGACGCCACCCAGAAGCGCCGCGGATGCCTTCCGATTCGAGCAGCGAGCCCGGCCCAGAACCGGTGATCGTTCGCCTCGTCGTGGTGCTCCCGGTCGGCGTCGAACTTCGGCTTGGTCGGCCAGTAGGCAGTTCGCCCGAACAGAACCAGCATCGCGGGTAGGAATGTCATCGACGCGAGGAAGGACGCAGCAATCCCGATGGCCGCCACTGGACCGAGTCCGCGGTTGGAGTTCAGGTCGGAGAGCAACAGGCACAGAACGCCCGCGATGACCGTTCCGGCCGACGCTGCGACGGGTTCGAGCGTCGCGCGCCACGCGGTACGCATCGCCGCGTACTTGTCCTTCTCGATTCGCAACTCCTCGCGGTAGCGCGAGACCAGGAGCAGCGCGTAGTCCGTGGCGGCGCCGAACACGAGGATGAACAGGATTCCCTGGCTCTGACCGTTCAAGGCGATGACGTCTGCGTCCGCGAGCAGATATACGAGCAAGCTCGACAAACCGAGGGCGAAGATCGCCGAGAAGATCACGACGAACGGCAGGATCGGGCTCCGGTAGACGACGATCAGAATCAAGATCACTACGGACCCGGCGACCAACAACAGCAATCCGTCGATGCCCGCGAATGCTGCCGAAAGATCCGCAACCTGCCCCGCGGGTCCGGTCACCTTGACCGTGAGTCCATCAGGGCTCGATTCCAGCGCCGTGCGAAGCGCTTTCACACTGTCCTTGACCTCGAGCGTGCTGTCGACCGGCAAAAACATCTGCAGTGCCTGGCCGTCGGCTGACGGGATCGGCGGCGATGACGCGTCACCGAACCCCTCGGTACCGACGAATGAATCGACGGTCTGGGACAGGAAGGTGGAGTCCGAGGGTTCGAGTCCACCCGATCGTTCCGCCACGATGATGGCCGGCACGAAGCGTGTGTCCGTGAAGCTCTCTTGAAGCTTCGCCACCTCGGTGGCTTCGGCTGACGCGGGCAGGAACGAGGTGTTGTCGTTCTGCTGCACCGTGCTGAGCTTTCCGGCGAACGGCCCCCCGAACCCTCCGATTGCCAGCCAGCCGATCACGAGGAGAGCTGGCACAATCCATCGAAGGCGTCGAACAGGACGATTTTGTACTGGTGTGCTCACTGGGTCTCCAGGGATCGGCAACAGAGAGGACTTGTCGACTATTTTGTTCAGTATGCTGAGTAATTGCAACCGGAAGGCGAAAACATGAGCAGCGACGGCCTGGACGACTGGCCCACCGGCCGACTGTTGTCCACCGCTGCACGCCTGGTAGAGCACTCGTGGGAGAAGGTTCTGCGGTCTCAGGATATGACTCACGCGGGTCTCATCGTGCTCCATTCGATCGCTGGTGGACCGGCGTCGCAACGCGACATCGCGAAGAATGCCCGGGTCACCGATCAGACGATGAGTCGCACGATCGACCGTCTCGAACGAGCGGGTTACGTCACCCGAGACACCGATCCGCGGGACGAGCGTCGGCGCGTGATCGCGATAACCGACGCCGGCCGACGGACGTACGAGCGACTACTGACGCTCGAGAAGGAAGATGCGGCGTTGACCGTCGGGGTCGGGGATGTCGCCGCGCTGCGAGAACAACTACTGCGATTGGTTCGCTCACCCGGATTGAAGACGGCAACTCGCGAACAGCAGGAAAATTCGGGCGATTAGAAAGCAGGCCAGGGAATCGTTCGATGGCCGTTCGGTTCGGGCATCACAGCGGACTCTGCGAACTGCATGGCCCGCACCGCCAAAGCCACGATCTCTTCCTCGGTGATCAGCCCGGACAACTCGTCTCCGAGACCCCCGTCGAGAGTTGTCGCGAATTCGGCGACGTCGGTAATCAAGGCGCCCGGTACGGGCTGCCCGGCCCACCCCCACAACACCGTCCGCAGCTTGTTCTCCGAGTGAAGACAGATTCCGTGATCAACCCCGTACACCGAGCCGTCGACGCCCTCGAGGGCGTGACCACCCTTGCGGTCGGCATTGTTGATGAGGACGTCCAGAACGGCCATGCGTTGCAGCCGCGGATCGTCCGCATGGATGAGGGAGACGGGTTCACCCTCCGAGTCGAAGGCCTGCAGAACCTCGAACCACCCGGGTGGAACATTGCCGGGACTGCACAGGTCGACCATCTCGAGGCCGCCTGATCCGTCCGCGCGGCGATCAACGGTGTCGATCCACCGCTGCACCATTCCTGGACCGAAAGGACCGTCCCGCAACACTGTTCGCGGAATCACTCCCCAGCCCAGCGCCTCGGACACGCGATACGACGCGACCTCACGCCCCGCCAGAGTGCCGTCCGGGAAATCCCACAGGGGACGTTCCCCACGCACCGGCTTGTAGACCACACGGGTGGACTGCTCCCCCAGAGTCGACTCGCACACCAGCGTGGCGTTGCTCGCCGTGGTGATCTGACCGATCAGAGTCAGATCACCCTCGAGCAGAACGTCCGGCACTCCAGGTTCGGCCACGACGTCAGACCTCGTCGTCGTCTGCGTCGTCGATCGCAAAACCGAAGGACTCGCCGCGGCGGTATCCGTTCGTGCGGATGCAGACGTGTCCCTCGGGCGCCAACGGTTCACCACACAGTGGGCACGGCGCGCGTCCTGCCGCGATGACGCGTTCGGACCGCAGCGAAAATTCGCGCGCTTGCTCAGGTGTCAGAAACACACGGACCGCGTCGGGACCGTCGTCAGCGTCGTCGAGGACAACCGATTCGTCGAACTCCGTCTCGCTGACGGCAAGCAGCTCCACGACGACCGCGCCGGCATCGGCGTCCCAACCGAGTCCCATCGTGCCCACCCGGAACTCCGCATCGAGTGGAGTGACCAACGGGCTGAGATCGGAGACGTCGTCGGCTTGCGGCGGAACCTCGGTTCCGAACCGGCGATGTACCTCTTCGAGGAGTAGCCCCATGCGATCGGCAAGAACCTGAACCTGCTGCTTCTCGAGCAGCACACTCACCACCCGTGCTTCGTGCACGGCTTGGAGATAGAAAGACCTGTCACCGGGTTCGCCCACCGTTCCTGCGACAAATCGGTCAGGAGTGCGAAATACGTGAATCGCGCGCGACATTGCACCTCCTCGAGTTCGAGCAGAACATCACTGAGTACCCATTATCCGTCACAGCTCACGCACCGACCTCTCCGCCGGGTACGGACTCCTGCGCGGGAGCCGAGCCGTTGGTCGCGGCCTTCGCTGCACCGATCGCTGCGAGCACGTCTCCGGTGTCGTTGACCCGCAGTACGAACGGCAGCGTGGCCGTGTACCGAATCACGCTGACCGAAGCCGGCTCGGCGACGATGCGCTGGAACGAATCGAGGTGCATCGCAAACGCGTCGGCGAGAACCGATTTGATGACGTCACCGTGCGTGCACGCGATCCAGACGACGTCTTTGCCGTGTTCTTCGGCCAGCCGTGCGTCGTGCTCACGGATCGCGGCAACGGCTCGCGCCTGCACCTGGGCCAGTCCTTCACCGCCCGGGAACACCGCACCGGAAGCGTGGCGCTGCACCACTTTCCAGAGCGGTTCCTCCAGCAGTTCCTTGAGAGGGCGGCCCGTCCAGTCGCCGTAGTCGACCTCGATGAGGCGATCCTCCACCACCGGCGTCAGACCACGGTCGACGGCAATGGGGCCGACCGTCTGCTCGCACCGCAACAGCGGCGAGCGGACGATCTCCGCGATGTCCAGACCGACCAGCCGATCGACGACGCCTTCAGCCTGTTTCCGGCCGTGATCGTCGAGTTCCACACCCGGCGTTCGACCGGCCAGGGTATGGGCAGTGTTGGACGTCGACCGCCCGTGCCGCAGTAGGACAACTGTCATTCCACAACCCTAATGGGGCGGTGGCCCGACGGACGGGTGGTCGACGCCGAAACGGGCTCTATGTCGCGGACACGACCCCTGTGGCCAGCAGCGCAAGGACGACTACGCCGAGAGCGATTCTGTATCCGACGAACCAGTACATGGAGTGATTCACCACGAAGCGAAGCAGCCAGGCGATTGCTGCGTAGCCGACCGCGAAGGCGATGACGGTCGCCACGAGCAACTGCGGGCCGCTCGCGTTCAGGCCCTCACCTGCCGGTTCGAAAGCGTCCGGAAGGCTGAACAGGCCGGAGGCGAGAACTGCCGGAATCGCCAAGAGGAACGAGTAGCGAGCTGCGGCCTCACGGGTGAGCCCGAGGAAGAGACCGGCGCTGATCGTGCCACCGGAGCGCGAGACGCCCGGGATGAGCGCGAGTGCCTGCGCCGAACCCATGATGATGCCGTCTCGCGCTGTGAGCGTTTCGATGGGCCGAGTCTTGCGCCCGTAGTACTCGGCAGCGGCAATGACAAGCGCGAACACGATCAGCATTGTGGCGATCAACCACAGATTGCGTGCGCCGGTACGGATCTGGTCTTTGAAGAAGAAGCCGAGGATGCCGACCGGAATGGTGCCGATGATGACGTACCAACCCATGCGGTAGTCGAGATCGCCCCGGTGCTCGGCGTTGAACACACCCCGGAACCAGGCAGTGATGATCCTCACGATGTCCCGCGCAAAATAGATCAGCACTGCCAGCTCGGTGCCGAGCTGCGTCACCGCGGTGAAGGACGCACCGGCGTCGCTGCCGAAGAATATCTCCGACACGATTCGCAAATGTCCGGAAGACGAGATGGGCAGAAACTCGGTCAATCCCTGCACGAGGCCCAGGATCACGGCCTGGAGCCAGGTCATCGCTTCGCCCATCACTCACCGATCCCGGCTGATTCGAATGGGGTTACTGCACACAGGTTTCGTGTGTCGGGTTCACGTTTCACCGGCGCCACGCTACCGGTGCTCACTGCCGCGCGCCGCGCCCGGCACGTCCGTGTCCGAATACCCCGACTCGGGGCGAGCGCCCACTAGTCTGCACGTGGTGAGATCTCTCGGGTGCCGCACTTGCGCACACGAGTCGGGCGCGAGATGCAGGCGGTTATGAAGCACAGATCTGTCGGAACGAGCGGACTTCGGGTCTCGCGACTTGGACTCGGCACACTGACATGGGGACGCGACACGGACGGTGACGAGGCTGCGGCGCAGCTGCTCGCCTTCGCCGAGGCCGGCGGAACCTTGGTCGACACCTCGCCCGCGTACGGCGCCGGTGCGGCGCAACGGATCCTCGCCGAGTTGCTCGACGACGTCGTTCCGCGTGACGAACTCATCATCAGCTCGAGCGCCGGAATCGATCCCACTCCGATCGGCACCGACCGCGTCGACTGCTCGCGGCGCGGATTGCTCCGCCAACTCGATGCGACTCTTCGTGAACTCGGAACCGACTTCCTCGACATGTGGCAGGTCGCAACCTGGGATCCGCTCACGCCCGTCGACGAGGTTGCAGCAACCCTCGACTACGCGGTCGCGAGCGGCAAGGTGCGGTACGTCGGGGTGCGCGGCTACCTCGGCTGGCAGCTAGCGACGGCCGTCGGAGCCGGTGGCGCAACAACACTCGCCGCGACGCAGGCCGAATACTCACTGCTCGCACGCGGCGTCGAGGAGGAATTGTTCGCAGCGGCCGCCCATCACGGCGTCGGAGTGTTCGCCGCCGTACCCCTCGCGGGCGGCGTGCTGACCGGCAAATACCGCGACGGCATTCCCGTCGATTCCCGCGGCGCCGACGAAGCACATTCACAGGACGTTCAGAGCTACCTCACCGATTCCTCGATCCGGGTGGTCGACGCCGTCGTTACCGCCGCCGACGGTCTGGGTACTTCCCCACTGGCGGTGGCACTGGCCTGGGCGCGCGATCGTGCCGGGGTGGCCAGTGCCGTCGTCGGTACGCGTGATCTCGCCCAGTTGACAGGAGTACTGGCAACCGAAGAATTGGAACTGCCGAAAGCGATTGCAGCGGCTCTCGACGACGTGAGCGCTTAGTTCGTCCCGCTGATCGAAATACCGAAGGTATCGCCTTGGCGAGGGCAGGCTAACCTAGTAGGCAACGCTTTACTACAGCCTCAGGAGAATCCATGACCACGCTCGACGCAGACAGCCTTTCCGCAGACGCAGGCCCCGCCTTCTCCGAACGAATCAAGACAGAGACGGACGCAGCGCACCGCGAGACCGAGCAGTCGCGTTTCGTGGGTGCTCTGCTCGGCGGTGAGCTGACCACCGCAGGCTATGCCGCGCTTCTGGGACAGACCTACCTCGTTTACACCAGCCTTGAAGAGGCAGGCCGCACACACGCCGACAACGAGTTGGTCACTCCGTTCCTGTCCGAGGATCTGCTGCGGGTGGCTTCACTCGAGGCCGATCTCGAATTCCTCGGCGGACCGAACTGGCGCGACGAACTCGTGGCACTGCCGGCAACCGAGCGCTACATCGCGCGGCTGAAGGAGGTGGCGTTCGACTGGCCCGCCGGCTTCGTCGCACACCATTACTTGCGCTACATGGGCGATCTGTCCGGCGGACAGATCATCCGCCGCATGCTCGAGCGCGCCTACGGATTCGAGACCGACGGACTTCGCTTCTACATCTTCGAAGGCATCCCCAAGCCGAAGCCCTTCAAGGACGATTACCGCTCGAATCTGGATGCACTGCAGATTCCCGCCGAGGAACAGCAGCGTTTCATCGACGAGGTGAATCTGGCGTACCGCCTCAACGGCGACCTGTTCGCCGACCTCGAAGGCGACATCGAGAGCTACCTCGTCAAATGATGAAGCGCTTGGCCGCGGCGGCACTGGTCGCAGCAGCCGGTTTCGGTCTGGTGGCTTGCGGGTCCAGCGACAATTCCACGACATCTCTGGGTGCCCGGACCGCGGTACTCGAAGATTCCAGCCCGGTTCCCGTGTCCGACAACCCGACCGCAACACTGCCCGTGACGGTGAAGAGCTTCGACGGCGTCGACGTGACCATCACCGACAACAGCCGGATCGTTGCGGCCGACCGCTACGGGACGCTCGCGACGACGACGGTGGCGCTCGGCCTCGGTGACAATCTTGTCGGCCGCGACACCGCAGCCAAGTTCCCCGCAGTCGCGGATGTGCCGGTTGTCACGGTCGGCGGCCAATCGCTCAATACCGAGGCGATCCTCGACCTCGATCCCACCGTGGTTCTCACCGACACGAGTATCGGGCCCAAGAGCGTCCAGGATCAGTTGCGTGCCGCCGGTGTTCCAGTCGTCTTCTTCGATCCGACCCGAACACTCGAGGGTGTGCCGGGACAACTCCAGGCCGTCGCCGACGCGCTCGGCGTCCCCGCCCAGGGCGCGGCGCTGGTCGATCGGACGGAATCGGAGATCGATGGAGCTCGTGATCTGGTCCCTACCGAGGGTGATCCACTGAAGATCGCGTTCCTTTACATGCGCGGATCGGCCATCACCATGATCGGCGGTGAAGGGTCCGGAGCAGATTCCTTGATCGAGGCACTCGGCGCCACCGATGCAGGAACCGCCTCGGGCATCACACAACAGTTCGTGCCCATCACCAGCGAGGCGCTCATTGCCGCCGCACCGGACGCCCTGCTCATGATGACGGACGGGTTGGCATCGATCGGCGGTATCGACGGCCTCGAAAAGGTCCCTGGCATTGCTCAGACACCGGCTGGAAAGAACAAACGAGTAGTCGACATGGAGGACGGCGTGTTGCTCAGCTTCGGGCCGAACACCGGACGTGTCATGGCGGCACTTGCCGAAGCGATCTACGAGCCCGGTGGATCGTGAGCAGAGATTTGTGAGTGCTGATTCGTGAGTACAGAAACAGATAGTTCCGACCCAGGTAAGACTGGGTCCGCAGCCGAGGATTCACACGACGTCAAGGGCGCCGACAAGTCGGCGTCTGGCCCCGCGTCGCGGTCGCGGGTGAGTGCGGTTCTGATCAGCTTGACTCTCGCTTTGGTGATCGTCGCAGTGCTGTCGGCGTGCATCGGTCAGGTTCCGACGTCGCCACTCGAGGTTTTGGGCAGCATCCTGCACCGCATCGGGCTCGATCTCGGTCCGATGCCCGCACATCCCAGCGGTGAAGTGACCTTGTGGGAGGTTCGTTTCCCCCGCGTCGTGCTCGCCATCTGTGTCGGCGCGGCGCTGGGATGTTCCGGTGCGCTTCTGCAAGGTGTGTTCTCCAATCCGCTGGCCGAGCCCGGAGTGATCGGAGTGTCCGCGGGTGCGGCGGTCGGCGCGAGCGCTGTCATCGTCGTCGGCGGCACGTTCGTGGCCGGTTGGGCTGTAGCTGCCGCGGCGTTCGTCGCCGGACTGGTCACCACCGCTGCGGTGTATCTGCTCGCTCGGCACGAGGGAAGAACCGAAGTGGTGACTCTGGTGCTGACCGGCGTTGCGATCAACGCGTTCGCCGGCGGTCTCATCGCCTTCTTCACCTTCGTCGCCAGCCCGTCTGCTCGCGATCAGATCGTGTTCTGGCAACTCGGCTCACTCAACGGCGCTTCCTGGAACGCAGTCCTGATCGTGGCCCCGATGACCGTCGTCGGGATCGCCACGACGATGATGATCGCCCCACGCCTGGACCTGCTGGCGCTCGGTGAACACGCGGCCCGTCACCTGGGCGTCAACGTCGAACGGCTGCGCCAGTTCGCGGTACTGATCGTCGCTCTCCTGGTCTCCGCGAGTGTTGCCTTCACCGGCATCATCCTCTTCGTCGGTCTGGTCGTTCCGCACCTGATGCGCATTCTCGTCGGACCTGGCCACCGCGCGCTGATTCCCGCGAGCGCCCTCGCCGGCGCACTGGTTCTGCTGGTCGCAGACCTCGGCTCGCGGTCGCTGATCGACAACGCGGACCTGCCCCTCGGAATGCTGACCGCTCTGGTGGGTGGACCGTTCTTCTTCTGGCTTCTCCGACGCACTCGCGCACAACAGGGCGGGTGGGCATGAGCAACCTCGTACGAAACTGGCGCGAACTCTTCGGGCGCGTCACCCCCGAACCGGAGAGCCCTGGCGTCGGTGATGTCACCCTCGAGGCACGCGACATCACCGTCGAGCGCGGTGGTCGGCACATTCTCGAAGGCGTGTCCATCGAAGTCCGGGCCGGAGAAGTCGTCGTCCTCGTCGGACCGAACGGCGCCGGTAAGTCGACACTTCTTGCGGCGTTGGCCGGTGATCAGCCCGTCGTCGCGGGGCGGGTGGACGTCGACGGCACCGACCTCACTCAGTGGTCGCCGATCGACATGGCGCGCCGACGCGCGGTGCTCCCCCAGAAACACACCATCGGATTTTCGTTCAGTGCTCGCCAGGTCGTTCGCATGGGACGCGCACCCTGGGCCGGAACTCGCCGAGAAGACCGCGACGGCGCTGCCATCACCGCGGCGATGAAGACCTGCGATGTCGAGGGGTTCGCCAATCGGCCGTTTGCCGTGCTGTCCGGCGGCGAGCAGGCGCGAGTCGCACTTGCGCGGGTACTGGCGCAGGAGACGTCGACCATCCTGCTGGACGAACCGACGGCAGCACTCGATCTCGGACACCAGGAGGCGGTGATGTCCGTGGCGCGCGCCCGCGCTGCGGACGGCGATGCCGTCGTCGTCGTGTTGCACGATCTCGCATTGGCGGCGGCGTACGCGGATCGGATCGTCGTGCTCGAAAATGGCCGCATCGCCGCTGACGGTCCCCCGGAATCGGTGCTGCACGAAGAGCTTCTGACCCGCGTCTACGGATATCCGGTCGAGGTGTTCCCGCATCCGAAGACCGGAGCGACCCTGGTGATCCCGCGCCGAGAATTCACCGAACAGAATCGATGATCGATCCCAGCCTGTTGAGGACGGCTCTCACCGTCGGCAGGCTGCGACCGTCGCCTTCACGAACTCCGTCACCGGGACCGGGCTGTGACCAATCAGTCTCCGTCGACAGAACTGCGTCGCGGACCACACCGGCGATGCTTCGCTCGTCGGTCAGATCGATATCGGTCACCGATCGCTCGGCCGTAGCGATGACATCCGACGGGGTCGGCACACTGTGCTCGCAGTATTCGCCGTAAACCTCGACGAACAACACGCTCTTGCGTACGCGGAACGCGAAAGTCCGACCGTCGGACCTGCCGAAACCATGTGCGTGAGCGCCGACGGTGAGGTCCTCGATCTCGAAGCCCGGCCGCGCCGGTTCGGGCGACTGCGCGCCGGAATCGGTGGGTTCTGTGGGAATCACAATGATCTCCTCGGTGATTGCAGCGTCAACCGCAATCGCTGTTCGTACGGTATCGCGTCAAGGGTGTGAGCGGAATGGTCGGTAGTTCCTCGACGCGATGAACGGCGCCCGACTGCGATCAGGGATGATCGATGACAGTCGCACTGCGTGAAGAACAGATGACAAGAAAACGAGGAACTACACATGGCTCGCCTAGGGATCCGCACCACTGCAGCAGCAATGGGGGCGGCGGTTCTGCTGGTCACAGGATGTTCTTCCGGAGATGACCTCATCACGATCGATCCCGCTACGGCCGCGGTCTCGCCGGCCACCACCAGCACCCCGGACGGCGTGGTTCACCCGTATTCAGGTCTGATCGATTCCATCACATTCGACCCGATCACGCGCAGCGCTGTGGTGGTTGCCAACAACCCACGCTCGGTGCTGGTCGTTCCTGCGGACAGCTTGGCCGGCGCCGACCCCGCCTCTGCAGGTCGTCCGACAGCCCTGGATTCCGACGTACGCGACGTTTCGATCGCCGCTGACGGCAACGCGCTGCTGTCGATGGATCGCCAGGTAGGCAAGCTGAATCTGGCCTCAGGCGAACTGACGACCATCCCGGTCGACGGCCAGGCGAATTCCGCGGTCGAGCTGACCGACGGCCGTATCGCGATCGGCACGGACAATGGTTCAGTTCACATCGTCGACCCGAAGACCGATCAGTCACAGAAGGTTTCGGGATTCGCATCCGTCGACGAACTTGCGGTCACCGGCGACAACTTGAGCGCCCTCGATCACCGTCAGACCTCGCTGACGGCGATCAATCTCGAAGACGGCAAACTCGGCGTCGCCCTCCGTGCCGGTGAGGGCGCAACTCATCTGGCCACCGATCGCTTCGGACGCATTCTGGTCACCGACACCACCGGCAACGAACTGCTCGTCTTCACTGCCGATCCGCTCCTGATGCACCAGCGCTACCCCGTCGGCGAGTCACCGTACGCCGTTGCCTACGACGAAACCGCGGATCGCGTGTGGGTCACGCTCACCGCGACCAACGAGGTAGTCGGCTTCGACCTGTCGTCCGGCATCCCCGTGGAGACCAGACGGTTCAAGACGGTGCGACAGCCGAATTCGTTGGCCGTAGACTCTTCCAACGGCAATCTGATCGTCGGATCGGCAACCGGTGACGGGCTGCAGGTCATCCCGTCACGGGAGAACTGATGGAAAAGCGTGCGCGCGGGATCCCCGCGCCGTGGGAAACGTCGGACGACAAGTTCGACTACGTGCCACTCCGGCTACCGCCGAACGTTTCGCGGGTCACGGCGTCGATGCGGCTGGCGATCTCCGCCGAGTTCGGCGGGTGGGAACTCTCCCGCGTTCGTCTCTACCCCGACGGCAGCCGACGTGTGCTTCTCAAGCGCAAGAAGACGCCGCTGCACGTGACCGATCCGGACGGCATTCAGCACTGATCGTTCGAGATACGAACAAGATCCGCCGCCGTCGAAGCCGCTGACAACATCACACCACCGAAGAGCTGGAGAATCGTGTACCAACTGCTGCTGAGCCTGATGTTCCGTGTACCACCGGAACGCATCCACCACATTGCCTTCACCGCGATGAAACTGGTGACACGGTTCGCTCCCCTTCGCTGGCTGGTCTCGAAAGTTCTTGTAGTCGACGACCCGGTATTGCGCAGTCAGGCGTTCGGTCTGACGTTCCCGGCACCTCTCGGCCTGGCGGCCGGGTTCGACAAGGACGCCACCGGAGTCGACGCCTGGGGCCCGTTGGGCTTTGGTTTCGCCGAGGTCGGAACCGTGACGGCCCAGGCTCAGCCCGGTAACCCCGCGCCGCGTCTGTTCCGGCTTCCGGCCGACCACGCTCTGATCAACCGGATGGGCTTCAACAATCACGGCGCCGGTCATGCAGCCAACTTCCTGCGGCAGCGCCGCGTCACGGTGCCGATCGGCGCGAACATCGGCAAGACCAAGATCGTCGAAGCCGCCGACGCCGCTGCCGACTACACCGCCAGCGCGCAGCTTCTGGGTCCGCTGGCCGACTTCATGGTCGTGAATGTCAGCTCGCCGAACACACCCGGACTCCGTGATCTGCAGGCCGTCGAATCACTGCGCCCGATCCTGCAGGCCGTGCTCGACACCGTCAGCGTGCCGGTACTGGTGAAGATCGCTCCCGATCTCTCCGACGAGGACGTCGACGCTGTCGCCGATCTGGCAGTCGAACTAGGACTTGCCGGAATCGTCGCGACCAACACCACGATCCGCCGCGACGGATTGAAGACCCCGGACGCCGAGGTTGCTGCACTCGGCGCGGGCGGGCTGTCCGGCGCACCGGTTGCGGAGCGCTCGCTCGAGGTACTTCGGCGGCTGTACGCCCGAGTCGGCGACAAGATGACCATCATCTCGGTCGGCGGTATCGAGACAGCCGATCAGGCGTGGGAGCGCATCCTCGCCGGCGCGACGCTGGTGCAGGGATACACCGGCTTCATCTACGGCGGACCCTTCTGGGCCCGCAGCATCCACAAAGGCATTGCCAAGCGCGTGCGCGCAGCGGGCTTCTCGTCAATTGCCCAGGCAGTCGGAGCTGAGAACCCTCGTTAGAAACTGCTGTTCGCCTTTGTTAACCGCCCGCGGTTAACAAAGGCGAACAGCGGGGTGATTATTCGACCTCGAACGTCCCGGTCAGGGTTGCACGCGCAATCGCGTGATGGAACACGTTGAAACCGAGGAACGCCGGCGACGAGTCAGGGGTGACTCCGTCGAGCGTCTCCACGTCGAGGGCATGAACCGCGACGATGTAGCGATGCGGACCGTGTCCGGGAGGCGGGCCTGCCCCGATGAAACCGAATCCGCCGCCGTCGTGGCGGAGGGTGACGGTTCCCGCGGGCAGGACATCGCTGTCCGCCGCGCCGGCACCAGCGGGGAGTTCGGTGACGGAAGCGGGGATGTTCGCCACGGCCCAGTGCCAGAACCCCGACGCAGTCGGTGCGTCCGGATCGAACACTGTCACGACGAAGCTCTTCGTCTCGGCCGGAAAGCCCGACCACGAGAGCTGCGGTGAGATGTCTTCGCCACCGGGGACACCGAAGGCTCCACTGGCCTGAGCAAGCTTCAGCGGCTGGCCCGCAGTGATGTCGTCACTGGTCAACTCGAAACTCGGCAACTTCGGCAATGGTTCGTACGGATCGTGCGCCATGCGAATCCTTTCTGTGACAAGAGAGCTCGATGTGCGTCGAGCTCACGGATCTATCCACGTGCTCGTCAGGAATTGAGCAGGAAATGTTCCAGAACACGTGTCCCGAACAGTAGTGCGTCCACCGGAACCCGCTCGTCGACGCCGTGGAACAGCGCACTGAAATCGAGCTCGGGCGGCAACTGCAACGGTGCGAAGCCGAAGCAGCGAATGCCCAGTTTCGCGAATGCCTTCGCATCGGTTCCGCCGGAGAGCATGTACGGAACTGTGCGAGCCTCCGGATCATGGGCGAGGATCGCCTCGTTCATCGCGTCGACGAGATGGCCGTCGAACGTCGTCTCGTACGAATCCAGCTTGGTGATCCACTCGCGGGTCACGTCGGGGCCGATCAGTTGATCCACCGTGCGCTCGAATTCGGCCTGACGTCCCGGCAGCACGCGGCAGTCGAAGACCGCCTCGGCCGTCTGCGGAATGACGTTTGCCTTGTATCCGGCCTTGAGCATCGTCGGGTTCGCGGTGTCACGGAACGTCGCGCCGATGATGTTGGCGATCGTGCCCAGCTTCGCGAGGGTCCCGTCGATGTCGGGTGATCCCGGATCGAAGTCCAATCCGGTCTCCTCGCCGACGGCGGTGAGGAACTCGGCAACCGAATCCGAGATCACGATCGGGAACTGGTGGGCAGCAAGCCTCGAGACCGCGCCGGCGAGTGTCGCGACCGCGTTGTCGTCGTGGAGGAAGGAGCCGTGCCCGGCGCGTCCCTTGGCGGTCAGACGCATCCAACCGAGACCTTTTTCCGCAGTCTCCACGAGATAGAGCCGGCGGTCGGTTCCGTCAGGCCGCGGGACCGTCAGCGAGAAGCCGCCGACCTCACCGACGGCTTCGGTCACTCCCTCGAACAGATCCGGGCGGTTCTCGACCAGCCACTGGCAGCCGTACTTTCCGCCCGCTTCCTCGTCCGCCACGAAGGCGAACACCAGATCACGCGGCGGTACGACGCCTTCCGCCTTGAACTGTCTGGCGAGGGCCAGGATCATCCCGACCATGTCCTTCATGTCCACGGCGCCGCGCCCCCAGACGTAACCGTCCTGGACGGTGCCGGCAAAGGGGTGCACGCTCCAGTCGGCGGGCTCGGCCGGGACGACGTCGAGGTGACCGTGAAGCATCAGCGCACCGCGACCCGACTCGGCTCCCTTCAAGCGAGCAAAAACGTTCCCGCGTCCGGGTGCGCCGGACTCGACGTATTCCGTCTCGTAACCGACTTCTCGAAGCTGCGCGGCAACCCACTCCGCGCACGCACGCTCGCCCTTGGTGGTTTCGAGTTCTCCCGTGTTCGAGGTGTCGAAGCGAATGAGGGAACTGACCAGTTCGACTACTTCTGCTTCGGCTCTGCTCGGATTCGGATTATTCGGGGTTGTGGTCATTCCACTTTCCTACCATCGAATCAAACGACGCGGGCGACCGGAATGCCCCGCAACCTGGCGATTTGGGGCAGCTCACCTAATCGGATACTCTTTCCCAGCACCGAGAAATCGGGGCCGAGTCCGAGTGGCGGAATGGCAGACGCGCTAGCTTGAGGTGCTAGTGTCCTATTAACGGACGTGGGGGTTCAAGTCCCCCCTCGGACACTCTGTGTTGAGACAGACAGGAAAAGCTCCGGTTCATCGAACCGGAGCTTTTCTCGTAATTGGCGAAGTTCCCGAACCAGGGAGCAGTCCGCGCGAGCGGCGATCGAGATGGAACAGAAGTTCGAAGTGGATACAGACACCAAGAAGTCGGATGCACTGCAGGCAGATTCGCTGGAAACAGCCGATTCGGAATCTGCGCGAGCCGAACTCACCGGACTCGACCCCGCAGAACTCGAAATCTGCTTGAAGGTCCTTTCCGAAGCCGCCGAACTCGACGACGAGCATCCCGATTCGATCACCATGCAGCGCGCTGTCGGCCATCTGTTCAAGCGACTCAAGAAGAAGCGCCGCCTCGCTTCGCGCGCAGCCGTCAACGAAGCCGACCGCCAAGTAGTCGCCGCGACGGCGACCGGTTCACCCGATCGCATCGACGACGAAACCGCCGGCATTCCGATCAAGTCGAACACCGCGGGCGCTTCCGCCGGCACGCTCATCAAGGCGCGGCCGTGCTACATCTGCAAGCAGCGCTACACCGCAGTCGACGCCTTCTACCACCAACTGTGCCCCGATTGCGCTGCCACCAGCCGCAGCAAACGTGACGCGAGCACTGATCTCACCGGCCGACGCGCACTTCTCACCGGCGGCCGCGCGAAGATCGGCATGTACATCGCGTTGCGCCTGCTGCGTGACGGCGCACATCTGACGATCACGACGCGATTCCCCAACGATGCGATCCGCCGATTCAAGGCGATGGAAGACAGCAACGACTGGATTCATCGTCTTCGCATCGTCGGCATCGACCTCCGCGACCCCGCCCAGGTTGTTGCACTCGCGGATTCTGTTGCCGCACAGGGTCCACTCGACATCCTCATCAACAACGCCGCACAAACAGTTCGACGCTCCCCCGGTGCTTACGGCGCTTTGGTGGACGCCGAGTCCGGTGCACTACCTGCCGGTGAACTGCCAGATGTCCTGACCTTCGGCAAGACGAGCGACGCTCACCCCGCGGCGCTGGCCGGATCGCTGTCGGACGTCGCGAGTATCACCTCCGGAAATCTCTCGGCCGACGCGGTCAGCTCGCTCGCTCTCGTCGCCAAGTCGGCGTCGCCCGATCGCATCGAGCAGGGCATCGCCATCGACGCGGGCGGGCTGCTGCCCGACCTCGCGCACACCAACAGCTGGGTCCAGACCGTCGAAGAGGTCGATCCGATCGAGCTTCTCGAAGTCCAGCTCTGCAACTCGGTCGCGCCCTTCATCCTCGTTTCGCGCTTGCGCCCGTCGATGGCCGCGGCCGCTGCACGACGCAAGTACGTCGTGAATGTTTCCGCCATGGAGGGCCAGTTCAGCCGCGCGTACAAGGGGCCCGGCCACCCGCACACCAACATGGCCAAGGCAGCACTGAACATGCTGACCCGCACCAGCTCCAAGGAAATGCTCGACGACGGCATCCTCATGACCGCCGTCGACACCGGCTGGATCACCGACGAACGCCCGCACTTCACCAAGATGCGTCTGGCCGACGAAGGTTTTCACGCACCACTCGACCTCGTCGACGGTGCCGCCCGTGTCTACGACCCCATCGTTCAGGGTGAACTGGGCGTCGACCTACACGGCTGCTTCCTCAAGGACTACAAACCTTCGCCGTGGTGATGGGTGGCACGCCGCCTTCGTGATGGGCGGCACGCCCGCGCCCCGTTGTGGCGATTTCGTCACCGCCAAACCCCCGTGTCGAGCAGCTCATTTCAGGTAGGGCACAGCATTGCAGGCGATAATGGACTGCGAACCTGCTCACCGACTCGGAGGAACCATGACGATCGCCGTCGTACACAAGGACAGCCCGGAAGGCCGCGCCGCAATCGTGGCCGCTGCACGGGAATCCGTGGGTCGAAGCGAGGAACTCCTGGTTCTGCACGTCCTGGACGACGTCAACATCGGAGACACCGTCAGCATCGGAAACATCGAGGATGATCGGGCCGCTCTTCGCGGCGAGATCCAGTCGGCACTCGACGCCGGTGGATTCTCGGAGACGAAGTGGGATCTGCGCACCACCGAGCACGACGGCGATCCGGTGACCGCGCTCGTGAACCTGGTCCACGGCGCGGGTGTCGATCTCCTGATCGTCGGAACACGCCGGATGTCCCCCATCGGCAAGTTCCTCCTCGAACGCCCGCTGCAGCGTCTCCTGCTCGAAGTGGAGGCTCCGATCCTCGTCGTCAAGGAACCCCTCCCTGCTGAGTGACCTCGGTCACATCACTTTCGAGTGCGCGTTTGTAGGCTGGCTCCATGACTGGAACCTCGCCCGCCCGAGAACTCGACATCATCGTCTACGGAGCGAGCGGCTTCGTCGGAAAGCTACTCGCCGACTACCTCGTCAAACATGCTCCCGAAGGCACGAAAATCGGCCTCGGTGGCCGCTCCCTCGAGAAGTTGGCAGCCACTCGCGCCGATCTGGGTACCGCCGCTGCCGATCTCCCCCTGATCATCGCCGACGCCGACGACGCCACCGCATTGAAGGCGCTCGCGCAGCGAACTCGGGTCGTCGCCACCACGGTCGGCCCGTACGCCAAGTACGGTCACACCCTTGTTCACGAATGCGCCTCCGCCGGAACTCATTACGTTGATCTCACCGGAGAGGTGCTGTTCCATCGCGAGAGCATCGACGCCAATCACGAGCTCGCGGTCTCGACCGGCGCAAAGATCGTGCATTCCTGCGGATTCGATTCCATCCCTTCCGATCTCGGAGTTCACGTCCTCCACGAGAAGGTCGCCGCCGACGGCGCCGGCGAGCTCACCGACACAACCCTGGTGGTCACGGCACTGCGCGGCGGCGTCAGCGGTGGCACGATCGATTCGCTTCGCAACCAGATCGACGTGTCGAAAGACGATGCGCGCCTGCGGAAACTCGCCGCCTCGCCGTACTCACTGAGCCCCGATCGTGATCGGGAGCCCGAACTCGGACGCCAAAGCGACGTGAGCGTGGTCGACGGCAAGAAGATCGATCCTTCGCTGAAGGGGTGGAAGGCACCGTTCGTGATGGCGTCGTACAACACACGAGTCGTCCGTCGCAGCAATGCGCTCCGAGAGTGGGCGTACGGCAAGAAGTTCAAGTACAGCGAGGTGATGAGTGTCGGTTCTTCGGTGGTGTCACCGGTAATCGCGGGCGGAGTGGCGGTCGGCCTCGGTGCGCTGGTCGCCGGACTCGCCCTTCCCCCGACGCGCTTCCTTCTCGACAAGGTATTGCCGGCTCCCGGCGAAGGTCCGAGCGAGAGCACCCAGAAGAAGGGGCACTTCACGCTCGATGTGTTCACCACGACCACGACCGGCGCTCGATACACCTCACGAGTGAAGGCGAAGGGCGACCCGGGATACAGCGCGACGGCGGTAATGCTCGGCGAATCTGCGTTGTCGTTGGCGAAGGACCACAAGGATCTCCCCCCGGCCACCGGCGTTTTGACACCCGCGACAGCGCTCGGCGACGTCCTGGTCGAGCGTCTACGCGCGGCTGGTTTCGAGATTTCCGCACGCAAACTCTAGACAGAACGAATTTCACTTGATCGTTTCAGCTCTTCGCGCCCGATTATCGCAGCTCAGGGCGCGGACAGCGGTGGGAATACTCCCAGGTAACATTGATGTTGGTTCATGGCATCCATATGTGGTGCTCCGCTTTCGGAAAAGTGAGGCTATTCATGACTGAGCGCGTTCAGGTCGGCAGTCTTCAGGTTGCCAAGGTTCTCTACGACTTCGTGGTCGAGGAGGCTCTTCCCGGCACCGGTGTAGATGGCGAGACGTTCTGGGCCGGCGCCGACAAGGTCATCACCGAGCTCGCACCGAAGAACCGCGACTTGCTTGCCAAGCGTGACGATCTGCAGGCTCAGATCGATCAGTGGCATCGCGATCATGCCGGCGCTCCCATCGACGCCGCCGCATACAAGGCGTTCCTGCAGGAGATCGGTTACCTCCTGCCGACCCCTGCCGAATTCTCGGTCACCACAGCGAACGTCGACACTGAGATCACCTCGACGGCCGGCCCGCAGTTGGTCGTGCCGATCCTCAACGCGCGCTTCGCACTCAACGCGTCCAACGCCCGCTGGGGTTCGTTGTACGACGCGCTGTACGGCACCAACGCCATCTCCGAGGAGAACGGCGCCGAGAAGGGTTCCGGCTACAACAAGGTCCGCGGCGACAAGGTCATCGCCTGGGCACGTGAATTCCTCGATGCGGCAGCACCTCTCGCGTCAGGATCGCATGCAGATTCAACTAAGTACGTTGTCGACGGCAGTGAACTGAAGATCACGTTGGCAGACGGTACTGTCACCACGCTCGCCCAGCCGGAGAAGTTCGTCGGCTACCTCGGCGAGAAGGACGCACCCACGAGCATCCTGCTGCTCAACAACGGCCTGCATGCCGAGATTCAGATCGACGCCTCGTCCCCGATCGGCAGCACCGACGCTGCGGGCGTCAAGGACGTCGTTCTCGAATCCGCCGTCACCACGATCATGGACTTCGAGGACTCGGTCGCCGCTGTCGACGCCGACGACAAGGTTGTCGGTTACCGAAACTGGTTGGGTCTCAATCGCGGTGACCTGTCCGAGGAGATCAAGAAGGGCGCCAAGTCCTTCACCCGCACGCTCAACGGCGACCGTAAGTACACCGCCGTCGACGGCAGCGAACTCAGCCTGCACGGTCGTTCGCTCCTGTTCGTCCGCAACGTCGGTCACCTCATGACCAACCCTGCGATCCTCGACGCCGACGGCAACGAGGTCCCCGAGGGCATCCTCGACGCCTTGATCACCAGTGCCTGTGCAGTGCACGGCCTCTCGATCAGTGACGCCAACGGCCCGCTCGACAACAGCCGCACCGGCTCGATCTACATCGTCAAGCCCAAGCAGCACGGTCCCGAGGAAGTTGCCTTCACCACCGAACTGTTCGGTCGTGTCGAGCAGGTCCTCGGGCTTCCGGAGAACACCCTCAAGGTCGGCATCATGGACGAGGAGCGTCGTACGACGGTCAACCTCGCTGCCTGCATCAAGGAAGCCAGCGACCGCGTGGTGTTCATCAACACCGGCTTCCTCGACCGCACCGGCGACGAGATCCACACGTCCATGGAAGCCGGCGCGATGGTGCGCAAGGCCGAGATGAAGAAGCAGAAGTGGATCGGCGCCTACGAGGACTGGAACGTCGACACCGGTCTGGCCTGCGGTCTGCAGGGCAAGGCGCAGATCGGCAAGGGCATGTGGGCCATGACCGAGTTGATGGCGGACATGCTCGAGCAGAAGATCGGCCACCCCAAGGCCGGCGCCAACACCGCGTGGGTTCCGTCGCCGACCGGTGCAACGCTGCACGCGACGCACTACCATCGCGTCGACGTGTTCGCTGTTCAGGACAGCCTGAAGGGTAAGCCTCGCGCAAGCGTCGACGACATCCTTACCATCCCGCTCGCTCCCAGCACCGACTGGACGGACGCGGAGAAGAAGGAAGAACTCGACAACAACTGCCAGTCCATCCTCGGCTACGTCGTCCGCTGGATCGACGCGGGCGTCGGCTGCTCCAAGGTTCCCGACATCCACGATGTCGCGCTCATGGAGGACCGCGCCACCCTGCGCATCTCGAGCCAGCTGCTCGCCAACTGGCTGCGTCACGGCATCGTCAGCGAGAGCGACGTTGTCAGTGCACTCGAGCGCATGGCCCCGGTTGTCGACCGTCAGAACGAGGGCGACGCCGAGTACCGCAACATGGCACCTGATTTCGATTCCAACATCGCGTTCCAGGCTGCCAAGGAACTCATCCTCGAAGGCGCGAAGCAGCCCAGCGGATACACGGAGCCGATCCTGCATCGCCGCCGCCGCGAGTACAAGGCTGCCAACGCCTGATTTCACCTTCTTCGAACTCGAAGCTGAACCCGAACAGCCTCGGCACCGCTCCCGGTGTCGAGGCTGTTCGCGTAGGCCCCGAAGTTTCGTCACTAGACTGGCCGAGGACACAGTCCGTTCAACAGACATTCTTCGAGTGACCAAGGTAGGGCAAGGTACGTGGGCGAACATCGCGGCGGGTCAGGCGCCAGAGGTATCAGCAAGGGGCCGATTCTCGTCGTCGTGCTGATCGTCTTGATCGTGGCAGGCTTCTTCGGATGGAAGGCCCTCAGCAACCGGATCGACGATCAGGGACAGCAGGCAGCCGGCACGTGCGTCGAAGGCAACAAGACGCTCGACGTCACCGCGGATCCGTCCATCGCCCCACAGGTCGAGGAACTGGCCAAGCGGTACACCCAGACCTCGCCGGTGGTGCGTGATCACTGTATCGCCGTCGTGGTGCACGGTGCGCCGTCCGCGTCAGTCTCGACGGCACTCGAAACCGGTCCGGCGGCACCCTGGGACGACGCAGCATTGGGACCGCGTCCCTCCCTGTGGATCCCGACGAGTTCGTTCGAACTCGCGCCACTGTCGGGCAAGGCCGTGATCAACGGTGATCCTCGCTCGCTCGCGAGTTCCCCGATCGTTCTGGCGGCCGGCCCCGAGACCGCGGCAGCATTAGCCGGCGCAGCATCGAGTTGGAAGTCATTGCCTTCGGATCTGACGGTTGCCCTGCCGGTCGGAAGTACCGAAACTTCGATGGCGGCACAGGCAATCGCTGCCGACGTCGCCGATGCGGGTGCCGGTCCGGTGACGACGGATCAGGCGAAGTCCGCGCAGGTCAACGCTGCGCTCAGTGCGCGGGCGTTGCAATTCCAATCCTTGCCGACTCCCCCCACGTCCACCGCCGAAGCCCTCGGGGCACTGAGCGCCGGACCACCGGATTCGGTGAAAGCCGTTCCGGCCACGGAACAGTCGATAGCGCAGAGCGCGAACGCTGCGATGACGACGTACTCCCCCGCCGGCGCAACGCCAGTCGCGGACTATCCGGCGGTCATCGTCTCGGGCAGTGGGATCGACGAAACCGCGTCGCGCGCAGCGGCACAGTTTGCCGATTTCATGCGTGAGCCGAATCAGTCACAGTTGTTCGTCGGCGCCGGTTTCCGCGTCGAGGGTCAAGATCTTCCTGATCTCGGTGCGGTGTCTCCGGCCAAGATCTCGTCCACGTTGAAACCGGCTTCGGCCGAAACCGCAGCTGCGCTCGGTGACATCGTCGCCAATCCGGTCTCTCCGCGTAGTGCCACCATCCTGATGGACACGTCGGCGTCGATGGGTACCGACGACGGTGGCACTACCCGCTTGGCGAACGTTGCCGCGGCAGTGAACACCCAATTGGGTCGCAGCCCTGACGCTTCGGACATCGGCCTTCGCGAGTTCAGCACGGGCACCGACGGAAAACCGTCCGAGCGCATCCTGGTTCCGGGCGGTTCACTGTCCGAGCCGAATCGGCGTGCCACCATCACCGATTTCCTCAACGGACTTCGAGCCGGCGGAAAGACCTCCAAGTACCCGGCGCTTGCCAGTTCGTACAAAGCCGCCGTTGACGGTTTCGACGCGGGACGAGTCAACTCGGTGCTGCTGATCACCTCGAGTACACCTGACGAATCCACCACGACGCGAGCCGAACTGCTCAGCGCGATCGCCGCTGCGGGCAATCCGTCGCGTCCGGTACAGGTCGACGTGATCGTCGTCGGTGCGGGCGACGACGTCTCCACACTCCAAGACGTCTCGGATCGGACTGGCGGAACCTTGGTTCGCGTCGATTCGACGTCCGACCCCGCTCTCGCGGCCGCAGTGACCAAGATGCTGTCCTGATGGGGCGCGTCGCGGTTTTTGCAGTCCTTCTCGCCCTTCTGACCTGGTTCCTGCACCGCAGACTCGTTCGCGCCACCGGCATCCCGAGGCGATGGGCTCGTCTCGCCGACACTGCGCTTGCCGTCTTGGCGGTCTCGACGCTCATCGGGGTCGGCAGCGGCGAAATCTTCCCGACGTCCTGGGCGCAACCGATCGGATTTCTCGGATGGGTCTGGCTGGCTTCGTGGCTGTACCTGATTCCCGGATTGCTCGTGATCGGACTGTTTGCCGGGATCAGTCGACTACGTGCACGCCGGACGGATACCACGACCGAAGTCGACCCGGCCAAGCGTCGTACGTTGCAGTTGGCCACGGCGGCAGTCACTCTCGCGGCGATCGGCACCGCCGGCTACGGCGTCTACGAGGCGTCGGGCCCCAAGATTTCCCGCGTCCGCGTGCCGCTCGCTCGCCTACCTGAGGGCTTCGAAGGATACCGGATCGCCTTGATCACCGACCTGCACGTGGGACCGGCCCGCGGGGTCGACTTCACCCGCAAGGTGGTCGAAATCGTCAACGCGCAGGATGTCGATCTGATCGCGATCGGCGGCGATCTCGTGGACGGCACCGTCGCAAAAGTTGCTCCCGATCTTGCTCCGCTCGCCGATCTTCAGGCGCCGGACGGAATCTTCGGAGTCAGCGGCAACCACGAGTTCTACGCCGACGACGGTGGCAAGTGGCTCGACGTCTGGGAAACCTTGGGGATCACGACGCTTCGCAACAGTCGCGCCTCGATACAGCATGGCGGCGACACCATCGACATCGTGGGCATCCACGACTACACGTCGCCGGCCCCGTACGAGCCTAATCTGACAGCCGCAGTCGCAGACCGCGATCCGAATACTTTCGCCTTGCTTCTCGCGCACGAACCACGTCAAGCGATCGAGGCCTCCGAGATGGGTGTCGATCTGCAACTGTCCGGGCACACTCATGGCGGTCAGATGTGGCCGCTGAGGTATCTCGTTCCGCTGCAGCAGCCGTCGGTGCAAGGCCTGGACAAGGTCGGAAACACAGTGCTGTACACAACGCGTGGCGCCGGGGCTTGGGGCCCGCCGGTACGCGTCGGCGCACCGCCGGAGATCACCGTTCTCGAACTCGTACGCGAGAGGTGATGATCTCCGGCGGGCACTCGGCTTAGTTGCCTGCGAACGCTTCGATCGGCGGGCACGAGCAGACCAGGTTGCGGTCGCCATGTGCACCGTCGATACGACGTACGGACGGCCACACCTTCGGGCGAGCCTTGCCACGCGGGAAGACTGCGATCTCACGCGAGTACGGGTGATCCCACTGCGACGCAATGCTTCCGGCAGTGTGGGGAGCACCGCGTAGCGGGTTGTCCTCCACCGTCCACTCGCCGGCGCCGACGCGATCGATTTCGCCGCGAATGGCGATCATCGCCTCGCAGAACTCGTCGATCTCTTCGAGGTTCTCGCTCTCGGTGGGCTCG
Organism: Rhodococcus sp. IEGM 1318; assembly: GCF_033142465.1. NCBI lineage: Bacteria > Bacillati > Actinomycetota > Actinomycetes > Mycobacteriales > Nocardiaceae > Rhodococcus > Rhodococcus sp. IEGM 1318. Next base: position 37,182 of record NZ_JAWLSC010000017.1, read on the forward strand.
ACCATCAGTGTGCCGACCACGGGGAAGCTCATGGTCGGTGCGTGGAAACCGTAGTCGGCCAGACGCTTTGCGACGTCGTCGACGGTGACGCCGGTGTCCTTGGTCAACCCGCGGAGGTCGAGGATGCACTCGTGCGCGACCATGCCGTTCTCACCGGTGTAGAGAACCGGGAAGTACTCGTCGAGTCGACGCGCGATGTAGTTTGCCGACGCGATGGCGGTCAGGCTGGCGCGGCGCAGGCCCGCAGCTCCCATCATCCGGATGTAGGTCCAGGTGATGGGCAGGATGGACGCGCTGCCGTACGGCGCTGCCGAGATCGTGCCTCCACCACCGAGTTCGGGGGCCATCGGATGTCCGGGCAGGAACGGCGTCAAGTGTGAGCGCACACCGATCGGGCCGACGCCTGGTCCGCCGCCGCCGTGCGGGATGCAGAAGGTCTTGTGCAGGTTCAGGTGGCTGACGTCGCCGCCGAAGCGGCCCGGACGAGCAAGGCCGACAAGCGCATTGAGGTTGGCACCGTCGACGTACACCTGGCCGCCGGCGTCGTGTACCGCTGCGCAGATGTCGGAGATCTCGTGCTCGTAGACACCGTGGGTGGACGGGTAGGTGATCATGATCGCGGCGAGACGCTCGGCGTGATCGGCGATCTTCGCACGCAGATCGTCGACGTCGACGTCACCGTTGGGACGGCACGCGACAACCTCGACGCGCATCCCGGCCATGACAGCCGAAGCCGCGTTGGTGCCGTGAGCACTCGAGGGAATCAGGCAGGTGTCGCGGTGATCGTCGCCCCGGCTGAGGTGGTAGTTGCGGATGGCGAGCAGACCCGCGTACTCCCCCTGGCTACCGGCGTTGGGTTGGAGACTGACGTTGTCGTAGCCGGTGACAGCGACCAGCCAGTCTTCGAGATCCTTGATGATCTTCAGCAGACCGGGCGCATCCGATGTCGGCGCGAACGGATGGATCGCGTTGAACGCGGGCCAAGTGATGGATTCCATCTCGGCGGTCGCATTGAGCTTCATGGTGCACGAACCCAGCGGGATCATGCTGCGATCGAGGGCGATGTCCTTGTCGGACAGCGCGCGCAGGTAGCGAAGCATTGCCGTTTCCGTACGGTAACGGGTGAAGGCTTCGTGCTGCAGGTAGTCGGAGGTGCGCTCCTGAGCAACGGGAACCGAGTTGCCCTCGGCTTCGATGGCGACAACAGCATCCTCGATGCCGAACGCGTCGAGCACCGTGAGAACGTGATCGGCGGTCGTGGCCTCGTCGCAGGAGATCCCGACGTGATCGGCGTCGACCAGACGCAGGTTGATCCCGGATTCCTTGGCCGCAGCGACAACGTCGGCCGCCTTGCCCGGAACCTGAGCCAGCACGGTGTCGAAGAACGAATCGTGGACAACGGTCACGCCGCCCTCGCGCAGGCCGTTTGCCAACGCGTGTGCCCGCGCAGCGACGCGCAACGCAATCGCCTTGAGTCCCTCGGCGCCGTGGTAGCTCGCGTACATCGCAGCGAGGATGGCGAGGAGCACCTGAGCGGTACAGATGTTGGACGTTGCCTTCTCCCGGCGAATGTGCTGCTCACGAGTCTGCAGCGCGAGGCGGTATGCCTTGTCTCCGTCGGCGTCGATCGAAACACCGACCAAGCGCCCGGGCAGCTGACGCGCATGCTTGGAGTGCACAGCCAGGTAACCGGCGTGCGGTCCGCCGTACCCCATGGGAACACCGAAACGCTGGGTGGTGCCGAAGCACGCATCCGCACCGAGTTCGCCCGGCGAGGTGATGAGCGTCATCGCAAGGAGGTCGGCGCCGACGGCAACCAGTGCGCCGCGCTCGTGAGCCTCCGCGATGATCGAGGTGTAATCGACGACTCGTCCCGAGGCGCCGGGGATCTGGGCGATGACGCCGAAGAAATCACCCTCGGGCAGTCCGGCAGTGAGATCTGCGGAGACGATCTCGATGCCGAGCGGCTCGGCGCGAGTCTCGATGACGGCGAGGGTCTGCGGGTACAGGTCCGCGTCGACGACAAACCGTGGGGACTTGCTGCGGTTCGCACGACGCAGAAGCGTCATGGCTTCGGCAGCGGCGGTGGCCTCGTCGAGCATCGACGAGTTGGCCAGTTCCATGCCGGAGAGATCGGCGACCATGGTCTGGAAGTTGAGGAGGGCTTCGAGACGGCCCTGGCTGATCTCCGGCTGATACGGGGTGTACGCGGTGTACCAGGCCGGGTTCTCGATGATGTTGCGCAACAACACCGGCGGCGTCAACGTATCGAAGTAGCCGAGGCCGATCATCGACGTCGCGACGGTGTTCTGGGCGGCGAGAGCGGTCAGCTCGGCAAGTGCCTCGTGCTCTCCGACCGGCAGCGGCAGAGCATCGAGTCCGGCAGCGATGCCCTCCGGTGCAGCGTCGAGGATGACGGAAGGAACGGCCTTGGTTGCCAGTTCGTCGAGTGAATCGACCCCGACAAGTTCGAGGATGCGCGCGAGTTCCGCGGCGTTCGGACCGACATGGCGGTCGGCAAATATACGGCTTGCAGCGTCGATCACGACAACTCCCAGACAGATCGGAGGATCAGGACACACACCGACCTGCGGTGTGTTCCTCCCCCTCTGTCGCATGCTCGATTCCCGAGCGCCTGAGAGATTCGGTAGTGACCCGCCAATCGACGGTAGCCACAGCCTTTCCCCGTCGGCGGGTGGGTTGTCCCACCGCTTTCCAGAGGCGTCGGAGCCCGTACGGTCCTTGGTGCCTGAGAGATTGACGGGGAGGTATTGCTCCTTCGGCGCCCTGATCCCGCTCACCACTGGCCTTTGTAACAAAGACTGAAACAAAGACTGAAACAAAGACAAGTTCGGTGAATCGGTATCCGAGGCTCTCCCGTACGCCGGCGACGCAGGCTCAGTCTAGTAGACCGAGGCGCCTACCTGCACCGTGGCATCCTCCAAAGCGATGTGACGTACGTTATCCGGTTTTGCGGCTGGCGCGATTCTTGCGTCGTGAGGCCAACTCGTCTTCCGGGTTGGGGTCACTTTCACCGCCGTCGGCGCGCTCGGCCGGGAAGTCGGCAATGGTTCCGGTGAGTTCACGCATGGCGCCGCTCACCGCGATGCCGAATACACCCTGCCCACCTTGAAGAAGGTCGACGACCTCTTCGGGAGACGTGCATTCGTAGACGGTGGTGCCGTCGGAGAAGAGAGTGATGTTGGCAAGATCGCGCACGCCGCGCTTGCGCAGGTGATCGACGGCGACGCGGATGTTCTGCAGTGAGATTCCGGTGTCGAGTAGACGCTTCACGATCTTCAGGACAAGGATGTCCTTGAAGGAGTACAGACGCTGGCTACCGGATCCGGCAGCGCCGCGGATGGACGGCACGACCAACGATGTCCGTGCCCAGTAGTCGAGTTGGCGATAAGTGATCCCGGCAATCTGGCAAGCGCTGGGTACTCGGTATCCGACCAGATCGTCAGGAATGGAGTCGTCCGGGAACAAGCCGGGCTGCAGCTCTTCGGAAGACATTTCTGCAGTCGGATCGGCACTACCGGTTATGCCCGTTCCGCGCTCATTCGACTGTTCTTCCACTGCCGTCTCCCTCTCGCTTCGCCATCATGTAACCAACCTGTGCTATCAGCAGTCACGAGAATCCCGTGCCGACCGAACTTTCAGATGTGAATCCAAGGCAGGTAATTCCATGAGTGGACTTACCCAGAGTACGCCTCGATCGACAAGGCGAGAAGATCTCCACCGCACGCAACGGTAAGACCACGAGGGTGCTCGGTCAACGCAACACGCCGACCGAGACTCAACCTCTACTTGAGAGTTGAAGACTAAAGCCTGATTACGGACAAACAGGACTAACCGTCAGTCGCCTTGAAGTCGTCCGGCGAGATGGTGTCGAGGAATTCCTTGAACTTCTCGACCTCGTCTTCGCGTTCGTCGGGAATGACCAGGCCGGCTTCGGCGAGAACGGCTTCCGACGCGAAGATCGGAACGCCGATGCGCAAGGCCAATGCAATCGAATCCGACGGACGTGCCGACACGGTGGTCTGCTCGTCGAAGACCAGATCCGCGTAGAACGTGCCCTCTTGCAGGTCCACGATCCGCACTTCCTTGAGACTCCGACCGAACGATTCGATCAGAATCTTGATCAGGTCGTGAGTCAGTGGACGCGCCGGCTCAACTCCCTGTTGTTCGAGAACAATCGCGGTAGCTTCGGTTTGCCCGATCCAGATCGGCAGGTACCGATCGCCGTCGGACTCCCGCAGCAACAGGACCGGCTGATTCTGAGGCTGCTCGACACGAACTCCGATCACACGCATTTCGCCCATCGAGCTTGCCTCCAACCTGACGTGATCCAGTAGACCGACTCCGATGCGGTCGTACTGAAATTCTATTCGAGTGAGCCCCGCTGATCGAGGAACTCAGCGATCGAGACTTCCCCGAACCGCCGATTTGACCAGACACGTGTGCAAAGTCAGTGACAGGGCAGCGAGTTCCCGGACCATTTCCTCGGCGCGATCACGCGCTCCGGCGTCACGACCCTTGGCAACCGGTCCGGCGATTTGAGTCACCAGTCCCGCTTCGCGATCGGCAGCCAACTTGAACGCCCGCAGATGGCGGACCTCCAAGCCGTACTCGGACATCGCTTTTGCGGTGCGCGCCAATGTCACGGCGTCCTCGTCGAAGAAGCCCGCCGCGCCGGGAACCACCAAACCGGTGCGGATCAGATCGGTCAGAAACCGATCGTCGATGTCGGCGCGCGCCAGAAGGTCCTGACGACCGACTCGAACTTCGCGGTCGACACGGAAAGCTTCGGGCGAGACATCGCCCGAAGCGATCGACAGGACGCGGGCCCGACGAGGCGGAGGAACTTCCGCACTCACCGTCGCCGCGCCGCTGTCGATGGCTTCGAGCTGTTCTTTGATCACTTTGAGCGGCAGGTACTGATCGCGTTGCGCGGTCAGCACGAAGCGAAGACGCTCGCAGTCCTCTACGGAGAATCTGCGGTATCCCGACGGTGTCCGTTGTGGGCTGATCAATCCCTCGGACTCGAGGAAACGGATCTTCGAAATCGTCACGTCGGGAAAATCTGGACGCAACCGATCCAGCACGGAACCAATCGACATTCCGGGCTGGCTCTGCTGCCGCACTGCCGTCATTAGCTACCCGCACCTGCTGACGACTCGCCGACCTGCGAACCGCCGGCACGAGGGCCGGTGAGGAACACCAGACGGAACTTGCCGATCTGAACCTCGTCACCGTTCGCGAGAACTGCCGAATCGACAGGCTCACGGTTGACGTAGGTGCCGTTGAGGCTTCCGACGTCGACGACGTGGAAATCTGCATCTTCCTGACGGAACTCGGCGTGACGACGGCTGACGGTCACGTCGTCGAGGAAGATGTCGCTGTCCGGGTGCCGACCTGCCGACGTCGTCGGCTGATCGAGCAAGAAGCGGGATCCTGCATTCGGTCCCCGCTTGACCACCAGAAGTGCAGCTCCGGTGGGAAGGCCTTCCACGCCCGAAACCGGCTGCTCGGCGGCCGGTGCTGCAGAGGAGGTGTTGTCGAGCTCATTGAGGAAGTCCGCACGGAAAACCGAAGTGGTCTCCGCCGGCGACTCCCCATAGCCCGCGTCGTTACCGTTCTCGCTCACTGTTTCTCCTCCTGGGTCAATCATCCAGATCATGAATCACTGGACTACGCAGTGCACTTTCTTCACGAGCATCTTTCACAGTCACGTTCGATACGGCCCTGCGCCCCGACTCGGCACATGCGTACCTAACGACCGTACCCTGCGCAGACCGCCGTGTGCAGCGAGACAGGCCGCGACACAACGCGAGTTGACCGGTCCACGCGTAGGTTTTCTACTCGGACGTCAGTCCGTTGTACGCCTCCGCGTCCAGAGTTGCCGCGAGCGCGGCATCGAGTGTGGCTTCGTCGGCAACCTCGAGCTCGACCAACCAACCCTTGTCGTACGGATCGGTGTTGACGAGGTCAGGCTGTCCGTCCAATTCTCCGTTGGCTGCAAGAACTTTCGCAGTGAACGGAGCAAAGATGTCGGAGACGCTCTTGGTCGACTCGACCTCGCCGAGCGATTCACCGGCGGTCACATCTTCGTCGACAGCGGGAAGCTGGACGAACACGACGTCACCGAGCTGCGACTGAGCAAAGTCGGTGATACCGACTCGAACTGTGGTCGGGCCGGTCCGCTTCACCCACTCGTGCTCCGCGGTGTAGCGCAGATCGGTAGGTGTATCGAGCTCACTCACAGTGGCTTCCTTTCACAGGCCGTCCGAAAGTCGGACGCAAAAAGATCAATTTCCAGGTTGAGCGTATTGGCGCGGATTCAATTGTCGCAAGACGGAGATCGTGACCTGCTGCGATTGCTCGACCGAGGAAGTTCCGCCGTTGCGTGCGACGTTGTCGAAGACGCCTCCGGGAATGTTCAACGCTGCTGCCAACGTCGGCGGATCCCCGATCGCGGTCACAGTGTACGGCTGCTCGATCCGGGTTCCGTCCAATTCGATTTCACCGCCGCGCCCACTCACCCACGAGTTCACGCCGATACGAATGGGTTCGCCGTTCGCACCTGCGATCGAGATGGCTTCGGCACCGGCAGCACGCAATTCCTGGATGAGATCGAGAATGACTTCGGAGCCGACACCACCCGCCGGATCTGTCAGGGTCATCGTCACACCCGGTCCGGTAGCAGGAGCAGTCCCCACTTGAATGGAGAGCGAGGTCAGCCGCGCCCGCGCCTCGTCCAACGCTGCTCCGGTGTTGCCGCCGGCTTCCAAAGTGGCAAGCGATTCCTGAAGATTGGCAACTTCCTGCCTCAGCGCGGCTTCGCGCCGATTCAAGTTGTCGAGAACGACCAGAAGGTCGGCAGGGCGCGCGGCGTCGAGTGAATCTCCGGCCACGGTGCTGCGTACCTGTGTGGCAATCGCGACACCGAGCACACCCAGGAGCACGGCCGCGAGGATGGCGAAGACGACGTTGGTGCGGTGCTTCGACGGTGAACGCAGCTCGTGACGACCTTCACCCGCAGTGGTGACAGGTGGTTCTTCGGGCTCGGTCGTGGAGTGATCCGCCATGACTCACGCTCCGAACAGTCGGCGTCGCAATGCCGCTGCGTTGCCGAAGATCCGGATACCCAACACGACGACGATTGCCGTCGAGAGTTGAGTACCCACACCCAACTGATCACCGAGCCAGACGATCAACGACGCAACGAGCACGTTGAAGACGAAGGAGACCACAAACACCTTCGCGTCGAAGATCTCGTCGAGATACGCGCGTAGTCCGCCGAAGACGGCGTCGAGTGCCGCAACGACCGCGATCGGAAGATACGGCTGGATGACGTCGGGCACCTGCGGGCTGAAAACGACGCCCAAGACGATGCCGACGACCAGTGCTGCGAGTCCGTACAGGGCTGAACCGGCCTTCATCGAACTCCTTCTGTCACTTGGGTTCTGTGGGTTCTGTTGCCACCCGGACGGCGCGAGGCGTCGCGGGCGGCAATGTCAACGAATCGTCTTCGGCCACCGCGAAACCGACTCCGTACAGTTGCGAGACGCTAGACATTCTCACGTAGGCGTCGCTGACGACGAACTCTCGCTGCAGTGCGCGCGTGTCGCCGATCGCCTCGACGCGGTACGGCGAGAAGACAGGTTGGTTGTCGACGAGCATCGCGCCGCCGGCCTGGCGGATGGTCACCGTCGGCCCGATTCGCACGCCGCCGACGGCGATTGCCTCCGCGCCGCCCGCCCACAGCGCGTTGACGACGGTTTGCAGATCTCGATCGAGGACGACGGTCTTACCGCCGACGCTCCGCTGCGACGCGTCCGTAAGGTTCGGGCGTCCGGCCGGGTCCGTCAGCGTCACGACCAGACCTTCTCCGTGAACAGCTTCGGCTCCTGCACCGGATTCGACCGCTCGCAGTTGATCGAGGACCGCGCTGCCGCGTGCATCGCCTTCAAGCGCCACGCCGCGCGCGGCGTCCACGTCACCGCCGAGTGAATCGCGGGACGCGGCCAGCGAATCGATACGATCCTCGGCGTCACGGACCTTGGCCACCAACTCGCTTCGAACCTCCTCGGTACCGGTCACCTGTTTGGTGGCCTGCACTGCGGACACCGTGACGATGAACCCGATCAACAGTGCGCCGAGAGCCAGCCAAGGCCCGGTTTTCGAGGATCTGTTCTTGGTGTGCTCGTGTTGGCGTTCGAATGCCGTTGCTTCGTAGCCCGGGTCGAGATGTTCGGTCATGAGCGACCGAAGCAGCGACGGTACCGGGTTACGACGGACGTCCTCCCCGGTCGACTTCATCGGGGCTCGACCTCGTGCGTTCGCGCCACGTCAACGGCTTTGAGCACGTAGATCGCGGCAGTCCACACGTACAGGACGGTTCCCCAGATCAGGAAAGCGAAACCGAAGGCATGGGTGAACGGTCCGATGGCCCAGTCCCCGTGTCCGGCAAGTATCAACGGCAGAGCGAACATCAGCAGGAAGGTCGCGGCCTTGCCGAGATAAACCACCTCGGGCGGCGGCAGTCCACGCCGGCGGTAGATCGGCAACGTCAACGCGAGTAGAAGATCACGGCCGATCAATATCGCCGCGACCCACCAGGGAATGAAATCGCGGGCGACGAAGGTGACGAGTGTCGTGACGACGTAGAGACGGTCGACCAGCGGGTCGAGAAGCGCTCCCAGGCGCGAGGTTTGTCCGAGCACTCTGGCCAACTTGCCGTCGAGCCAGTCGGTGAACCCGCTGAGCATCAGCAGCGCCAATGCCCAGCCGTCCGAGTGTGTGACGAGCAGCAGGTAGGCGAACAGCGGAAGGGCGAGTAGACGCACGATACTGAGCACGTTGGGAACAGTGAGAATCCGATCCGTCGGGATCGGTTCTTGTTCGCCAGAGTTCACTGCACACACCTCGCGTCGTTCGATTGCCGTGCGGTCAGCTTTCCACAGCGGGGCGCACTATTCGCCGAGGCGCCGAAGCCCGAACGACCCCGAGCGTGTCGAGCTGCTCTCATCGCCAGGCGAACACCGGCTGTTCGAGGTTGTCGATGCGGGTGTGCCGGCCGTTCAACACCTCGCGGAACTGATAGATGACAGCTCCGGTCGGCGCATGGATCAAGCTCGTTCGGAACGGCCACTGGATCACCGGGTTCGGTGATTCCTCGATGGTGACGAATCGCGAGTCCACGTCGAGCTCCTCCGAGGTCACGGCGTACACCTGGGCCACCTCGTCCGGATTGGGTACCAGACCCGCGATGTCCTCGCCGGACCAGACGACAAACGGACGGATCACGAACCCCGAACGGGTGACGTAATCGTCGAGTCGGCCGATGATGTCCGACTCAGAGACCTCGACGCCCAGCTCCTCGGACAGTTCCCGAACCGCTGCTTGTTCGGACGTCTCACCCGGATCGACGCTTCCGCCTGGCAAGGCGAACTGACCGGGGTGAGCTCGCATCTTGCTGGGCCGCTTGGTTACCGGAAACACCGGTGCCCCGTCCGCGGTCCGCATGACGACGATGACCACCGACGCCGAGCGCCTTCCGTCCAATTCGACCGACCGAGGTTCGAAAGCGGCAAGTGAGGCGACCACGTGGTCCCGATTCAGTAAATCTCCGTTCACCATGGCTCGACAGTAGCGCCACGAGACTGAGACCCCCAGCCAGTCTGGTCCATTTTGACCGCTTCGCCTGATTATCGGTCTGTATTCCTGTCATGCTGAACAGGCAGAATCCACCGTGCGGCATGGCGAGAAGAGAACCTCGATGGCTGAGCAGTCCCAGACCCCCACCCCGCAGACCGACCAGAGCGCGCCGGGCGGGTCGAATCGGGCCTCCCGCTTTGCCTCCGACACCCTGAGTGTCCTGCGGCGTGTGCCGTTCACCGCGAGCGTCGTGCTCACCATCACCGTCGTCGGGATCGCGACCGGCGCCTTGTGGAATCACGTCCGTACCTACTCGTGGTTCAACGACATCGCCTACGGAGTTCCTGCCTTGCAGGAAGGCAAGTGGTGGACTCTCGTCACGGGGTGGTTCTTCGGATTGACGCCGGGTCAGTATGTTTCGATCATCGTCGTTTTTGCCTTCGCGGTCGGCTGGTGCGAATGGCGCCTGGGAACCAAGAACGCGGCCATCGTCACGATCAGCGGGCAGTTGGCGGGCGAACTCGGTGCATCGCTGCTCCTCTGGGCGGGCAGCCATACCGACTGGGATTGGGCTCGCAACCTCGCCACCCACCGCGACGTCGGTGTGACCACCGCAATCATTGCCGCTCTCGCCGCGACCACGGCAACTCTGCGCTCGCCCTGGCGAATGCGAGTCCGCGCCATTCTGTGTGCGTACATTGCGATCGCGTTCCTCTTCGAAGGCCGCCTCGCCGACGTGCAGCACCTCATCGCGGTCGCGATATTCCTGCCGGTGGGCGAAAAGTTCTTCGGCGACGGAGAGCGCGGGTTCATCCCCCGAACCCGACGCGAGATCCGCCTGCTCGGATTCATCGGCCTGCTCCTGATCGGAGTGGTCGAGATCGCCGTGTGGCTGTTCCCCGGAAGCGGACCGTTCGGGCCGACGGAAGCCGAAACCGGTTCGGGCTGGACCGCATTGATCGACGTGGTCATCGTTGCACTGATCGCGGATCAGTTGCGACGAGGACGCCGCTGGGCCTGGTGGGTTGCCGTCGTGTTCGGTTCACTGACGGTTTTGGCCACCACCCTCGTCCTCGTTTCGGTCATCTTCTTCGACTACGAAAGCGCCGGCGCCGTCACGGTCGGAACCGCGCTGCTCTGGCTTCTCGAACTCATCTTGTTGATCAAGGGCCGTCACGCTTTTCACGTACCGATGCGGCGCAAGATTCGAGGTGGGCCGTTGTCCGGGAACGATCCGCGCGCCACCGCTCGGGAACTGCTCAAACAGCATGGCGGCGGAACCATGTCGTGGATGACGACGTGGGACGGCAACAATTACTACTTCGGCGAGTCGGGTGACAGCGTCGTTGCATTCCAACGGCACGCCGGCGTCGTCGTAGTCCTCGCTGATCCGATCGCGAGCCCCGACCGACTTGCCGCAGCGGTAGACGAATTCACGACGATGTCCGAATCCAACGGCCTCACTCCTTGCCTGTTCTCCGTGGGGAAGGAGACAGCCGATGCCGCCGCCCGGCGCGGCTGGCGCACCGTTCAGGTCGCCGAAGACACGATCGTCGACCTGCCGGAATTGCAGTTCACCGGCAAGTCTTGGCAGGACATCCGCTCGGCGCTCAACAAGGCCAAGAAGGACGACATCACCTTTCGGATGACAACTCTGGCCGACGAGCCGTTCTCCGTGCTGGCTCAGGTGCGCGCCATTTCCGAGGAATGGGTGGGTGACAAGGGACTACCCGAGATGGGGTTCACCCTCGGCAGCGTCGAGGAGGCGCTCGACCGCGACGTCCGGGTCGGTTTGGCCGTCGACCCGACCGGAAGCATTCACGGCGTCACCTCGTGGTTGCCGGTGTACGGCGAAGGCGGAGTGGTCCAGGGTTGGACGCTCGACGTCATGCGTCGACGCCCCGACGGCTTCCGGCCGGTGGTCGAGTTCCTCATCGCATCGTCGGCCCTCGAATTCAAAGAACAAGGTGCCCAATTCGTCTCACTGTCCGGCGCGCCACTGGCCCGCAGCGACGACGGCGCCGACGCCGCATCGATGGACCGCCTGCTCGACATGCTCGGAGCCGCGATGGAACCGCTCTACGGCTTCCGGTCTCTTCACGCGTTCAAGAAGAAGTTCAAGCCGAGATACGAGCCCGTTTTCCTGTGTTTCCGCGACGAGGCCGACCTGCCTCGAATCGGAATCGCGCTGACGCGTGCTTACCTTCCGGACGCGACGGCTCCTCAGCTGATCAAGCTCGCCACCAGCAAGAGCTGACGCCGTGCGGTCCTGGTTCGAGCACACGGTTGTCGACACCGGCAGACTCCCTCTGTTCTTCCTTCTGCTCGCCTTTGTCCTGACGTTCCTGTTCATTCGGTTCAGCGTTCGAATGATCCGAGCTGAGGTCTCGTGGTGGCCAGGCAATGTCACGCCCGGTGGAATGCACATCCACCACATGGTTTTCGGTTTGATGATGATGCTCGTGTCCGGCTTTGCCTTCGTCGCTCTGGCCGACTATCACACCCCGATCGCCAACTGTGTTCTCGCGTCGGTGTTCGGTATCGGCAGCGCGCTGGTCCTCGACGAGTACGCACTCGTGCTGCATCTACGCGATGTCTACTGGGCCGAGGAGGGTCGCTCGTCCATCGACGCGGTGTTCGTTGCCATCGCGATCTCGTTCCTTTTCCTTCTCGGAGTCCACCCGATCGGGTTCGCGGGAGAGTTCGACCCGTATGAGCAGGACCGTAGCCTGGCGACGTTGATCGGCGTTGTCGTCGCGATCGTGATCCAACTCGGACTCGCCGTGATCACGTTGATGAAGGGCAAACTCTGGACCGGCTTGATCGGGCTGTTCTTCACCCCGCTTCTGTTGGTCGGAGCGATTCGGTTGAGTCGCCCGGGTGCGCCATGGGCGCGTTCGCGTTACCGCGACAAGCCCGCCAAGATGAGCCGGGCAGTCGCCCGTGAGCAGCGGTATCGCGAGCCGATGATCCACGCGAAGATCTACGTTCAGGAAACGGTGTCGGGAAGTTTCGGTTCCACTCCCCCGACCCCACCACCGCTCCCGGTCGTCGACACCACAACCCCCACGACGAAAGTCGGACTATCACGGCGGCTTTCGGACAGAATTCGCTGGCGCCGAACTCGCCGACGACTACGAACCGTCCCGGTCTGGCGCCTCCCCGTGATCCTCGTCGTCCTGTCCGTCGTCACCGCGAACATCCTCGTCGGGATCGACGGAGACCTGGTGGGTGACGGCGACGTCGGTACCATTTCCGAGGGCGTGGACGCCGGGGCCACCGCAACGCTGCTCAGCGTCATCGCCGGCGGGATGATCACTCTCACCGGTCTGGTGTTCACCGCCATCACCCTCGCCATGCAGTTCGGCGCCTCGCAGATTTCGGTGCGGGTGGTCCCGATGCTCGCGCAGCAGCGAGTGATGCGGTGGTCGATCGGCATGTTTCTGGCCACGTTTGTCTTCTCCTTGATCATTGCGCTCGATTTGGCGCTCGACTCTGAGAATTCCTCTCCGTCCATCTCCACGGCGATCGCACTGCTTCTGGCATTGGCCAGTGCGATCCTGTTCATCGCATTGGTGGCGAAGGTCGGGTCGATTCTCAATTCCAGTCGGTTGTTGCGTTGGATAGCGGCCCAGGGCCGAAGCGCGACGATTCGTGCCTATCCGCTGTACGAGGACTTACCCTCGGGCGCACCGAAGCCCAGTCAGCCGCTTCCCCTACGCGAACCGCGCGAGTCCCAAACCTCCGAGAGCGCCGACGCACTGGTGATTCGCCTGCGCCACCTTTCACCCGACGGCCGGATTCTGCTGGCGATCGATCTCGCCCGACTGCAGCGGTTGGCCGGCCGCTGGGACGTCTCGGTCGAGGTTGTCCCCAGCATCGGCGAGTTCGTCGCCCAGAACGCGCCCCTCTTCGAGGTACGCGGGCCATCACTGAAGGTACGTCCGGACACATTGATGTCGTGCTTGATCTTCGGTGACACGCACAGTCCTGTCGTCAGCCCCGGTGCGGCGCTGCAGTCGATCGTGGACATCGCGCTCAAGGCGCTCTCACCTGCCATCAACGACCCGGGTCGAGCAGTCCAGGCTCTCGATCACATCGAGGATCTTTTGGTACTGCTCGCGCCGCGGGTCCGCTTCGACACATCAACCTCGGATCTCACGCTGATCCGGGGCCGGCAACGCACCTGGACCGACTACGTCTCTGTCGCCACCGACGAGATCCGGCACTTCAGTACCAATTCCGCGCAGGTCCAGCGCCGTCTACGCGCGGTATTCGCGACCTTGCTCGAAGCCTGCCCGCCGGACCAGCACCCTCCGCTACTCGAGCGCGTCGACGCACTCGATGCGCAATTGACCCGAGAATGGACCGGCGCACTCGACCTTCGGCTCGCGAGTGTGGCAGATCCGCAGGGATTGGGCTCCGAAGCCGGGGCGACCGGAAGAATTCACCCGCTGATCATCGGGTCTTCGGAACTTCCAGACGATCGTTCATCCGGGCAGACCGAGTCGCGTTCCCAGCCAACCTAATTGACTCGCCAATCCAGCCGACCACACCTGGAAGCTGTGTCCACCGTCGACCTCGGCGTACTGGACGTCCATCCCTGCGGCCTTTGCGGCTTCGTAGAGCGTTTGAAGACCTGGGCGGTAGTCGTTGTCCTGTTTGCCGACCACGAACACCCCGGCGCTGTCGGGGAACTTCTTCTCCCGGAGCAGATCCTGCGGATTCACTGCCACGAACGCGGCGTCATTACCGCCGAACGCTGCATCGACCGTCTGCTTCCGATCACCGAGGGTGGGTTCGATCTGACCGGACAGATCCAGGAACGTCGGATACACCGCGGGGAAGTTCGTTGCCATCTGGAACGCGCAGGTACCGCCGTAGGAAAGTCCCCCGATCGCCCACTTCCTCGGGTCGGGATCCACCTGGAGGTTCCCGCGCACCCAGTCGGGAACATCGCGCGAAAGGTACGTTGCGACGTTCCCGAGTTGGGAATCGACGCAGAGCGGATTCGCCAGTTCCGACCCGGTCCCGTCAGCAACGACGACAACGGGAGCCAAGCCCGAATGCGCAGCGGCGTAGGCGTCCATGGTCTGGACGAGACGTCCGCCCTGTAGCCAGTCCTCGGGCGCGCCTGGTTGTCCGGCAAGCAGTACCAACACCGGCAACTCCGGTCGTGGGTTGGTGAAATACGCGGGCGGTAGGTAGATCTCGGCGTCGCGGGCGCTGAATCCGGAGACCGTCCCCGCAATCGTGACCGTGCTGACCTTGCCGGCCGACGGCATGTCCGCTGGAGCCTTCCATTGCGAAACCGGTACCGCCCCGTCCTTGCCGTCGTCCAGGTCGGCGAGTGAAACCTTCTCCGCGTCCGAGAGTCCCAGCGCTGTTCCCAACGTCGGATACGACTGGAACTGCAGATTCACGTGAGCTGCGCTAGACACGACCACCAGGAGCACGGAGACGACGGTGAGCACGCGGCCGTCGATCCGCGTCGCCGCAAATACCCGCGAAACACCCAGCAGCACGCCAAGAATGCCCAAACCGATCCACACGTAGACCGGACGGGCAATCGGATCGGGGAACGGGTGCCACACCTTCTCGATCAGCCAGTACAGCACGAGAGTGATCGCAATTGCCGCGACGATGCAGACCGGAATCGAGATCAGCACGTGACGCCTCGATCTCGAGAAGATCAGCCACAGAAGTGCCAGAATTCCGAGCACCGTCACCACGGGCGGAACCGGGCCCGTGACCAGCGACAGATCCGTGATCGTGTGCACGTCGTCTCCCGTCGCAGCCCTGTTTAGACAATATCCAAGAACAGGACATTTCGGAGCTGATGGCGTCAGATCACTGCGTTCGACGCCTGGGCACGTAGGTCTCGGGCCAGGTGATCCCGACGCTCGAGAACAAGCCTCCGCAGCGACGCGGGCGCCTCCGCATTGGCCTGGATCCAGGAATCGACAGCAGAGGTGTCTTCAGCTGCCGGGAAGAGTCCGTTCACCAACCGTCGGGCGATCTCGATGCTGCGTTCGGACCACCACTTCCCCAGGGACGAGAAGTACTCGACCGCATATCCCTCGATCAACGACGGGTCCGTGCCCGAACGGAATCCGACGATCGTCGCATCCAGGCGGTCGTTCGAGAGTGAGGCATCGGTGGTCGCCGACGCCCAGGCAGCCGCCTTGGTCGCGGCATCGGGAATCGACGCCACAGCGCGGACGTACGCAGTTCGACCCGCCGATGTGCTGTCCTTGCTCAGCTCACCGTCGAAGTCGCTCACACTCGCATGGCCGGTCGCCGACAGGGCAATCCACAATGCCCACCGCAGATCAGGATCGAGAGCCAGTCCGACCGGCCCCGGGCAGGTGCCGTCGAGTATCGACCGCAACTCGTCGGCGCGAGCATCGTTGACCGCTGCGGCGGCCGACAGAGCCCGTGCCCATGCCAGCTGTCTTCCGGACTCCGGTTCGGCTTCGAACACCGCCTTCCAGGTCGTTTCCAACCAGCCCGCACTGACATTGGGCCGCAAGCTTTTCGGAACGTAGTGAAGAACCGCGTATTGGGCATCGGTCAGGATCGCGCTGAGAATCGCAAGATCTGTCTCTGCGGGAGCGAATCGTTCCACCATGTCGAGGTATCGGAACACCGAGAGCTGCGCATCGCGCACCGAGTTCCACAGCGACGACCAGATCACTCCGCGCGCAAGCGGATCGCTCACGCGGTCCAGGGATGCCTCGACCGTGGACAGAGATTCCGCGTCCAATCGCACCTTCGCGTAGGTGAGGTCTTCGTCGTTGAGCAGTGTGAGCGCTCCGGGCGGAAGGTCGACCGGCGTGCGGGATTCGGTGATGTCGAGTTCGACGCGTTCGGTGCGAACAAGATCTCCGGACTCGTTGTAGTCGTAGATTCCGACTGCGAGCCGATGCGGCCTCGGGTCCGTCTGGACCAGGTCTGTTCCGTCGAGCGACAGCGTGGACACTCCGGTGGTCTGCAACCAGATTCGGGCCCATTCGCGCACATCACGTCCGGAAGTCTCCGCGAGCACGTCGAGCAGATCGACCAGCGTGGTGTTCCCGTACGCGTGTGCCTTGAAGTACCGGCGTGCCGCTTCGAAGAACGCGTCACGCCCGACGAACGCCACAAGTTGTTTGAGGACACTGGCACCCTTGGCATAGGTGATTCCGTCGAAGTTCAGCTTCGCAGCTTCGAGATCGACGATGTCGGCGACGATGGGGTGCGTAGTCGGCAGCTGATCTTGGAGGTACGCCCACGCTTTTCGCTTGATGGCGAATGCCACCCAGGCATCGGTGAAGCGAGTGGCTTCGGCGCTGACCAGCGATCCCATGAAATCGGCGAAAGATTCCTTGAGCCACAGGTCGTCCCACCAGACCATGGTCACGAGATCGCCGAACCACATGTGCGCCATTTCGTGCAGGATCGTGTTGGCGCGGCGCTGATGCTGCTCGTCGGTCGCGGTGCCGCGGAACACATACGCCTCGGTGAAGGTCACCAGTCCCGGGTTCTCCATGGCGCCGAGGTTGTACTCGGGGACAAAGATCTGGTCGTACTTGCCGAACGGATACGGATAGTCGAAGTGCTCGGCGTAAAAGTCCAAACCCTGACGGGTGATGTCGAAAACGTTCTCCGCATCGAGGTGTGGAGCCAACGACGCCCGGCACAGCGCACCCAATTCGACAGTGAGTTCGCCGCGACTCCACGACGACGCTACCCGGTGATACGGCCCGGCCGCGATCGCGGTGATGTAAGTCGAGATCGGCAGCGTCGGCGCGAAAGTGACGCGTTGCGCACCGTCGACGGAGAGCGTCTGTGTCGCGGGCTGATTCGACAGGACTTCCCAGCCGTCAGGTGCTGTCACCTCGAATGTGAAGGGCGCCTTGAGGTCCGGCTGCTCGAAGCAGGCGAAAACACGTCTGGCGTCGGCGGGCTCGTACTGCGTGTACAGATACGTCTGATCGTCGGCGTCGTCGACGAATCGGTGCAGCCCTTCACCGGAACGGCTGTAGTGGCCGTGAGCTGCCACTCGTACGACGTTCGATCCGCCGAGTCCGCGCAGCACGATCCGGGATCCGTCGTACTCAACCGGAATCGACGCACCGTCGACCTCTACGGAATCGACTGCAGCACCGATGAAGTCGAGCCACGTGGACTCCGCAGACGCCGTCAGATCAATTGTCGTGACGGTCGAAAAGGTCTTCGAGGCAGAGTCCGCCGCCGATCGCAGATCCAACTCCACCCGGTACCCGGTGACGTCAACGATTCGAGATCGTTCGGCGACTTCGCTTCGATTCAGGTTCGCAGTACTCACGCACTCGATCCTGCCAGGCCGCGCGCGGCGATGTGAGCCGCAGTGTGCCTATCCCTTGAAAGCGCCCTGCCAGACGGTGTCGAACGGCGTGTGTGCCGAGACGCGGCCTTCGATGCCCGCCGTGACGAACTTCTTGGCCAGAGCGACGGCTTCTCCCACGTCGGCGCCCTTTGCCAGTTCGGCGGTCACTGCGGCGGCCAGCGTGCAACCGGCACCCGAGACGCGCTCTTCGCCGACCTTGGGGGCGGAAAGAACCGTCACGTCGGTCCCGTCGAACAACACGTCGACAGCGTCGCCACCGGCAAGTTCGACCCCGCCCTTTGCGAGCACGTACTTGGGTCCCAGGTCGTGGATACGACGTGCGGCTTCGATGAGCTCGTCGACGCTCTCGATGCTGTCCATTCCGGCGAGGGTGCGTGCCTCGAAGAGGTTGGGTGTGACGACAGTGGCGAGCGGCAGGATCGAATCACGAAGTGCCGTATCGGTATCGAGAGCCGCACCGGGCTCCTGGCCCTTGCAGATCAGGACCGGGTCGAGGACGACGTGGCGCCAGGACTGCCGACGCAGGCCCTCTGCCACAACCTCGATCGTGGCGGGCGTGCCCAACATGCCGATCTTGACGACGTCCAGATCGTGAGCCGCAGTGGCAGCCTCGATCTGATCGGCGATCACGTCAGGAGCGATCGGCACGAAGCGATGACCCCAGTTGTTCTTGGGATCGAACGAAACGATGCATGTGGTGGTCGCTACGCCGTAGACGTCCAATGCCTGGAACGTCTTCAGGTCGACCTGCAGGCCGGCACCGCCAGTCGCTTCGGACCCAGCGATGACATAGGCGAGGTCAACCACAGCACAATCTCCTTCTTCGGACTTTCGAAACGTGCGTGGATGGCCACGAACGCGGGGCCCAGTTTATCAACCGGCCCGACGTCGAGTTTTCGCCTATGCGGCCACCGGGGTCCCCCACGCGACGTCGTTGTCCTCGTAACCGAGCGGTGGACCGACGAATTCGCCACCACAGGTGATCAGCGCGAGGGTTTCCGGTCCGTCGAGGCTGTTCAATCGCTCGACCGGCAGCTCGCCGTCCTTGCCGTAGTGATCGACCACATCGATACGGTAGTTCCAGGTCTGTCCCCCGGCGCCCGCCACGGTCACGATCGAGCCGATTTCCAGTGTCGAGAACTTCTTTCCGAAACCGTCACCCTGATAGATGTCGTTGATGTGTCCGGTGATCACCACGGTGCCCGCGCCCGAGCCCGGGAATGCCGAATCTGCCCACCATCCGATCTCACGGACATCCTCGGGCGGAATGAGCGAGCCGTCTGCCGTCGTCTTGATCGACAGAACGTCAGCGGTGCTGTCGACTATGCGAAGCGTGGTCGGGACATCCGGACCGTCGACCACAGCGCGAATCTCCGGCGGCAAATCTTGTTGGCCAGTCGCGAGGACGCGGGTCGGCGAGTCACCGTCGTCAGAACATCCGCCGATCAAGAGCATTGTCGCCACTACTGCAGCGGCCCATGTTCGACGGACCGTGGATCCAGGTGCCGCTGTCACGGGCGAGAAGTCGGGCCGGACGGAACCTGGGAAATTGGTACGCGGTTTCCGACGTCACGACCGGGAAGTGCGTCACCGGAATCCCCACCGTTCCCACCGGAACCGTCACCACCGCCATTCCCGCCACCGCTTCCATTCCCACCGCCGGGGCCCGGGCCGGGGCATTCACCTCCCGGATCGGTGGTGTCGCCTGCCAAGACAATCTTGACTGCCGAGAGGTTGACTGTCTGGCTCTGTGCCACTTGTCCAGGCGTTGTGACGTCGAATGCGAGCTTGGCACGAACCGGAATGACGGAGCCGTCGTCGGCATCGGTGACCGTTGATCCTGAGCGACCGAGATCTTGGGTCAACGTCATTCTGGAGATCAAATCCTGATCTCCGGTCAAGCCGGCGCCGTCGATCCGAAGGGTCCCTCGGACGGGACTTCCGTGCGCTCTGATCGTCACCGACGCGCGAAACTCGAGAACATCTCCGGGTACGGCTCGCCATGCCTCGATCGAGCTGATTTTCGTTCCCGGTGAACCAGTCGAGATGTCGTACCAACCGTCGATCACGGCCGGATCGAGTGACATCGAATTCTCGTTGATTTCCGAGTTGCACGCGCGGGTGAGCGCGACGGGGGCAGCCGATCCCACTGCGGGGAGTGCTGTCGACAGAACGGTCGCCAAGACGAAGGCCGTCGCGGTGATGCCCGCGGTACGCCTGCCGAAGATCGTCATTCTCTCGCTACTCTTTTCCGCGGACCGTAGCTTCCGGTCAATTCAGTCAAAATACCAGTACAGCTGGGCAAATAGGGCGAATTACGTGCCGAATTCTTCCTGTTTTCTGCGAACTTCAGTCACGAGCAATTCCTCCGCACACGCGTTCCGGCAAGGGCTACATCGCATCCACAGGCGCCAGAAGTTACATTTCGCCCGCACATCGAGCTAGAACACACTGATTCCTCACCGCATTGGACAGGCATTTCCGTTTCACGACGGTCGGTCGGTGGAACAACGATCACTACAACGAGCGTGCCGGGCAGGTGTCCGGTCACCCCCACCGAATCAAGGGAAACCGTCATGTCGGATACAACATCAGTCAAGCAGGGTTTCGCGGTAGGAACATCGATTGGGGCAGCCGTCATCTTGGTGACGGTCGGCATCGTGCAGTTCTTCCAGGGACTCGCTGCCGTCGCCGAAAACGAAGTGTTCGTAGTCGGGATCGACTACGTCTATCAATTCGACCTGACGACGTGGGGTTGGATCCATCTCGTGCTGGGCGCGCTCGTCGCTCTCGTCGGGCTCGCACTGTTCACCGGAGCGGCCTGGGCGCGGGTATCGGCCGTCGTGATCTGCGCGATCTCGATCATCGCAAACTTTTTGTGGCTGCCGTATTACCCCTGGTGGTCAACTCTCATCATCGCGCTGAACATCGTCGTGATCTGGGCGGTGTCGACGTGGAAGCCAAGCCATTCGACAAACGCCACGGCGCACGCGTCGTCAACACCGACTCGATCTGCTTGAGTTGAAAGTATGTGCAGATGGATGGCGTATTCGGGAGAACCGATACTCGCCCACGACTTGCTGTTCCGACCGCAGCACTCGCTGATCGACCAGAGCCTGCATTCTCAACTCGGGGCCACGACGACAAATGGCGACGGCTTCGGAATCGGCTGGTACGGGGAAGGCCCCCAACCGGCGGTGTTCAAGAGCATCGAACCCGCGTGGAACGACTCGAACCTGCGCGAGGTCACCTCCCAACTGCGCACCCCTCTCATGTTCGCCCACGTGCGCGCTTCGACGGGAACTGCGGTGCAGCGCAGCAACTGCCACCCATTTCGGCACGGCAACTGGTTGTGGATGCACAACGGTTCACTGCGCGGATTCCACGACATGAAAAGGGTATTGGTGACTGCGATTGATCCGTCGCTCTTTCCGGATCTCGAAGGATCGACGGACTCGGAAACCTTGTTCTTCCTCGCGCTGACGTTCGGCCTGACCGACGATCCGTTCGAAGGTGTCGCGAGGGCCGTCGGATTTGTCGAGCACACGGCTCGCTCGCAGGGAATCGACAATCCGGTCCAGATGACCGTTGCCACGTCGGATGGCATCTCCACCTGGATCTTTCGCTATTCGAGCGAGAACCGGTCGAGGTCACTGTTCTTCTCCACCGAGATCTCCACGTTGCGCAAGCTCCATCCTGAGGTGGATGCCCTGCACCATCTGAGTGAGGAGACCCGAATCGTCGTATCCGAACCTCTGCGCGACCTTCCCGGAGCATGGAACGAGGTTCCAGAGTCCGCCGCAGGCGTCATCCGGCCCGGACGGGACGAGATGCGGAACTTCGCGCCGATCCCACCCCGATAGGTAAAGCATGACGCAGACCTGTTGCGCCGAATTCTCCCGCGGGATGGGTCAAGATGGCTAGATGTGGAAACAGGCACTCGGGTTTGCTTTGTTCGGTGCGACCGTTGCCATCGTCACGGCGGCGCTGACACAAGGATCGTCACAGGCGTCGGCCACGATCACCCTCTTTTCGGGTGGCACGACAATCTCGGGCTTCGCGGGTGAATCGCAATGGACCTGGCCCATCGAGGCTGCGGTGATCGGCGCCGTTCTGGGCGCGCTGACCGGGCTCGTACTCCACCTCGCGGGTGTGCGAATCTCCGGAGGTCAGGACAATCGAATGCTTCGAACTGTGGTGGCAGGCCTCGTGGGAGTCACGCTTGGGTTGACGCCCCTGTTGGTCTTGATCAGCATGGCATTCACCAGGTCGGTTGACATCGGATGGTCCCCGCTCCTGGTCTATGCCGTCAGCGGTTTCCTGGCCTACGCCCTGGCGGTCGCCGCCGTGTTCGGAGTTCTTCGCGCTGCCGGGGATCGACTTACTACGCGCACGGCGCAGGCGGTGGCGGCGATGCTTCCGGTTGGGGCGTTGGCGGCGACGACTGTGGGTGTAGGTGCTGCGTGGAGGCTGGGCTTTTCCACCGCCGCTCCCACCTGGATCGCGGTCGTACTCCTGGTGGTTCTCGTATTGGCCATGACGTTCGTTGCGGCCCGGGCGTGGGCTCTACGGATTCAGCCTCGTGACTTACCAGAAGTCGCATAGGCAGTGGGACGATTGATTCGGACGGGTGCGTCGAGATGAGGGGCGAACGAATCTTCGCGGGACTCGTCGTCGGCCTCCTACTGGGACTGTTCGGCTACCTGCCATTGGTACTCCTGTGGCAGCACTTCGCGGATGTCCCGCAGCAGCAGCTGTATCCGAACCGTTCGTTCACGTCGTTCGGGCCCAACCCACCACCGCTCACCTACTGGATAAGTTGGGCGGCGCCTGCCGCCGTGTTCGTCTTGCTCGGACTTATGACTATTCCCAGTCGTACCGGCCGGCAATTTGCATTGCCATTAGTGCTCGCGTTCCTGCCGGTCGCGGCAATGGTGGCGTGGTTCTGGATCTCGATGGAACTGTTCTTCAGCCCCGACTGATCACTCACTCGACCGCGGATCGAGAACTACACCGCGCGCACGCGCAATGGCGCCCTTGTTGCGCAATGCGATCCCCTGATGCACCGCAGCAAGTACCAATGCCAGCACTGCAGCAGGGAGGCTCCCCACCATCGACAGCAGAGAAGGCATATCGGAGCTGAACGCGGTAAAGAAACCCACCACTGCAGCACAAAGCATTGTCGCCGAGACGATCCAGGAAACGAATGGTCGCGGGATCACGGCTGGAATGACGCACAGGGCCACCGGTAAGGCGAGCACCAAGGAGAGCTCTCGTCCAAAATAGTCGTGAATCGAGCGGTAACAATCGGCAGAGCTGAGTGGCCCGAGGCCTATTTCGCAATTGGTGATCTCATACAGCGGCCACTGTGCCGTCGCGGATCCCAGGATCCCGGTCGCAAATGCCAATACAACCCACGCGATCCGTATCCCCGTCATACGAAGAGATCATGCCAGTAAGGATAATTACGCTCCGGAGCAGAAAGCGACTACAACTCGTAAGGGGCGGAGATTACCTCTTCCGCTGGGACCTTTCCCAACGCGAGCGGCACAACATGTTCGGCGTGCTCAACTCGCGGGTTGGGTGTCGAGCCTGATCGGGGCACTCCACGTCGTCGACAACTTATGGGGGCAGCACCTCTTCTGAGCCCGGGTATCTCCGTCGCTAAACTCGCAGCAACCAACCGCCTGCCGAGTTTGGTTATCGCCATGATGCGTATCCAAAGGGGACTGTCCAGTAATCGGTGTTTCGGCCCGAGAAGCTGAGTGAATGCTCAGCGAGGAGGTGCCAAGATGACGACACTGGAAGATGCGACGAAGAAGAGGGCCGAGCCCTCCGCGGAAGCCGCCGCGGCCACGGAACTGGTGCGACTTGCCAAAGAGCAGGGGCTGTCGTTGACCGGGCCGGACGGTTTGCTCAGGCAGTTCACCAAAACCGTTCTGGAAACCGCGTTGAACGAGGAGATGACCGAGCGCCTCGGCAACGACAAGAACCAGGCCCAGCCAGAGCGGGACTCGACGAACATCCGGAACGGAACCCGGCCGAAAACTGTGTTGACCGAGGCCGCCGGCCACGTCCCGATCGAAGTCCCGAGAGACCGCGAAGGGACGTTCGAGCCGCAGATCGCCCGTGAAACGCCAA
Organism: Rhodococcus sp. IEGM 1318; assembly: GCF_033142465.1. Taxonomy (NCBI): domain Bacteria; kingdom Bacillati; phylum Actinomycetota; class Actinomycetes; order Mycobacteriales; family Nocardiaceae; genus Rhodococcus; species Rhodococcus sp. IEGM 1318. The sequence continues at coordinate 61,357 of NZ_JAWLSC010000017.1, forward strand.
CGACGCCTCAACGGGGTCGACGAGATCGTGTTGTCGTTGTACGCCAAAGGATTAACGACTTGTGAGATCTCCGCCCATTTCGCAGAAATCTACGGCGCATCCGTTTCGAAAGAGACGATCTCGCGGATCACCGACAAGGTACTCGAGGAAATGCAGGACTGGTCTGCCCGACCGCTCGACGAGGTGTACGCGGCGATCTTCATCGATGCAATCGTCGTCAAGGTTCGAGACGGGCAGGTCGCGAACCGGCCTATCTATGCCGCGATCGGCGTCAGTCTCGACGGCGGCCGGGACGTGCTCGGATTGTGGGCGGGAACCGGCGGTGAGGGCGCGAAATTCTGGATGTCGGTCTTGACGGACATTCGCAACAGGGGCACCCGGGACGTGTTCTTCATGGTCTGCGGCGGGCTCAAGGGATTGCCGGAGGTGGTCGAGCACGTATGGCCGGCCACCACGGTCCAAACCTGCATCGTGCATTTGATCCGAAACACTTTCCGGCAGTCATCTCGTAAGGACTGGGACGCGCTCAAACACGATCTCAAGCCGATCTACACGGCACGGTCCGAGGCGGCCGCTCGTGCAGCGCTGGACGATCTCGCCGAACATTGGGGCAAGACGTATCCGGCGATCATCCGGCTGTGGACCAATGCCTGGCAGGAGTTCATCCCGTTCCTCGACTACGACATCGAGATACGTCGAGTCCTGTTCTCCACCAACGCGATTGAATCCCTCAATGCCCGCTATCGGAGTGCGGTGAAAGCTCGTGGCCATTTCCCTACCGAGTCTGCCGCGCTGAAATCCCTCTACCTGGTGACGCGTTCACTCAACCCGACGGGCAAGGGTCAGGCGCGATGGACAATGAGGTGGAAGCCTGCTCTGAATGCGCTTGCGATCACGTTCGCGGACCGTTGGCCGGGATCGGACACTTACTGATGAAAACCGGCCGAAACACCGTTAGCGAGAATGCGGTCGATGGTAATTGTAGTGAACGTTCCATACCTCGACGGCAGAGCGGCGGTCGACTTCGCTGATGTATTCGCGTGAGTAGAGCAGTTCTTCGGCGAGGATGCGGTTGTATCGTTCGACTTTCCCGTTGTGTTTCGGTGTGTACGGCTTAATCCGGCAGTGCCGCGCTTCCTGCAGTGAAGACGTGAAATCTGCTGCCCGGTACCATGATCCGTTGTCGGTGATCACCCGATCGATCCGGTTGATGTCGTGTACGGCGAAGAAGAGTCGGGCGTTGTTCATGAAATCGATGGCTGTCGCGGCGGTTTCGTCATCGCGTGCTTCGGTGTATGCCAGGCGGGTGTTCCCGTAGATCGCGGAATGCAAATAGGTGTAGCCGACGCGGCCCTGCTTGTTCTTCGTTTTCCGACGCTGTGATCGTTTGGCCTGCTCGGAACCTCGCCCATGGACGCGCCAACCTCCGCCGTCAGGGATGTGGCCGACTTTCTTCACATCGACGTGCACCATCTGACCGGGCCGTTTCGCGGCGATGACCTGGGGTTTGCGGTTCGTTTCGCCGTTCGGGTCGATGAACCGGCGGCGATTGAGACCGAGATCCCGCAGGAGTTTCGTGACCGTCCGGCGAGCGATGACCGTTCCGTCCATTCGGAGTTCGAACGTGATGCGCGCGGCCGACCATTTCCGGGTTCGTCACATCGCTTCGATCTCGGCCACGATCTCTGCGGTGGTGGCGGTGGGTTGATGGTTCGGGGTGCTGGAGCGGTCGTGTAGTCCCAGGTCACCGTACTTGCTGTACCGGTTGACCCACGTGGAGGCGCATTGGCGCGAGATGCCCATCTCGGCGGCGATGTGGGCGATCGGACGACTCTGGCACCGCTCGATCAGGCGCCGTCTTCCTTCGACAGTGAGTGGGGCATTACGGTGTGTCACAGGGCTGGTCATTCTTGGTCGAGAACGGTTGTGTCGCAACTCCCATTCTTACGCCGAGGACCAGCCCGTCTACTTCAGTCCCGCGTCAGCAACGTCCATACCCACAACAGCTAGTACACGAAAAGGTGTGGCTGCCACTTCGGTGACCTGCGCGGGTCAGAATGTTCATCGCGGCCAGTAGCGGCCATTCGCCTGAAGGAATTTAAGACCTGCTTCTGCGCGGTCCGTGGCGGAGATACTGGGCGTCCAAAAGGAGGTGTTGTAGATCTCGCGCACAGAGACCGTGCCTAGCCCCTTCATGGGAACATCGCGTGTGCCTTGGAGTTCGAAGCGCGGGTAGGTACTTTCGTCTCCCGCCGGCGGAACCACGACTGACAGATCGCGTTCTCCCCACTCGACGGCTGGCATGACGATGTTGGAATAGACTCTCGAAGTCAGGTCGTCCGGCTTTACTGCTGCGCAGCGTGCGGCAAGCGCGACGGGTTCACCGAACACTGAGACGTTGTACCGAAACGCGGTTCCTGCGTAGCCAACGATTACTGGTCCGGATGCGATCCCGATGTGCGGCTGATATGCCAGAGGGTCATGGCGGCTCATCGCCGCAGCGGCTTGAACTGCGTCAGCAAACGGGTCCACTGAACCGAATTCAGCCGAGAATACGACCATCACTTCATCGCCGATGTACTTGTCGACGATACCGGGGCGACCATCGAGAGCTTCGGCGGTAATCCAGGCAAAGAAGTTCTGTACGAAGATCAAGGTGGCTGCAGGACTCAGGCTAAGCGTCCGAGTAGAGAAGCCGGTGATATCGGCAAACAATACTGTCGCCTCGATTTCCCGACCTTTGACCGGGAACCCTGCGCCACCGCCATCATCAAGAACGCCGTCGACGTCGCTCATAGTTGATGTTAGATAGTCCTCTAGAGAGTGAAACTGCCTGTCGAATGCCATAGCGTCAATAGTAGGAACTCGCCGGTGAGGGGATCGCTTCGCCTCCCCAAACTCGTTCCACCTCACTAGGCGGCACTGGCCTCATCTACGAGGATGATGATTTTCGAGAACGAGAGAGCGCACAGTTTCGGTCAGGTGGCCGAACAATACGATCGATGGCGGCCGAGGTACCCCGAGCAGCTCTACACCGATGTCCTGGCAGCCGAAACTGACAACCTCATTCTCGAAGCAGGAGCGGGCACCAGCTCGATTACGTGAGCCACCGGGTCACAGCCTGCAAGCAGGCACGACAATCCACAAACCGTCAACACCGTCGTGAGAAGAATTAGGCCCCGCGGCGCAGCAGCAATTCCGAGCATTCACTCAATCTTCCACACCTGATGTGCCATCAGCGGCCGCATGAGCCTTCGGATTACGGCAGATTCGCCTTCCTCGGCAGCCCTCCCACACACAGAGCAAGGCGCATGCAATGACAACGCGCCAATGCCCCTCCTCCCAAGTATTTACAACTCCTCCTCACGACAACGCGATCACTCGCACAGTGACGAAACCGCCACTCGGCACCCTGCCTTTATACACGCTAATATGTGAAAAACTATGTACGATAGAAAAATGCCGAACGATGAAATCCGACTCACACGCGGGGTCCAAGAAATTTTGGCCCTAATTCTCAAAAACCCAGACAACGAGGTCTACGGGTATCGAATCATGGACGCGCTGGGGTATTCGAGCGGAAAGACGTACCGCATCCTCGCCAGGTTGGTGAGTGCCAATTGGCTCATTCGCAACGAAGACGGCACCGACACCCCTTCCGGGCGACAACGAGTGACCTACTCGATCGCTCCCGCAGCGAACGAGACTATTCGTGCAGCACTATCCGAAGCGGCCGAGCGCGAGCGCTCAGGGAGCCGATTCAGAGCACACGCTCCCCGCCTGACCGCGACAGGCCGGTGACGTCGATGTCGATTGCCGCCATCGTCGCAACCGCCGCACTCCTGTTCATCGCCAAGCGACTCCTCGCCGACGAACTCACCGGACGCGTCGATCATCTCGCGCGAGGGATTTTATGGCTGACTGCGCGCCTCGTGCCAGCACCACAGCGAAAATCCACACTGAGGGAGTGGCGCGAATGGCTCGACAGCGACCTAGAGCGATACAGTGCCCTCCCAGTGACGAAACTGGGTCGAACCGCGTGGCAATGCGCCTCCCACCTGTCAACAATTCCGCAATTGCGCCGGAACGCCCGGGTGGACCGAGGCAACAGCTCAGCCGCAATGCTCATAAGTCAAGCCGTCGTCGTCGGCGGCTACCCTCCACTTGTGACGATGTGGATGCCATCGCCAGTATCGCCGGAAATCGCCGGAAAGGTCTGGGCAGCATCAGCTGTAGCCAACTTCTTTCTGATTCTCACCTCACGCCCGCGAAGGGGCAGCCGATTCGAATCCGCACGCTCTGATCACCGCGATCCTTTGAGCTCCAAGATGCTGCATGCGCAGTTCGCAGTCTATGGGGCACGGATTGTGATGCCGTTGGTGGCGTTGATGTTTGGATCGCTATGGGTTTCTCAGAACCCGACCAGCATGCGCATTGCCCAGGTCGCGGCCACCTGGGCAATCCTGGCATGGCTCACCGCTCGAACCATGAAACATGACCCGGAGCTCGAATGCTTAGCAGGTGTGACCCTCATGCGGCGCGATCACGAGCGCCGAACCAAATGGTCGACCCGAAGTCGCACAATGCTCCACGGAATCCAGAGCGAAGAACCCGTACATCCGTGGCTGCCTGCCATCGGGGCAACCATGTATGGGCTGGCAGCCTGCGCTCCAGTCACAGCCGCGGTGATGGTTGCTCAGACCGGGGCCCTGTCCCATTCGATGCGAGTAGCTTTGTTTTCTATCGCGTTCGGGCCTCTCACCGCCGTAATTCTGTCTGCGGTCGTCGCGTTCGGCCGACCGGCCCTCCACCGTGTCGACCCGTTGTCGAACCTATTGCTTGCAACTGTGTACGCGCTTGCAGGCGCCTTCTGGGTGCTAAGTGTCTTGAGTGCGCTGATATCGGCATCACCCGGCAGCTGGCCGCCTCTGTTTGCCGCGTATCTGACAATCACCGGTGCAACCATCATCGGATTGACCAAGATCAATCTGGTCGCCGCAGATTTTGGCACACCGACCGTGATAACACCGATAGCAGCAACGTGGATACGCGCCGACCAGCGGTACCTTGCACAACCTTAGTCAACCGCCAGGCCAGACGGTGTAGTTGCTATCCATACGGAAATGAAAAGTCGGAATGAATCGCATGTAAGTATTTGTAGTGGCCGGCCCGGGGCTCGCTGACCGGATAGGCGTCGTCGCCACGCCGTGTGACTCATGAATCGCTTTTGCTCCTTTTCGGATGCACCGACCGGGGTTTGTCCACTCTGTTGTGGCGGCGACGCCGGTCCGGTCCTGCTTCGGTGGCTTAATCTTCAAGCCTGCCCGCCCCCGTTGCCGCGAGGTGGCGGCCCGTTACGGGCCTGCCTCGAAGTGCTCTTTCCGGACCGACGCCAACAATGACGCGTGAGATAGATTGGGGCACTTGAGAGCAGGCTGCACAATCACAAACTCCGCGCCTGGTTTCCGCGGGTCCAGCCCCTCCGCTGTGCCCTAGAGGACGCGAAGTAGTTTGTTTCGGCCTATCGAGAGCGAACTTGAAGTCACTGGGCTGGTGTCATGAGTTGCCGAAAGCTCGTTACCCGCCAGGTTCCACCGCGTCAGCGGCCTTGCTCGTCATTCCACAAAAGCGTATGCCACCGCGGAGTCAGGCCCCAACCGCGGGCAATAACCTCGTCGACAAGCAACCGGCTTCTCTCAAGAATGACGTCCGACGCATTTCCTTCAGCCATCACCCACATTTGTGATGGATGGATCGGTCTCGATAGGGCGGCAAGTAGTTCGTCGATCTCGTCCAAATCTTCTGGTTTTTGGACAACAAATTTGAATGCCACGGACTCCATACCTGCGAACTCATTGAGTACGGAATACCGAAGGCGGGCGCGGTGCGCGACGCCACTGTGTTTGAGCTTTGGTGAGACATTGCACTGGTCGATCACCTCACCCAACGCGCCGAGTGAAACGCTGCCGGATGTTTCTATCTCGATGAACCAACCGAATTCCCGTAGTTGCCTGCATAATTCGATGAGCATGTTTGATTGGAGGAGGGGTTCACCTCCTGTGACAACTAGGTGCCGGATCACCGGCGCTACCTCATTTGGATTGACGACGCGCGGTTCGAGTTGTTCGAGAATAGCTTGCGTCGTCAATGTTCTAGGTGGGCGTTCAGGGTCCACCTTAGCCGGGTCCCAACTGAAGGCGGTGTCGCACCATCTGCAGGAGAGATTGCAGCCAGCGAGGCGCAGAAAGTGCGCAGCCCGGCCAACATGAACTCCCTCCCCTTGGAGGGTGGGTCCGAAGATTTCCACAATCCGCAGCACTGGCTCGGCAGACTGGACAACGTGGTCTATCGGATCAGTCACCTGTCGGGCCAACCACTCGGACCGTTGCCGAACACGAGGCCGTTTCGCGCACAGTGACCTTGCTGACCGTCAGGCCTGCGTCGAGCAGACGACTGATGATGTCAGCAGCAACGAGCTCGACCGTGGGGTTCGAGAGGAAATCGTTCAAGTGCGCATGGTCGTATTTGTCGAGGACATGCTTAGTGACTACCGCTTTGAGGTCACCGAAATCGATAACAATTCCGTCCGATGACAGAGGTCCGGACACAGTCACGTCGAGTTGATAGCTATGCCCATGTAGCTTTGCGCACTTACCCGCGTGCCAAGGAAGCTGATGGGACGCCTCGAATGAGAACCGCCGGGTCACTGAGGTGAGGAACCGTCGGCGGGTCAGGGTATTCAAGTCGTCCAGATCTTGCTCGTCCATAGAACTCATTCTGCCCCGCGAGTCAGGCACAACCGAATCACGGTCACTTGACACCGGACAGATACTCCTCGCTGAAAGCTATCGAAGGTGCGCCCCTTGTACGACCGGGCCCCATGAAAGGATGTGGCGGTGCCGATTCCGACCCTGCCCGCAACGCGCAAGCCGACGGAAGTTGCTGTTGTAGACAACTGCGCCAGTCGTGTGTTGAACGCCTGCACCTGTTGCACGCCTGTCCTATGGGGTGAGGACTGGCAACTTGGCACGGCCTCTTTCTGGATCCAGCAAGCCCTCGAGTTTCCAACTGGAGCTGGCTGTCATCGCCTTGGCAATAGTCTCCGTCAAGAAATCGCAGCCTGCATGCTCGGCGGGTACGGCATTCCTGGACCTGTCGGGAACGCCGCATTCGAAGTCCTCCGCGATGCCGGCCTGATCGACTCACACCTTGACGAGAACCTGATGGTAACCACCATGTCCTCGCTCCTGGCCGCGCCCCTTCATCTAGGGGCAGGGCGCTGGGCTCGATATCGGTTCCATCAGCAGCGGCCGCGCCGTTTGGCTGCAGCCCTATCAACTTTCAGCGCGTGGGAGGAAGTCGCTGAAGAACTCAGCGACACTGAGCTGCGCGACAACCTAATGGGGTTGCCCGGCATCGGCCCAAAAACAGCGTCATGGGTGGTCCGAAACCACCGCGCCAGCGATGCCGTCGCAGTTATCGATGTTCATATCCGTCGAGCTGGCATCGCCGCAGGACTGTTTTGCCGGAGCTGGAACTTGCCACGCGACTACCAGAAGTTTGAGGACGCGTTCCTCACCTGGGCATCATACGGGTCCGTATCAGCGGCTGACCTTGATGCAGCGATCTGGAGATTACTCTCCAGTCTAGGTAGTCAAGGACGGGCAATCCTCTCCAACAATGCAATCTTTTCCAGGCCGGCTGATGCCAATCGGAGTACTTGTATGAGCTCTGAGAGCTGAGCCAGCTCTCACTCATCTATATCCCGGCAGAGAGCGCCTGAGGTCCCGCTCCCCCACTTTAAATGCAGTGCCTCCTCAGCACAGAGGCACTGCAATATCTCACTTGTTCGATCCGACCGCCAGCGCCCCGACATCGCCAACGAGATTTCCACGCACCCCACATGCAACGAACACGTCATCCTCAAAGATTCCGACGGTACCAAGGATGCACGACCCTAACCCCAAGCTCCCGGCAGTAAGGTGTAGCGAGCCCAACGCCACTCCAGCGTCACGCCAAACCAACGTCGATCCCATCGGATACCTAGCCAAAGTTGCGTCAAACTTCGCCGCCAGAACCACAACCGCAGGTGGACGCTGAGCGAACTCCCCCGCAGCACAGGCTCTCGTCCAATATGTATCGAGATGTTGCCCAGAAGAATGAATTTGAAGCAAACGCTGACCATCCGGATCGAAACGCCATAACCCTCTATCCAGTCCCACCACATCCTCGACTAGAACTATCGGTACCAGAGGATGTCTGCCTCCTGCAGACGGAATGGGACGGAACCGCCGTATCGCGCCGTCGTCAGCTAGTGCGAACCCGCGCAAAGCGAAGACCATGACCAGGAGCGCAGCAAGGTCTGCAGCGTCCAAGGAACCATAAGTACGAACGCTGCGTCGTCGCTCAAGTACTTCAGAGAAAGTCACGGTCGTGGCAGGGCATGGATCCAGGTCTGAGATGTTGACAACCTGCAATGCGTTCGGAATAGGCAGCTCTGTCGAGCGAACGCCGACCTCTGGGTGCGGCACAGGACGCATCCGAACAGCTTCCGCGTAGCTAGCGTAAGCGACCTCGGATACCGGCACGTCTTCGAACGTCCGCTCCCCGTCCGAAGTCCCATTCACTTGAAGCGGCCGGTTTGTGCGATCACTTCATCGTGCTTGCGACATCCCGGGCACATTCCACACGGGTAGGCGCCCACATGGCACGAGTGCGCGAAACCAAGAATATTGTCAGGTACACCGCTGACTTCTATGAGCTCGACTGTCGACATCTCGATCGCAGGCGCGGCTACGCGGAGACCACCTTCCTGGTAGGCAACCACCTCATCAAGCTTCGAGTAAAAGGCTGTTGTTCCATCCTTGTGCCTATCACCGTCGGGGGCAACGGATCCGACCAAGATCTCGTCAAAGCCCCGACGCAGGGCCCAAGCAGCCGCCAGTGAGACCAGCAGTTGGTTTCGATAGGGCCACCACTCGGGAGTTGGTGCGTATTTCGCGAATTCACCGGCGTCGGGATCTGCGATTTCGCCGTCTTCGTGTAGCAACCCGGAGCCAACCGGAGTCAGATCGACACGGAAAGAATGCCACGCCAAATTTAGGGCCTGGGCAGCCGCTTGGGCAGAGCGCAGTTCGCCCTCGACCGGCCGTTGTCCGTAGTCGATTGTTAGACAGGCTGCAGGACTTAGCCAAGCCGCTAGCGCAATGGAGTCATGTCCGCCGGACAAAAGAAGTAAGGCGCGGTCCGAAATCAGCGGTCTCTCCATTGGTCACTTCCCGCGCTCAGTGGCTGCAATTGCTGCTTCCCACTGCGCTTTGTACACTGCCGTCGACAAATCAGTGAAGTACTGAGCTCCTGAACCTATCAGCATCTTCGCCCCCTCCGTGTTGAGGCGCTCGGCGTATATGACCACGGGTATGCCCATCTTCGTGGCATATCCCGCTTCGAACACCGTGCCTGGATCGCTATCGTCCAAGAGCGCCAAGATTGAGTCGCAATGCTCAAGTCCCTCCAGATCCTTCTGCGCGACTTCCAAACCACCGGGACCCACCTCATGCGAGGGAGACCATACTCCAGGCGACAAGGCATCCTTGACTACGTCAATCATCCAGCGTTGCTGCAAATTGAAGAAGGGGCCCGCTAGGTAAACGACTCCAGACCCGTTCGGAGGTAAAACTTCTCGCCTCGTGCTGCCGTTGAGCACATGTGTCGGGATTGGGTAGTTGGTCGTCTCGCACCAATGCGCTGCCGCATTCGAGGCGATTACCGCTGCCTCTACCGGATCTGCGTCCGCTTCACCCCACGCCCATGCAAACGCAGACGCAAAGACATCGCCAGAGCCGATAGGAAACACTGACTCCGTCACGCATGCGCCGACTTCCTCTTGGTAGTCCGCGGTTGTCACCAACGCACCTCGTGGGCCGCACTTGGTCACCACCACCGACAAGCCACGGCCCTCTATCAGAAGCTTCGCAGCCACACGCACGTCCTCAACGCCCGCGAGCTGCCGCACCTCTCGCTCGTTCAAAGCCCACGCCTGCTGATCAGCGGAGACAACAGGAAGATCCTCCTCGGTCAGGTTCCGCGGACGTTGCGGGTCAACCACCACGCGGCGCCCCGTCACTTTCACCTGGCCAGACTCGATCAACCCAAACGCCAGGACCACATCATCAGAGACCTCGATGTCCTGCTGTAAACGAGAACCGATACCTCCGATGACAGGCGCGTTCAAGGGTGTGAAGTATGAGAATGAAACGCTACGCGTCCGCATCCCCCATTCCGCAGTCACCCCAAACGTCGCCGCGACCACTTCGGCCTCGGTCTGCTCGGACTCTTGAATCGCAGATGTCAGCAGTACGTCGGCGCCGGATTCAGCTAGTGCCGCCGCTGCGCGCATGCCCGAACCCGCAAACTCATGATGGCTCGGAAACGCGCACTGCTCGCGATATGTACCACCGACGATCCTCATCGCCTAACCTCAATTACTGCCGACTTCATGCTGGCCGAACCGTCACGCGAGTGTCGCCGCCATCGACCTTGTCGACAGTCGCCACGAAATCCAGTTGCTTCAGGCAAGGCAAAAGCTCGCCCAATCGCTCGGACAGCGCCCCCAGCTGCGTCGGCGATGTCACGCCGCCAGCAAGCATCCGGAATACTCCGACGGTCGGCGATGGATCCGATCTGTACTCCACCTTAAGCAGATCGCCCTCCGCCACACCCACTAGCTCGGCCACATCCACATTCCTCAATCGAGCTGGAAAACTAAGGCTTTGACAGGCGCCCCTCCCGACGCGCCACCAATTCCACCGCCGGAACCAGATGCTGAAGCACCTATCCACGGATTAGCCACAAACTCGCCCGCACCACCGCCACCACTCATCGCGAATCTCCTTAAGCTAAGGGCAATCCATGTAGGACCTCATGCCGGATGGGTAAAACAACCAGCACTCAAAACATCAAACTCTAATGCACACCGAGCGCTTCAGCAGTGATCAACCCGATGCACGCCTCGAACCGTCCGTCTACTAGCACGACACGAACCTCCGATGATACTGCCATCGAGAGCATACTGACGGTTTCCCGTTGCCGGTCCATGGCTCCTAAAGGTAGTTGAAGGGACAAACTGTACTACCGAATTTCACTTTTGGTGACGGTTCCCCATTTACTGCGAAGTTTCGAAGCGCAAGTCACGTACCACCCCCACAAATACGCGAAGACTGGAGAACATAGCCCCTTCGAATGGAAATCGTTGTAAAACAAAATCTTTAGTACGTCGTGGTGCCGGGGTAGATCAGGTTCGCGCCGCTTTCAAGTTGCTCGACGACATTGTGTCACATCGCCGCCAACGCCTTCAGAGACAGGGACCGCGTTCCACAGCTAGACGTCGTCTACAAACTCGCATTCTTCGACTGCAAGAAAGAGCTGCGCACATACACCGCATTGCCCCTGGTCCGCTGACCTGCTGAACTCTTCGGAGCACCTCGAGCATGTCTCTGATCGCACATAACGAGCGTTCAGATGCTGGCTGGGAGTTTCGTGGATTCCACATTTTCAGCCCTTCCGGCCTCCGCTCCAGTACGCCGCCCGATCCACCGTTTTCGCAATAGCTCATTTTGGCTCGGGGGAGCTGTAAGGGAGTGCGGGCACGGTTGAGTACAGGACTTCCGTTCGCCCGGCCATGCACTAGCTACTTCGTCCCGTCGCCCCACCCCATCCCATCCAGCGACCGTTGCCGATCGTAGGTGAGCATCCAATCCAACGGCCGAAAGTAAACTACAGCGAACGGCATCACACTCTCGGAATTCGATCGGGTCTACGATGTGACCACCGTTCCCAGGGGATCTGGACTTAGAGGAAGATTGTCGCAGACTGTGCCGCACGAGTTCGAACACCAACACACTCCCACCGATCCCGACCCGCAACTCCTACCCTCCCATCAACCGACACCCAATCAGGCCGAGAACGCACACCCCAAAAGTGCATCGGGGTAATGATGGTGATAAAACACGAAAACCCACCGCGCCACACGAGCGTGTGCCTTCCTGGTCTGCGGGACCGGCCACCGGCAACGCTCGTGGGTAGACTCTGACGCGATCACATTAGATCCATACACCGAAACCTAGCCTGACCGCTGTCCGGCCAAAAGCACTGCCACGATTGCATCCGCCTTGGCACGGTCCTTCGCGACGTCGCGCGATCCGCTAGCACTCGTGGCGACTGCGCCAACGTCGTCACCCTGCGTATGACCGTCCAGATTCGGACTCGTCGCATCCGGCGCGAGGGCATCCCTCCTAGATAGCGCCCTGCCGTCAACCCACCGACTGCGCTCCATATTCGAGCTTGTGCTACAAATTTCCCCGTGACCATTGTAAATTCGGTTTCCGAATATGTAACGAAGACGAGTAGTCGGAACAAAGACGGCGACGTGCGGTGGTTTCGCGGAATAAAATCGACGGAGTACACGTTGATTTCGACCCTTTACCGGAAAACGGCAATTGATGGCACACCTCTAGGGATCGAGAAAATACTTGATATCGAAGAATGGCTACTTGAGAGATTCCGCGAACGATCCGGGCCGTTCCGAGCCGGCCCACAGCCCGCTGATAGCATTGAACTTCTCTTCGAAATGCAGCACTACGGCGCACCAACGAGACTACTCGACTGGTCAGAAAATGCGCTCGTTTCTTTATGGTTCGCGGTCACGGGAAAATCTGATAATGATTCGGCAGTTTGGATTCTAGACCCGTCAAAATGGAACGATTTGGCGTTCTCTCAAAATAATCACGTAAAAAATGTTCTATCCCCCCTTTCTCAAGAAGTAAATGCCATGCAACCATGGAATTCTGCGCGAAACGACCGACTTTCGAACGCGCCGATTTGCATTTATGGGACTCATAACAACCGCCGGATTGTGAGCCAGCGCGGGACATTCACCCTGAGCGGGCGATCAACCGAGCCTATGGAGGAATTCATAAAGACACTAGTTCATGACAATCCTCAGCTAGAAGAAGAAATTCTCAGCAAAATCACTATCCCTCATTCCAGCAGAAATAAGATCAAGCAAGAATTATATCATCTGGGATTCACGCATTCCATGATTTTCCCGGATCTGGTTGGACTAGCGAGCGAACTGGATGATCGCCTTAATGAAAGCGGGTTACTGTGACGTTTGAAGTCCGCACCTTCGAAGCTAGAACCGCTTCCTGGTGGTATCGAAACCGAGATTCCATCGAGTTCAACCCCGACTACCAGAGAAAAGGACCTGCCTGGGACACTTACCGAAAAGCGTTCCTGATCGATACCATAATCAACGATTTTGACATGCCAAAGTTGTACTTGGCCGATTTTACATACTTTAACTCTCCTATGAATTCCACAAATAAGCGATTTGCTATTATCGACGGAAAGCAGAGACTAACTGCAATTTTTGAATATTTTGATGACAAATTTCCCCTACTGCCAGACATTACATTTCGCGAGAATCCTGACCTTCCGCTAGGCGGATTACGCTTCTCGGAACTAAGTTCCGTCTCACCTGACCTAATCTCGAAGCTCGAGAATTTCAACCTTCCTGTCATGAGCGTAATCTCTGATGACACCCAAGCCGTCAACGAGTTATTCGTACGACTAAACAGCGGAAAACCACTTACGGCCGCCGAGCGCCGAAACGTCATGAATGGTGTCGTTCCAGAGCTCGTGAGAGAGATCACTTCATCGCAGTTTTTCACCTCGTGCGTCGCATTTAAGAATGCCGGACGCTCGCACGATCAGGCAGCCGCGAAGTTGTTACTAATCGAGCATTCCGAACGCGCCATTGATTTAAAGAAACGGCAGCTGGAAAACCTTTACAAGGCTGGCGTTTCGGAGGATGATATACAAAGCCTTCAGTCAGACAGTACCACTGTTCTCGAAACACTCGCACAAATGTCGGAAACATTCGAGGAGAAGGATCCGATCCTCCGCACGCAAGGGCAGATACCGGTCTATTACTATTTGTTCCGAAATTTGGGCGACGTTAGAATACCTAGGGAATCAATCAGGGATTTCAATGAAATCAGACTCTTTGTACGAAACCCCGAGTCGAGTCGCGTTCAGCTAAAAGATAATCCATCAAGTTGGGAATATGGCACAGCTGTCGAATACAACGCCTTGGCGAGGAATCCCAATGATGCACAGGCTGTGCCCCGAATGGCAGCACTTCTGGCAGCATACATAGATCAGTGGCTTAGTGTTCCGCGACACTGATTCAGTGTTGGCGAGCCTTATGCACGAATGGAAGATTCAGTCACGTGAGCGAGAAGGAACCTGCTATGTTAGTGCTCGATCGCGCTTATCGCAACCGAGCGCGGCCGTCTCATAGTCGTGTTCAACTCGACAGGTGAGACATACCTTTTATGTTGCCTATGAAATCCGGCGAGTTCCATAAATGAAGTGCTCAACACCTCAGCACCGGTCCGATTACGAACGAATGTCTGTCTAAACGGATTTGGAAAGCGCAATATTGAAAAGTGTCCTTCCGCCGCTCTATGATCCTGGTTCTGCCGCGGTCGAGGAAGGTTCAGGGCGGATGGCAACGTGCCACCCGCCCGGAACGACTCTGACCATCCAGCTCTACGCCGGAACGCCCGCGCCGACTGCATCGCTGATCAGCGAGAAAGCAAGTCCGGGGGTGGCGTGGTGAAGAATTCCGTGAGTGCGGTGTCGACCTGTTCGATGATCTGCGCGCCTCCGGGCTGGGCTGCGACGAAGTCGCGGGCCTGCTGATCGATCGCCGGTGCAGCGGCGACCGTGTCTCGGACAGAGGTGGCCACTGCCTGTCCGATCGGACCCGAGGTGCTCCATTCTTCGAGCGTGCTCTGCGTCCGGGTGGTCTCGGCGGGCTGATCGATGTCTGGGACGTATGCGCTGACATCGACAGGCTCTCCCAATTCACCTGCCGTAGGCTGTTGCGGCGGCGACTCCTACGATGCCACCTGCGGCTGCGCCGATCGCCGCTGAGGAACGCCGAGTACCGCTGCACCGACACCTGCTCCGGTGGCTGTGCCCACCACACCAGCGGACACGCCGCCGAGCGGAGTGAGAACGGGGCTGAACAATCCGAGGGCGGACGTTCCGCCGATCGTTCCGCCGATCAACGCGCCCACTGTTGCTGCAGGCGCGCCGGCGGCGGCTCCGGCCAGGGCTCCACTTGCACCACCCGCGAGCTGCGCGGCGGCGATGCGGCTCGCACGATCGACCGGGACACCGATCGAGGCATAGAACGTCGAGACCTGGCTCTCGATGACCGCACTCGTTCCGTTGGTGCGGGCGAGATCGTGATCGGAGACCCAGTTCGGCTGATCGAAGACCCAGTCACCGATGCGACCCTTTTCCCTCGGCGCGACGATCGGTGCGACGATCTCGACGGGGCCAGGCAAGTGGATCGCGCTGTAGTCGATCGGGGCAACGCTGTAGTCGATCGGGGCAACGCTGTAGTCGGCCGGTGCGCTGTAGGTGCCGGAACCGTAGTCCAGTTCGGCAAAGGCTGCTGCGGAACGTTCTGGTACTGCGCTGGGGGCGCGACCCAGTAGATCGGTTCGGTCTGAATCGGTGCGGGCGGCGGGGTGGGTTCGGTGTTCACCCCGCTCTGTCCCCCGCCGTCGGTGATGCCTGCTTGTCCTCCTCCGTCGGTGACGCCGGCCTGCCCTGGCGCTGCGATTGCCGGTGGTGTGAGCGTGATTCCTGCGGCCACTGCTGCGGCTGCGATGACGGCGATGGCGCTCTTGCGGGCAAGGGCGTGGCGGCGGTGTCGTCCGTTTGGGTGTGCGCGGCGGGTTGCTCGGTTGGCGGCGGTGGTGTCGGTGCTCATCGTGGTGCCTTTCATTGGGGAGGTAGCGGATGGGTGCCAGGAGGAGCGCCGGTGTGCGGCGCCAGCTGATAAGGGGTCAGTCAGCGGCGTGGGCGATGAGATCGATGACCGTCGAGGCAAAAACGGTCAGGGCTTCGGTGGTGCCGCGCCGGAGCTTCGAGGGAGAGATGCGCTCTCCGGAGGCGAAGAGTGGCTCGAACGGCATCCGAACGACCGAGTGGACTCCCGCGTCGAGAAAGGCGTCGACAGCCTCGATTTCGACCATCGGTGCATCTCCCGGCCCGTCGGTGATGACGACGATGGCGCGAGCCATCATCGCCGGGCCTACGGTCGCGGCGAGGTCGAGGAGCATGCGGTGCGCGGCTGCAGCGGCGTCGCGGCGGAGCGGTACCGGCACGAGGAGGACGTCCGCGTGGCTGGTTGCCCGGTGCCAGCTGCCGGCGAGGCGGTTGTTGCCGGCGTCGGCGATGAGGATCTCGCGGCGCTGGGACAAGATCCGTGCCGCCGCGTGGGCGTCGTCATAACCGAGACCGGATCCGTGGGCTCCGTCGTTGCCGGCGACGATGTCGTCCCCGCCTGGTTGGCGGGTGAGGTACTGCGACCGCCGACGTCGACGCAGACTGTGGTTGCGGCTCCGCGGTGTTCGGCGATGATCGCATTGAGCCTTACCGCGAGTGGGGTTTTGCCGACGCCGCCTTTCGGGTTGGCGATGGTCACGATCGAGAACCCCGGGAGTGGGCCGGTGATGGACGCGATGCCGGCGCGGTGGCGCATTTCGGCGGACTCGAGTTTCGGAGCAATTCGGAGGTTGAGGACGGTGTTAAGTCGAGTCTGTAAATGATCTAGTCAGAAGTTGTCTACCGCCAATGCGGCAGTTGGTCCTGGCAGTTAGACCGCCGCGTTGTCACGACCATCGCCGACCACACATTCAACCGCCGCCGCGCTAGAGCAAAGGACGGGTTGGGTGTGACGTTTCTATTGGAATCGTTTCCAGGCTTAGGAGGTCTGCGATACGCAGACAACTTGGGAGGCTCAACTGGGCGGCGAGGTAGAGCGCCCACAACAGGCGGCGGTCGTATCGCCTCTGCCGCCACAGGTTTCCGCTCACCCGACCCGACTCAGATGGTTCCGGTCCGGACCCGCGATGCGCGACAACCGATCTGGGGTTCCGAACGCAGTGAGATCACCACCAATGACAGCGAGGACTTCCGCTCCGAGCACCGGACTGAAGCCGGCCATCGACTCGACCACCGCCGTATCTCCTCCAGCGTCTGATGACCGGACAGCAAGATCAATGTCGCCTTGACATTGGTGAGGTCCAGCGCCCGCTCCATCGCCGGGAAATAGGAGCAAAATCGCCAAACGGTGGATAAGCGCCGTAGAAATACTCGGTTTATCGGCCGGTCGACACCACGAACTTTGCAAGCTCTTGTGCTCGTGCTGATAGCCTTCCGCTCATGCCGGTTTCGGCGGATATTCGCGAGCGCCTTCGGTCTCAATTGGATCCAGATGACGAGATCCGGTACGTATTTCCAGCCGACGTTCTGATGAGCGCGAAACCGAGTGTGTTTGTCGTGGTGAGCCGATAGGCCGTCACGCTGTTCTCGACAAGCTTCGTTCGAGAAAAGTGCCGAGGTCGATCCTCACCCAGTTTCCGAGAATGACCGTTCTCCGCCCGGTCGATACTGCGTCCACCCCGCATTTCGTCGTTGCGGGCATAACGTACGAGATCGACGAAGAATATGTTGCAGTCGTGAACGCTGCCGACGCGGAGATCACGTCACCGCAGGACTTCCCGCATGATCCGTTGCCGAACCTTTGAAGGCACAAACAAAAAGGCAGTTTCTCATTTCTGAGAAACTGCCTTTTTGATCTAACTTCGGTCGGGCTGACAGGATTTGAACCTGCGACCACTTGACCCCCAGTCAAGTGCGCTACCAAGCTGCGCCACAGCCCGTCCCACGCCCTTGTTTCGGGCGCTTGGAAAGATTACATCAGGGACGGGCCGAAGTACCAATCGGCAGGTCAGAGCCGTTTCAGTACCGAATTGGACGCAGAATCAGCGGCCCTTACGGTCACGCTTCTCGCGCACTCGTACGGATACGCGGATCGGGCTGCCGTCGAAGTTGAACTCTTCACGCAGACGCCGCTCGATGAAGCGGCGGTAGCCGGCCTCGAGGAAGCCCGTGGTGAAGAGAACAAATGTCGGCGGGCGTGTGCTTGCCTGAGTCGCGAACATGATGCGAGGCAGGCGACCACCACGCATCGGAGGCGGCGTGGCCGCCACAACTTCCTTGAGCCAGGTGTTCAGGCGACCCGTGGGGATGCGCTTGTCCCAGGACTCCAGAGCCGTGTCGAGAGCCGGCACGAGCTTCGCCACGGCGCGACCGGTGTGGGCGGAGATGTTGACTCGCTGAGCCCACGGAACGCGGACCAGATCGCGGTCCACTTCCTTGTCCAGCATGAGTCGACGGTCCTCGTCCACGAGGTCCCACTTGTTGAATGCGATCACCAATGCACGACCCGTGTCGGCCACCATGCTCAGAACACGCAGGTCCTGCTCGGTGATCGGCTCGTGCGCGTCGATCAGCAGGATCGCAACCTCAGCGGCCTCGATCGCGCTCTTCGTACGCAGCGACGCATAGAACTCCGCGCCGCTGGCATGGCTGACGCGCTTGCGCAGACCAGCCGTGTCGACGAAACGCCAAGGGCGCCCGACGAGTTCGACGATGGAGTCGACCGGGTCGACGGTGGTGCCGGCAACATTGTGCACGACGGACCGCTCGTCACCGGACAGCTTGTTGAGCAAGCTGGACTTTCCGACGTTGGGCTTTCCGACCAGCGCAACGCGACGCGGACCGCCGCCGGGGATACCTTCACGCGGGGTTTCCGGCAGCTTCTCCAGAACCTCGTCGAGCAGGTCTCCGGTACCGCGGCCGTGCGTCGCACTCACGGAGTACGGCTGACCAAGGCCCAAGGACCACAGCGCTGCAACCTCGGACTCGGTGCGTCCGTCGTCCACCTTGTTGGCAACGAGGATGACCGGAGTCTTCGAGCGGCGAAGCACTCGAGCGACAGCTTCGTCCGTCGCCGTAGCGCCGACAACGGCGTCGACGACCAGGAGAATGGCGTCAGCCGTTCCCATGGCCAGCTCGGCTTGGCGGGCAACGGCCTGCTGAAGACCCTTTGCGTCGGGCTCCCATCCGCCGGTGTCCTGGACGAGGAAGCGTCGTCCGGCCCAGTTCGCCTCGTACGAGACGCGGTCACGGGTAACGCCGGGGATGTCCTCGACTACCGCTTCACGACGGCCGATGATGCGGTTGACAAGCGTCGACTTGCCGACGTTCGGTCGACCGACAACAGCCAATGTCGGGACGGCAATGTGCGCTTCGCCTTCGCCGTCCGCTTCGAGATCGGCGTAATCCCACTCCGATTCCTCGGACCAAGTTCCGTCACCGGCATATTCGGTTACCAGATCGTCGCTCACTGCACTGCTCCAGTTCTGTCGCTGACCACCAACAGCAGCTTGGCGATCACATCTTCAATTCCCAATTCGCTCGTATCCACCAGGATGGAATCCTCGGCAGGGCGCAACGGCGACACTGCCCGAGTCGAATCGAGATGGTCACGGCGCTGCACATCAGCCAGCACCGCTTCGTAATTGTCTTCGCGGCCTTGGCCGATATTCTGCGTATTGCGCCGTGCCGCACGGGTTTCCGCCGATGCGGTCAAGAAGATCTTGACGTCGGCATCGGGGAGTACGACAGTTCCGATGTCGCGACCTTCCACGACGATCCGCTCCGCACCGGCCGCCAACTCACGCTGAGTGGCGACCAGCAGGTCGCGAACCTCGGGTACGGCCGACACCGCGGAGACAGTCTTGGTGACCGCGTCGCCGCGGATCTCCTCGCTGACGTCCGCGCCGTCGAGATACACCTGCTCGCTGCTCGGATCGGTACCGATGGACCACGGCAACGCCGCAACGGCGGCGGTGATCGCAGCCGAATCAGCCAGATCGATTCCCTGACGCAGCACGTGCAGCGTCGCGATCCGGTAGATGGCTCCGGTGTCGAGGTAGCGAGCGCCCAAACGCTGCGCCAACGCGCGAGAGACGCTGGACTTGCCGGTTCCGGACGGTCCGTCCATTGCGACTACCAGCGGCATGGACGAATCGGTCACAGGCCGACCGCCTCGTACAGTCCACCGACCTCGCTACGTCCGAGGACGCGCTGCGTTCCCGGACGCTGATCGCCGAGAGCGACAACTCCGACGTTGGTGCGAACCAGACGGACAACGGGGTGACCGACGGCATCGAGGAGACGACGCACGATGTGCTTGCGGCCCTCGTGCAGAACGAGCTTGACGAGCGTCTTGCCCTCGTTGATCTCGAGCACGGTGAACGCGTCCACCTTCGCCGGACCGTCGTCGAGAGTGACACCGTCACGCAACTGCTTGCCGGTGCTGCGCTCGACAACGCCGTGAACCGTGGCGAGGTACGTCTTCGGAACCTCGAACGACGGGTGCATCAGGCGGTGAGCCAGATCGCCGTCGTTGGTGAAGAGGAGCAGGCCTTCGGTGTCGGCGTCGAGACGGCCGACGTGGAAGAGCCGCTGACCCGACTGAACGCGCTCGGAGACGATGTCACCGACGCACGGACGACCGAGATCGTCGGACATGGTGCACTGCCAGCCACGCGGCTTGTTCATCGCGAGGTAGACGAGGTCCTTCTGCACGACGACGCGGACGCCGTCGACGCGAACCACTGCGTTCTCGGGGTCGACACGCAGCCCCTGCTCGACAACGATGCGGCCGTCGACCTCGACGCGCCCCTGGTCGATCAGTTCTTCAGCAGCACGGCGTGATGCGACGCCGGCCTGAGCCAGCACCTTCTGCAAGCGGACGCCGTCGCCCTTCGGCGGGCCGTCGTGCTTGGTGACCTCGGCATGCTGGTGACGTGCCGGCTTGGCGTTGGAGACCAACGGGTTCTGAGAGACGACGCGCTGCGGCTTCTCGGTCTTCGGCTTGCCGCGCTTGTTGGTCGCCGGCGGTGTCGGGGCTGCCGGGCGCTTGCGCGGAGGTCCGTCGAACTTGGATCCACGAGGTGCATTCGACCATGCACCGCCGCGAGGAGCGTCGGGGCGTGCGCCTCGCTGATCGTCACTACGACGGTCAGCGCCACCGCGCGGTGCGCGACGGGCGTCGACGTGGGGGGTACGCCGGTCGTCGCTGCGCGGTCCGCGGCGATCGTCCGTGCGTGGTCCGCGCCGATCGTCGTTGTAACCGCCACGGCGGTCGTCCGTACGTGCGGGGCGACGGTCGTCACTGCGCGGCGGGCGACGGTCGTCACTGCGCGGCGGGCGACGGTCGTCACTGCGCGGCGGGCGACGGTCGTCATTGAATCCACCGCGACGGTCGTCCGTGCGGGGACGGTCAGATCCGGCGTTGCGGTCGTATCCGGAGGTACTGCGGGAAGTGTTGCTGCGTCCACCACGGGGCGCTTCGCTACGTGCGCCGCGGGGGGCGTCACTGCGACCACCACGGGGGGCGTCGCTGCGTGCGCCGCGGTTGTCGCGGGAGTTGTTACGGTCCGGTGTGCCATCTCGGCGAGCGGGATTGTTCACTTTTTTCCTGTCAGTCTTCTACTGTTTCCCGAGCGTGGTCGGGTCTTTCTCGGTGCTGACGACCGCCGGAATTCCGGTCAGTCGTCGACTTCGGTGTCCACTACGTCAGCGGGCACGTCTGCCTTGTTCATTCTCGCAAATCGCGGATCGGATTCCAGGCTTTCGCTGATGTCGTCGATGAGATCGACATCAGGCAAGAGCGGGGCCAACTCCGGGAGCTCGCTCAGCGAGGCCAGGCCGAGCCGTTCGAGGAACAGTTCGGTCGTGGAGTACCGTGTCGCGTTGGTGTCCGGGTCCGGCCCGGCTTCCGCGATCAGTCCGCGGGCAAGGAGGGTGCGTACCACCCCGTCCACGTTGACGCCTCGTACCGCACTGATCCGCGCACGAGTCAACGGTTGACGGTATGCGACTACGGCCAAAGTTTCCAATGCCGCCCTGGTCAATTTGGTGCGTGCGCCGTCCAATAGCAGCTTTTCCACATACGGGGCAAACTCTTGTCGCGTGTACAGACGCCATCCGTCGCCCGCGTAGCGAAGGTCCATTCCGCTGCCGCGAGCGGTCAATGTGGCCGACATCAACGTCAGGCGTTGTTCGACGCGCTCCGGTGCGGTACCGGTGACAGACGCAAGTTGGTTCACTTCGGCCGGTGAATCCACGACGAGCAGAAGCGACTCCAGCACTGCGTCGAGTTGATCGTCGTCGAGGTCGAAATCGGGGGCAGAATCTTCGGAAACCGCGGCGTCGTCAGTAGGCTCGATCATCTCGTCTAGCTGCGAAGATTCCGATTCCGTCGGCTCGGCGTTCATCCGTAGTCCTCCTCTGTGACCGGCGCGGCCGGGTCGTCTCCGGTCCAACTCACCATCAGCGGTCCGAGGGCTTCGGGTTGCTCGAACACGATGACCTGCCGGCGATACAGCTCGAGCAACGCGAGAAATCTTGCGACTATCTCGACGGTGACCTCACACTCGGCAACGAGGTCCCCAAAGGGTGTCCACTCCCCTATGCCTCGCTCGCGCAGCAACTCGAGAATTCGCTCGGCCTGCTCGGGTATCGAGATATTGGACACATGGAGGTGATCTAGCCCCACTGTCGGCACCGGACGCGGCGTGAACACCGTCGCCGCGATCTCCGCAAAACGCTGAGGATCGACGCCCAACAACACCTCGGGCAGGAGTTCGGTGAACTGATCCTCGACGGCAACCGAACGCGGATAGCGCCGCAGCGCCGCTTCCTCGAGCTCACCGAACAGCGCCGCAACTTGTTTGTACGCCCGGTACTGCAGCAGTCGCGCGAAGAGAAGGTCGCGGGCTTCGAGAAGCGCCAGATCCTCGGCGTCCTCGACCTGCCCGGCGGGCAACAGCCTGGCGGCTTTCAGGTCCAGAAGCGTGGCCGCGACGACCAGAAACTCTGTCGTCTGATCGAGGCCCATCGCACTGCCGAGTTCCTTGGTGTACGCGATGAAATCGTCCGTGACGGTGTGCAGGGCGACTTCGGTGACATCGAGCTGTCGTTGATTGATCAGGTTCAACAGCAGATCGAACGGGCCTTCGAAGTTCCGGAGAGTGACTCGGAAACCGGCGGCCTTGGCTGCGGTCTGAGCGTCGGTCGGCACGTTCGGGTCGATCGAATCCGGCTCGACTTCGGCCGAATCTTCTTGCGATGCAATCAGTTCCACTAACGACCAGACCGGTGAATGACTTCGCGGGCCAATGCTCGATATGCCTCGGCCCCAGCCGATTTCGGCGCCCACGTCGTGATCGGCTCACCGGCGACGCTGGTTTCGGGGAATCGAACGGTGCGGTTGATCACCGTGTCGTAGACGACGTCACCGAACACCTCGACGACGCGCGCCATCACCTCACGGGCGTGCAGGGTCCGAGAGTCGAACATCGTGACGACGATACCGGCCAACTCGAGCTTCGGATTGAGACGGTCGTGCACCTTTTCGACGGTGTCGTTGAGGAGTGCCAGGCCGCGCAGGCTGAAGTACTCGCATTCCATTGGAATGATGACCGAATCGGCGCAGGCCAGCGCATTCACCGTGAGAAGGCCCAGCGACGGCTGGCAGTCGATGAGCACGTAGTCGTACCGATCGAGAACCGGGTGGAGCACTCGTCCCAAGGTCTGCTCACGTCCGACCTCGGTGACCAATTGGATTTCGGCGGCCGAAAGGTCGATGTTGCTGGGGAGCAGGTCGAGGCCGTCCACCCGGGTTCGCATCAGCACGTCGTCGATGGACACACGTGGTTCGACCAGAAGGTTATGGACGGTCAGTTCCAGGTCGTGATGCTGAACGCCCAGTCCGGCAGACAACGCGCCTTGGGGATCGAGATCCACCAAGAGCACTCGACGACCGTATTCGGCCAACGACGCACCCAGATTGATGGTCGACGTCGTCTTGCCGACGCCGCCCTTCTGGTTGCACATCGCGATGATCATCGCGGGTCCGTGGTGCGCCAACGGTGTCGGTTGCGGCACCTCGCGGACCGGTCGGCCCGTCGGGCCGAGTTCTTCCGCGGAAACGGCGAGGGTTTCCGCAGGTGGAGAGGCTACTGGCGTCGTATCTATTTCGAACATCGCCTCTGGTTCGGAAGGTACAGCTGGTGCTGATTCGTTCACGCGCTCGAAGAGTTGGGCATTGACATGCGGCGGCGCGGACTCCGCCGCTGGTGGCTGCGATGTCGACACGGTCCGATGCTCCCCTACTCTTTCGGCGGTTGCTCTCGGCGCCGGCAAACCCCCGAAACTGCGGTGGAGGCCGCTCGCGCTCCTTGAACGCTACCGCTTACATCACCGAATGGTCTCGCAGACACGCATGAGCCAACCAACCCCTAACGGGCACGCGGGTGTGCCTGAGCCCACACTTCGCGCAGCGCGGTGACGGTGACCAGCGTGTAGATCTGTGTCGTGGTTACCGAAGCGTGGCCAAGGAGTTCCTGCACGACACGTACGTCCGCGCCGCCGTCGAGCAGGTGTGTGGCAAACGAGTGCCTGAGCGTATGGGGTGAGACGTCCGCCTTGATTCCGGCCGAAGCCGCCGCATCCTGAAGAATCTGCCACGCGCTTTGACGCGAAAGGCGGCCCCCGCGAGCGTTGAGAAACAGGGCAGGAACACCGCGCGTCGCCAGGCTGGGGCGCCCACGGACGAGATACGCGTCCACGGCGGCGATCGCAGGCCTGCCGACGGGGACGATCCGCTGCTTGCCGCCCTTGCCTTTGAGCAGCACGGAACGAGTTTCGGTATCGATGTCGTCGACGTCCAGATCGATCGCCTCGGTGATTCGCGCACCGGTCGAGTACAGAAGCTCGAGCAGAGCGCGATCCCTCAGGTCGCGGGGCCCGTCGCCGGCCGCACCGCCACCCGAAGCGTCGAGCAGGGCGATCACGTCGTCGAGAGGCAGGGCCTTGGGCAGCTTGCGTCCGGGCGTCGGCGGCTTGACCGTTCGGGCCACGTCAACGCTGACCAGACCCTCGGCGGCGGAAAACTTGTGGAATCCGCGGACCGCGATCAGGGTGCGTGCTGCCGAACTGGCCGCCAACGGTACGACGCCGGCCTCGGAGTCACCGAGCCGCAGATGTGTCACGAATTCGGTGACGTCGTTTTCCGTCACGCCCGCGACGTCGTCGATGCCGCGTCCGTTCAGGTACTCAGCGTACCGATTCAGGTCGCGGCGATACGAAAGTAGAGTGTTGCGCGCCGATCCTCGCTCGACCGCTAGATGGTCGAGATACGAGTCCACCTGTCGGGCAAGCACTTCAGGCTCGCGACTTGCGTTCTCCGAATGCGCGAGGACGATCGGGCCACGGTGCGTCGGCGGGGCGTAGCGGCTTTCCCGTCGAGCGTGCGGTAGCGATCGCGAGAATGCCCGATACCGCGGTGGCATTGACGATGTCGCCGCGCAGCGCCATGTCGACGGCGTCGGCGAGCGGAACTCGCGAAATCTCGAGATCGGCTTCTTCGTGTTCGGGATCGTCGCGCTCGACCTCGTGCAACCCCTCGGCGAGGAAGACGCGAACAGCCTCGTCCGTGAACCCGGGTGAGAGAGCTACATCGACCAGCACCGACCATCGATCGGCGCCGAGTCCGGTTTCTTCGCCCAGCTCACGCGCTGCCGCCTCGACCGGGCTCTCCCCCGCAGCGTCGAGCAGACCGGCAGGGATTTCCCACAACCGGTGCCCGAGCGGGTGACGGTACTGGTGAATCAGCACCAGATTGTCGTGCTCGTCCAGTGCCACGACGGCAACGGCGCCGTGATGCTCGACGACTTCCCGATCGGCACGCTGACCACCAGGCATCGCAACGGTGTCGACGCGCAACGCGATGATCGCGCCGGTGTAGACCGTCTTGGAGCCGAGGGTGTCGAATTCGTGCCGACCGGGATCGCTCATGTGTGGCTAGACCTTTTCCACGTTCTCGACTGCAGCGTCGAGCGCCGTCTCGGTGGCAGCGGTGTCGATCTTCTCGTCACCGTGGACGTCGACGGGCAGGCGCTCTTCGAGCTTGTACGTCAACGCTGCTTCGACGAAGGCCGCGAACAGCGGGTGCGGGCGTGTCGGGCGGCTCTTGAGCTCCGGGTGTGCCTGGGTGGCAACGAAGAACGGATGCTGCTCACGCGGGTACTCGACGAACTCGACCAGATGACCGTCAGGTGAGGTTCCGCTGAACTGCAAGCCGGACTTGGCAATCCGATCGCGGTAGGTGTTGTTGACCTCGTAGCGGTGACGGTGACGCTCGGAAACGTCCTCGGTTCCGTAGGCCTGAGCGACGACGGAACCCTTGGTCAGCACGGCCGGGTAAGCACCCAGACGCATGGTGCCACCGAGGTCGGCGTCACCGGCGATGACGTCTTCCTGATCAGCCATCGTCGAGATGACCGGGTGCTTGGTGTCCGGCTCGAACTCGGCCGAGTTGGCATCGTCGAGGCCGACGCTACGAGCAGCTTCGATGACGACACACTGCAGACCCAGGCACAGACCCAGCAGCGGCAGCTTGCGCGAACGTGCGAAACGGATCGCGCCGAGCTTGCCCTCGATGCCGCGGATGCCGAAGCCGCCCGGGATCAGAACACCGTCGACGTCACCGAGAGCGGCCTGCGCTCCGGCTTCGGTCTCACAGGCGTCCGACGGGACCCAGGAGATCTCGACCTTGGACCGATTCGCGAACCCACCGGCGCGCAGTGCCTCGGTGACGGAGAGGTATGCGTCGGGCAGGTCGACGTACTTGCCGACCAATGCGACGCGCACGGTTTCACGCGGCTGGTGAACACGATCGAGGAGGTTGCCCCACACAGTCCAGTCGACGTCGCGGAACGGGAGACCGAGCTGGCGAACGACGTAAGCGTCGAGGCCCTCACGGTGCAGAACCTTCGGGATGTCGTAGATCGAGGGAGCGTCGGGCGTCGAGATGCAGGCGTCCACGTCCACGTCGCACATCAGGGCGATCTTGTTCTTGAGGCCCTGCGGAACGTCACGATCGCAACGAAGGATCAGCGCGTCGGGCTGAATGCCGATGCTGCGCAACGACGCAACCGAGTGCTGTGTGGGCTTGGTCTTGAGTTCTCCGGAGGGGCCGAGGTACGGCACGAGGGAGACGTGCAGGAAGAAGACGTTGTCGCGGCCGACGTCGTGGCGGACCTGGCGAGCGGCTTCGAGGAAGGGCTGCGATTCGATGTCGCCGACGGTTCCACCGATTTCGGTGATCACGACGTCCGGGCGGTGTCCCTGCAGATCCGGGCCGCTCATCTCGAGGATGCGACGCTTGATCTCGTCGGTGATGTGCGGGATGACCTGAACGGTGTCACCGAGGTACTCGCCGCGGCGTTCCTTGGCGATGACCGTCGAGTACACCTGGCCGGTGGTGACGTTGGCCTGACCGGAGAGGTCGCGGTCGAGGAACCGCTCGTAGTGTCCGACGTCGAGGTCGGTCTCGGCGCCGTCTTCGGTGACGAAGACCTCGCCGTGCTGGAAGGGGTTCATGGTGCCCGGATCCACATTGAGATAGGGATCGAGCTTCTGCATGGTCACGCGCATTCCCCGCGCGGTCAACAACTGTCCCAGGCTCGAGGCGGTCAAACCTTTGCCGAGAGAGGAAGCTACACCTCCGCTGACGAAGATGTGCTTGGTGGCGGTACGCGTATTAGTGCGTGACTGTGGCAAAGGGGCTCCCGTGACGACTGTGCAGGGCTTGGTCTGATGAAGCATGCTGGGGCCTGCCGACCCACGGGATTTCACGGTAACACCTATCGGGGGTCGGTGCCTACAACGCGCCGACTTTCCGCCCCCGATGTGACCGGCGTATCAATACCGAGGTGTTCAGTTGGTGGGTGCGCCGACGGTGACCGCCGCCGCTCCCGGTCCCGTGCCGTAGCGGCCGGCGCCGCCGTTCAACTGTTCCTGCAGCGCCAACGGCGTGGTGATCTTGCCCGACTCCCGATCGATGTTGTCGATGGTCGTCAAGCCCGCTGAGAGCGCCGCGTCCGCACGTGCGACGGCAACTGGACCACTACCCTCGGCCGAGCCGGGACGGCCCGCGAGAATCGTTCCTGCGCCGCGTCCGTCGAGAGCACCCGCAAACCGGGCGATCACGGCGCCGCGGTTACCCGAGGCCGCGTCGGATTCGCTCTTGTTGTCGCCGGTGAGAACGACAGCGAGCTGAGCCGGCTTGACCGCGCCGTCGTCGTAGCTGATGAAGCCGGCGCTGCGCAGCGAGTCGAGCGCGAGATTCATCTCGTCCGGAGTGCTCTGCGGTTCGCTGCTCTGCCCGTTGAGAAGCAGAACCGAACCGAGCAGATCGCCCGCGAGACTGCCCTGATCGACCGCACCGGTCTTGAGTGTGATGCCCGCAGGAATGACGTTGGTGACGACGGTCCGCAAGCGGTCACCGCCCGTGGCGTCGACAAACGAATCGGTGAGCGAGACGCGTCCGGTCACGGCGCCACCGGCGGCAGTGACGAGTCGGTTGACACCGTCGAGGTCACCGGGATCGGCGTCCGGTGCCGTGATCACGACGACGGTGCGACCAGCGAGACTGTCACGCACGACGCGACCACCGACAGCGGCATCGAAGCCGTCCGCGGAATTGAGTTGCTGCTGAAGCTGATTGGACTGTTGGTTGAGGTCTTCGATCTCGTTCTGCAGGTCTGCCTTGTCGTCACGCAGACCCGAAAGCAATCCACTGGACAGCATTCCGGAACCCAGCACCACGCCGATCGCGAGTGCCAGGAAGATTGCCGCTATGGAAATTGCATGTTGACGCATCGAAATCACTTGAAGAGCCCCTGAACCCACAGCGCGAAGCTGTTCCACGTTGCGACTGCCCAGTCGAGAACTTCACTACCGGCATTGGACACGACCAGGGCGACGATCACTGCCACCAGGGCGGCAAGCACCAGGAGCGCGATCGCGCCGCCGGACACTCGACTTCGATACAGCGTTGCGACGGCCTTGGCGTCGACCAGTTTCGGCCCAACCTTGAGCCGCGTCATGAATGCCGACGGATTGCTTTCACGACGCCCACGGTCGAAGAATTCGTCCAAGGACACCACGTTGCCGACCGTCACGATCAGCGAAGCCCCGTGATGATCGGCAAGGAGCAAAGCAAGGTCGGTCGGTGAGCAGGTCGCCGGGAACGTCATCGCCCCGATACCGAGATCCTGGATTCGGGAAAGCCCCGCCGCATGACCGTCCTGGTCTGCCGGCAGAACTACTTCCGCGCCGGACTTGAGCGTGGAACTGGTGATCTCCTCGGGGTCGCCCACGATCAGATCGGGGCGGTATCCGGCCTTGCTCAACACGTCCGCACCTGCGCCGACACCGATCAGGATCGGCGAATACTCCTTGATGAAGGGCTTGAGGTTCTTCAGATCGGCCTCGTGTTCGGGTCCGTCGGAGACGACCACGACGTGGCGATCCTTCAAGTCGATGTCGATGTCCGGAACACCGATTCCGTCAATCAGCAAAGGGCTTTCGGTACGGATGAACTCGATGGTGTTACCCGAGAACGCTTCCAGGTGATCGACCAGGCCGGTCTTGGCCTCGATCATCCGATCGGAGATCTCGGCCTCGGTCTGCTCTTCACCCTTGACGAGGCTCTTCTCGCCGTTGAAGATCTCGCCCTCGTGCAGGCGGATCTTGCTGCCGTCCTTGACGTTCTTGAAGACGTCACCGTCAACGGCATCGACCAGAACGATGTCGTTGGCGACGATCACTTCCGGTCCGAGGTTGGGGTACCGCCCCGAAATCGACGGTGACGCGTTGACCACGGCCATGACTCCGGCTTTCACCAGAGCATCGGCGGTCCGGCGATCGATGTCGACTTCGTCGAGGATCACGATGTCTCCAGGACCGACACGGCGTAAAAGCTTCGCCGTGTTCCGATCGGCCCTGGCGATGCCACTGATCCCAGGCAAGGATTCGGTGTTACGTGAGAGCAATCCGGGCATCTTCATGGCTTCGATGATGAACCTGAAACCGCCTTGACCGGTGGAGGCGCGCCGACAACTACCACATCAGTCACACCAACACCACAGAACCTTCAATCTGTGACGCGGGCCGCATTCGCGATCTCGAGCAGTTCTTCGGCGTGTGCACGCCCGGTCTCGGTGTCGTCCAATCCTGCCAACATACGGGCCAACTCGACCACACGATCAGAATCCGACAAAGTCCGCACACCACTGCTGACCACTCCGCCCTTGTCGTCCACCTTGTCCACCACGAGGTGGGTGTCGGCAAACGCAGCGACCTGCGGAAGGTGAGTGACGACGATAACCTGATGCGTCCGAGCGAGTTTCGCCAATCGGCGGCCGATCTCGACGGCGGCACGGCCACCGACCCCAGCGTCCACCTCGTCGAAAACCATCGTCGCGCCGGTGTCGCTACCAGCGAGAACAACCTCGAGCGCAAGCATGACGCGCGAAAGCTCGCCGCCGGAAGCGCTCTTACTGATGGGCAACGAGGGCGCCCCACTGTGCGCGGACAGACGAAATTCCACCTCGTCGACGCCGGCAGATCCGGCATGCAGGTCTACTCCCCCGACACTGAGCGGCGCCGAATCCTGCGGGCCCGCGGGCTGCGAACGAACCGTCACCTCAAGGCCCGCACGTCCCATCGCCAGACCGGCGAGTTCCGCGCTGACAGCCTTTGCGAGCTTTGCCGCCGCCTTGACTCTGGCGGCGCTCAGCTTGGTAGCTGCCTCCGCGGTCAGTCCAGCCGTTTCCTCGACCTGCTTGGACAACAGCGACAACGCATCCGAGGACACGTCGAGTTTGGACAGACGAGCGCGAGCGGTATCCGCCCAATCGAGAACACCGTTGACATCGGCGGCGTACTTGCGAGTCAGAGTCTTGAGTTCGGACTGCCGCGACAGAAGCGAGTCCAGAGCACCCGGGTCTGCGGGCAGCCCGGACAGATAGGTGTTCAGGTCACCAGCAACATCGGTGACGACGGCAATAGCGTCGGCCAACCGGGAACCGAGGCCGTCCAGATCTGCGTCGGTGACCGACTCGATACGCGCCCGCGCTTCGGACATCAGGTCGAGCGCCGGCATGACCCCGACGTCGCCGCTGGCCATGTCGTCACTACCGGCGAGCGCAGCGTGCGCCTCTTCCGCAGCCGAGCGGAGCGAATCGAGTTCGCTGAGCCGACGCACCTCGGCAACGATCGCCGTGTCCTCGCCTGGCTCGGGTGCCACGCCGTCGATTTCGTTGAGCGCGAAGGTCAACTGGTCTGCTTCCTGCGCCAGTTCACGAGCCTTCGACGTGCGCTCGATCAACTCCGAACGAGCGTCAAGCCACTCCCGACGATGTTTGCGGTACCTCGTCAGCAGCGTTCCGATTGTCTTGTCCCCGAAGCGGTCCAGAGCGTTGCGCTGTTGGTCAGGACGAAGCAACCGCAGCTGATCGTTCTGTCCGTGGACAGTCAGCAGCGGATCAGTGAATTCGGAGAGAACACCCGCCGGCACGCTTCGACCGCCGAGATGCGCACGTGAACGCCCATCGCTCCCGACGGTGCGTACGGCGATGATGGTCCCGTCCTCGTCGCGTTCGGCGCCGGACGATTCCAGGATTCGGACGATCTCACGCTCGGTGGCCGTTGAGACGTCGTCGGCGATGAATCGTCCTTCGACGACGGCTCGCGACGCACCCAACCGCACTCGACCGGCATCGGCTCGCGCTCCGCTGAGGAGGTGCAAGCTGGTGACGACCATCGTTTTACCTGCGCCGGTTTCACCGGTCAGGACGGTCAGGCCCTCGTGAAACTGGGCGCTGGCCTCGGAGATCACACCAAGACTGTCGATACGGATCTCTGCGAGCACGATTAAGGCTTCCTTCCTCGCCATCCGGTAACCGGAAGCTCGAACTTGCGAACCATCCGATCAGCGAAGGGCGCAGAGTCCAACCGGACCCACTTGACGGGAGTGGCGCCGCGAACGATCTCGACGCGAGCGCCGGCAGGCAGTTCCAACGTACGACGACCGTCGCAGAAGACCAGGCCGTCATGGCTACCGGCGACGGTCTCCACCGCGATGATCGAATTCGGGCTGGTGACCAACGGCCGCGCGAACAGCGCGTGCGCGTTGCTGGGTACGACGAGCAATGCTTCGAGTTCTGGCCACACGACGGGGCCGCCTGCGGAAAAGGCATAAGCGGTCGAGCCGGTGGGAGTGGACACGAGAACACCGTCGCAACCGAAGGCAGATACCGGTCTGCCGTCGACCTCGAGGACAACTTCGAGAACTCCCAGACGCGAACGATTCTCGATACTGGCCTCGTTGAGCGCCCACCCGCGATCGATGATCTCGTCGTCCACCCGAATCACGACGTCGAGTGTCATACGGGACTCGACGCGATATTCCTTGCGAACTACCTGTGCGAGAGCCTCGTCGAGATGCTCCGCCTCGGTCTCTGCCAGAAATCCGATCCGTCCGAGGTTGATGCCCAGTACCGGAATGGACGCTTCTTGAGCCAGTTCGGCGGCGCGCAGAAATGTGCCGTCACCACCGAGAACCAGAACCAACTCGCATCCGACGGCAGCATCAGGGCCGGGATGAACAACCGTGACGTCGAGACCCGGCGCAGAGAAGCCCGCGGGTTCCGTCATTGCTTCGATGCGCGAGCTGTCTGCTTCGTCGACGAGGACTCGCAGCCCGATTCCCGCGCGTTCGAAAATCTTCCCGACTCGCTTGGCGGTTTCCGTGATGTCACGTCGACCAGGGTGTGCGACAAGAAGGATCTCGCGCGACTCGCCGTTCGTGACCGCGTTCACTGGGGCCCTTCCTCTACAGCCTTGCGAATCATGTCCTCCACCGTGGGAACTCCCTCGGTGTTCGTCTCGGTGTCGGTAACCGTCTCTTCATCGCCGGATGTACCCGACTTTCGAAGCCACAGGAAATACTCGACATTTCCCGACGGACCGGGCAATGGGCTGGCCACGACACCTAACGTCCGCAGACCTACCTTTGCAGCAGCCTCCGACACGTCGAGCACAGCGGAGATTCGCAGTTCCGGATCTCGTACGACGCCACCGGCACCGACGCGGTCCTTGCCCACCTCGAACTGAGGCTTGACCATCGGAACGAGGTCCGCGCCGTCAGCAGTACAGGCGACAAACGCCCCGAGTACGAGTTTGAGAGATATAAACGACAGATCCGCCACAACCAGGTCGACGGTTCCGCCGATGGTCTCCGCATCAATTGCACGAACATTGGTTCGGTCGATGACGTGCACGCGGTCATCGGACTGCAAGCGCCAGACCAATTGGCCGTAACCGACGTCGACGGCGACAACTTCCTTCGCACCACGCGTCAGCAGAACGTCGGTGAACCCACCGGTGGATGCGCCGGCGTCAAGGCAACGGCGACCTTCGACCGTCAATCCTTCGGCACCGAAGGCGTCGAGTGCGCCGATCAGTTTGTGAGCACCTCGCGACGCCCATGAGACTTCCTGCTCCACCTCGACGACCCGAAGCGGAGTACCGGCTTCGATCGCCGTCGCAGGCTTGGTAGCAACCGCTCCCGAGATGAGAACTCGGCCGGCGGAAATCAGTTCTTGCGCATGATCTCGCGACCGTGCGAGTCCGCGACGGACAAGTTCGGCGTCCACCCGTGCTCTACGTGCCACGTCAAGCCCTATCCACAGAGGCGAGTGCCTGGACGAGCACCTCGTGTGCCTGTTCCAAAATATGTGCCTTCTGCGGGATCACACCTGCTCCGTGCTGATCGTTCGGATCGTGTTCGATGCCGCCGAGGCGCGCCAGCAAACCGTCGACGTCAGAACGTATGCGTTCCGGATCGACGGTAGGGCGTGGCCCGGGCAACGGAGATCCGTTACTCGTGTTTCCGGGGTGCGGTGTCGGCGTGCTCATCGGGCACAACGTTAGTGCATGACTCTCGGTTACGCATACACCCACACCCCCGCGAGTCGAACACATTTGCGAGGAATCAAACAAGCCAGGATGCAAACAGATCCACTACGCCGGCATCAGACGCTTCCAAGGTCTGGAACGACGGATTCGCCCATGCGACAGGCGCAATTGCACGTAGAAGTGACATCTCGTCCCCGACAACCGGGCCGTCGACTACCAGTGCCGACCCGTTCACCGAGACGGACCACTTGGAGTCCGCACCGACCAGCGATTCGGCGGCCGGCTGATTGAGCGAATCCAGAGTTGCTGCAATGTAGGTGGGACGCTGCTGAATCGGAGCCCGCAGTACGTCACCCGGCGTGCTCACACCGGTGAGAACCAACAGCGAGTCGATCGAAACAGCATGTGCGCCTTCGATGTCGGTGTCCAAACGATCGCCGACCACCAGAGGACGCGAACACCCGCTGCGAGCTAGTGCATCCTCCATCAGAGGTGCAGCAGGCTTACCTGCGACCAGGGGCTCCTGCCTTGTCGCAGCGCGTAGAGCTGCCACCATCGAGCCGTTGCCGAGAACTAGACCCCGCTCCGACGGCAGTGTGGTGTCCAAGTTCGCAGCCACCCACAGCGCGCCGGCCCTGATCGCCAGGCATGCTTCGGCAAGGATCGACCAGTTGGTCTCTGTCGAATGTCCTTGAACGACAGCAACCGGGGAATCCGCGAACTCACGAACTGGCAGCAATCCGACGCGCGTCACCTCGTCCGCAAGCGCGTCGGTGCCGACGACCAGAACAGCGGCACCGGGTTCGAGACGCTCCGCCAACAGACGCACGGCAGTCTGGGAACTGGTGACCACACGATCGTCTTCGGAATCGAAACCGAGTTCGGTCAGGTGCGCCGACACGGCCGAAGGTGAGCGACTGGCGTTGTTGGTCACGTAGTACAAAGCCTGCGTGCCCTGACCGAGAGCAGCCTGGGTACCCGGAATCGCATGAGCTCCGGCGTACAGCGTGCCGTCGAGATCGAGCAAAAGTACGTCGTACTGGGTACGAAGCACGGTCACTGATCTTCTCCGGTCAACTCGGCCACCCGTTCTTCAGCATCCGTGTCACCCTCGAGGTCTGCAGCTGCAGCGTTGAGGAACCACTTCAGTCCGTCTTCGATACGACCGGCTGCAACGAGGGCATCGGCGTACGCGTAGAACAGGCGAGCCGCAGCTTCACCGGTACGCGCTGCATCAAGATCCTTGGTCTGCAGTGTGACAACTGCCTGATCGAACTGACCGAGATCCATCCGAGCACCGGCGACGACGATCCGCAACTCCGAAGCCTCGTCGCCCGAGAGCAGCGCAGCCTCGTCGCTGCGACCCAGTTCGATTGCGCGTTCGGGTCGACCCAAACCGCGTTCGCAGTCGGCCATCACAGCGATCAGACCAGGTCCACCAGCCATTCGACGGGCAGCACGGAGCTCGGAGAGAGCTTCGGCCCATTCACCCGCGTGGTAGGCAGTGATCCCGGCAGCCTCACGAACGACGGCAATACGGCCGGCACGCTGACGAGCAGCGCGAGCGTGGAGCAGTGCAAGTTCCGGGTCTTCGTCGACGAGCTTGCCCGCCATGACGAGGTGACGCGCAACTGTGTTGGCGTTGTCCTTGTCGAGGCTGAGCAGATCCCGACGAACAGCCGGATCCAACTCGGTCGGCTCTACGTTGTCGGGCAAATCTGGTTCGTCAGGTCGAGCTTGCTGACGGTTGCGGTCGCCGTCGCGCCCACGAGGGGTGAACCCACCCTCGCCGCCGCGGCGCTGTCCGCCACTGAATCCGCCGCCGCGATTGCTGTTTCCAGCCCCGCCACGGTTGTTGTCTCCGGCACCACCGCGGCGGTCTCCGCCTGCAGCGCTGCGTGATCCACGCCCGTCGTTGTCACGACGGGGGCCACCTGATCGAGGCGCTCCTCCCCCACGGAAGGACCGACGCTCGTCGCCATTCTCCGACACAGTCATTCCTTTCATACAACGCACGAAAGGGGACCCAGTATGTCGGGTCCCCTTTCGGTTAACGGGTGTTCGGCGGTGTCCTACTCTCCCACACCCTGTCGAGTGCAGTACCATCGGCGCTGAAGGGCTTAGCTTCCGGGTT
>NZ_JAWLSC010000018.1:0-72076 GCF_033142465.1 Rhodococcus sp. IEGM 1318
TGCTCGAGTGGGTAACGCTTGGGCATGATCTGCATCCTTCACAAAAACGGATGCGGCATCAAACCCGGCACGGTTCACAGCACGTCGTAAAACGTCCTGGGGTAGATACGGATCGCAGCTGTAACCGCACTTGCGCGGAAACGGAATCGTCATCCGAATGCGATTTGGCTGCAACCGCATTCAGGACTGCAAGCCGTGGCGCAGTGATTCTCAGCCCGGCTGCGCGCAATTGCACCCTGGGGTCGAATCCTGTCCGTCGTCTTGTATGGCACCAAGTATGCGCCTTTTCTAGAATTAGCCAAGAAAAGGATGCCTCAGTTAGATAGCGACCGGCGTCATATGCTGCCCGTTGTCTACTGCCCCTCGTCAGCCCAACACGAACCAGATCGCCTTGACTGTCTGATCCGTCTCGTTCCGCAACCGATGAGGAACATTCCCGACCAGATGAATGGCCTCACCGGAGTTCAGCAAGCGACGCATACCGTCGACGTCGATGGTCAAGGTGCCCTCCAACACATAGCCGTAGTCATCACCCGAGTGTGTCTGCGGTGCGTCTCCCGGCGCGGAATCAGCCCCGGGCTCGTACTCGGTGTGAAGGAACTGCACTTGGTGATTTTCCGGAGTGTTCGCCAGACGCTGCCAGCGAACACCCGAACGAAAGGTCAGACAGTCGGAGAGCCGGGGCTCGTGATCCTTCGATACGGACTCACGTTCAGGCTCGACATTGTTACCGAGCAATACGTCCAACGAGAGATTCAGTTCCGTCGCGATCGAGAACAGTGTGTTCACTGCCGCCTGACTCTGGCCGAGTTCGAACTGCGACAGGAATGACGGCGAAACACCCAACCGTCGTGCCAGCTCCCGAACCGGAATCCCCTGCCTGGTGCGCTCGGCACGCACCGTTTTTCCCACAGACGTCCCCAAACCCTTCTCCTCCTCCTTCTTTTTACGAACCTGTCTCTTCGGCGACGCATTCTGCTGCACAGATTTTTGGGGGGCAGCCTTCTTGGCCGCCGCCTTCTTCGTGGTCGCCTTTCGTGGAGCCGACGTGCGCGGTAGCGACTTCTTCGGCGCAACCGCGGTCGACTCAGCCGCCTTACGAGGTGGCTCGGCGCCAGTTGCCGTCATGTCCGAACTCGCTTCCGTCAGTCTTGGGGACCGTCTGTACCGAGCCCAAGCCTAATGCCCCACGAAGCAGAAACTTCTGCACTTTCCCACTCTCCGTGCGCGGCAGTGAGCAGACTATCTCCACCCTCTCGGGGGCCTTCTGAACAGCAAACCCCTCGGACAGCAGGAAGATACGAAGGTCCCGAACGCTCGGCGGGGCCCCCTCGGGAACCACAAACGCACAGGCGCGTTCACCG
This sequence comes from Rhodococcus sp. IEGM 1318, assembly GCF_033142465.1. Classification (NCBI taxonomy): domain Bacteria; kingdom Bacillati; phylum Actinomycetota; class Actinomycetes; order Mycobacteriales; family Nocardiaceae; genus Rhodococcus; species Rhodococcus sp. IEGM 1318. The sequence continues at coordinate 1,365 of NZ_JAWLSC010000018.1, forward strand.
AGTACCTCGTCGGGAAAACCGACCACTGCTACCTCCGCGACGGCCGGGTGCGCTTCGAGCGCCCACTCGATCTCGGCCGCGCTGAACTTTTCTCCACCGCGGTTGATGATGTCCTTGATCCGCGAGGTAATCCGTACATGTCCCTGGTTGTCCACCGTCGCGACATCCCCGGTCCGAAAGAAGCCCTTCTCGGTAAACGAATCGTCGTTCAATGCGCCGTCGACATATCCGACGAACAATTCCGGCCCACGCACCAACAATTCGCTGTCTTCACCGATCTCGAGTTCGTTTCCACCGATCACCGTTCCTTCGTCCTCAGCTTGCAGTTCGATGTCTCCGAAGGGATCGCCCATCACCAAGGTCGGCAGTTCCGTGGATCCGTACGTTCGAACAATCGACGTCCCCATCACGCGGTGAGCACGACGCACCAACTCCGGGGGGATGCCGGCACCACCACACACGAATCTGGTCAGCTGCGATCGCCGAAAAGCACTGCCCTCGTATGCATCGGCCAAACCACGGAGAAACGGAGTGGCACTCACGGTGAACGTGCATTGTTCACGCTCGATCAACGCAACGGCCGCCTCGGGGTCCCATCGTTGCATCAGAACCGTCGAGCACGCCGCAGCCACGGGTAAGACTACAGCGTAGGAAATTCCCGTGATGTGTGCCAACGGCGAGGGCATGAAAATTCGGTCCTGCGAATCCACACCGCAATGCGCGATCATGCTCGCACTTTCCGCGATCAACGTCCGATGACTGTGCAGCACACCCTTGGGCGCAGACGTGGTGCCCGACGTATAGAGAACCAGCGCGATGTCATCCGAATCCACTTGGTGTTCACCAATATCCGAGCCATGACCGAATTCGATCAAGTCCGGGAAGGTTGTACGGCGCGCCCCTCCGTCACCTCGAACCTCGACGAGCAGAATCTCTCGCCCGCTTGTGCGCATCATTTTCTCGAGATGGTCCGCATGCCGGTATCCCCGGTATTCTTGCGGCGCAACGATTACCGATGGCGACGTCTGTTCGATGATGAACGAGAGTTCATGTGCGCGGTAGATCGGCACCACAGGCAGGAGAATTCCGCCGGCCAGCCACGTACCCCAGGAGACGACGATCGACTCCCACCAGTTCGGCAGCTGAACCAGAACGACCTCTCCGGGTTCAAATCCCGATTTACGCAGAGCCCCTGCGAAACTCGTCGCCGCACTCATCAGGTCGCGATACGTCTGCCGCGTATTCTCGTCGACCAGCGCGAGGGAGTTGGGCGATTGTCGCTCCGCCTGTAAGAACAGTTCGGGCAGCGTCGGTCCCCTACCCGTCATCGCACTGGGCCTCGTTGCGGTCAGCACGACATCACCCGGCGCACGGCAGCGACGATATCTTCGGGTCCTGCTTCCCATTCACGTTCCAGCACAGGGGCATACGGGGCAGGCGAATATCGTGCACCGACTCGAACGATGGGCGCGTCCAACGACCAGAACCCGGAATCCACTGCCATGGCTGCGATTTCGGCGCCGACGCCGAAGTCCAGGACCGCCTCTTGAGCGATGACCATCCGGTTGGTCCGCTGGAAGGATTCGAGAATCGTCTCACGATCGAGCGGAGCGATGGTCCTCAGGTCGATCACCTCCGCATCGATACCCTCCGCCGCCAATTCCTCGGCCGCGGCCAATGCGTGCATTGCCATCCGCGACCACGAAACGATGGTGACGTCCTTACCCGGCCTGGTCACCGCAGCCTTACCGATCGGGACTCGAAAACCCTCACCCGGGATGGCGGATTTCTTCTCGTACAACAATCGATGCTCGATGAACATCACCGGGTTGTCGTCCTCGATTGCCGCCCGGAGCAGCCCGTACGCGTCAGCGCCGGAACTCGGCATGACAACGGTCAACCCGGGGATATGCGCCAAGAGTGCCTCGAGGCTCTGCGAATGCTGCCCTCCGGAAGACCGCCCGGAGCCGAACTGTGTCCGAACGACGAGTGGCAGACTTACTGCGCCGCCTGTCATGAACCGGAGTTTTGCGGCCTGATTCATCAACTGGTCGAGACACACACCGAGAAAATCCAGGTACATCAGTTCGACCACCGGACGACGCCCGGCCATGGCCGCTCCGATGGCGAGTCCCATAATCGCCGATTCGGAAATCGGAGTATCGAGCACACGACCCGGGTATCGAGCCGCCAGCCCCCTGGTCAGGCCGAAGACATTGCCGCCTGCAACATCGATTCCGGCGAGGAAGACATCCGGGTCGGCCGCGAGGGCGTCGTCGAGCGCTTGTTTGATGATCTTCGACTGGGAGATGACTGCGCCGTCCGGGTCTGCGACAACACGCGAGTCGACAATTCTGCGCGGCGAATAGATGTAGTCCATGACTGTCGATCGCTCAGGCTGCGGAGACGCTCTCGCGAATTGCTCGGCATTGTCGACCACCGCCTTGACCCGCTTCTCGACCGCTTCGATGGCATCGGAGGAGATTCCGCGCTCGACCAACCGCCCGCGTGTCAATGTCAGCGGATCCGCTGCGTGTACGTCACGCGCCATCTCCTCCTTGTCTCGGTACACCTGAGGATCACCCTCGTAGTGCCCGTGGACCCGAATAGTCTCGACCTCGACGAACACCGGACCGTTTCCCGCTCGAACCTGCTCGAAGACCGGCGCAATTCCATCGGATACAGCTTCGATATCGTTGCCCGGCAACGTAATCGATACCATTCCGTATCCGGCGGCTCGGGCGGAGATCGGGACCGGATGCTGATCGGCGGTCGCCGAGAACTCGGAGAATCCGTTGTTCTCACACAGGAAGATGATCGGCAGTTTCCACAGGGCGGCCAAGTTCATCGCCTCGTGGAAAGCGCCGGTGGCAATCGCACCGTCACCGAAGAACGCGATGACAAGATCCCCGTCGCCCCGTTCCTTCGCAGCGAATGCCGCGCCCACCGCGATCGGGAGACCCGCACCGACTATGCCGTTAGCGCCGAAGATGCCGAGTCGGGGATCAGCGACGTGCATCGAGCCACCTCGACCGTTGTTGGCTCCAGTCGCCTTGCCCATCAGTTCGGCCATCATCCGGTCCGGCTCGAGGCCTTTCGCGAGAACGTGTCCGTGTCCGCGATGCGTCGAGGTGATCACGTCACTGACCCGCGCATGAGTCAGCGCTCCGACGGCACATGCTTCCTGACCGATCGAGGTATGTACGAATCCGGGGATGGTGTCGCCCTTGTAGAGCACCGAGATGCGCTCTTCCATCAGACGGATCAACAACATCTTTTCGTAGGCATGCAGAACTTCTTCGCCGTTCACGATCGAGGACACCTCCAATAATGCTGCGCTCGTTACGAATACATGCGCAGTAAGTGAGTTGGACTATACCGACGAAAATTCCCCACTGTCCAGTGACACTTGACAAAGGCTGTGAGGTGACTCACGATTATCGAGTACTTCGAATCCGCGACGATCCACTCGGACAGTCAGCGCGAGTACACCCCGCCGATGCCGTAATAAGCACGGCGACAAGACCGCTCGTTCTTCTTTGTACTTTCTTCCGTTCAGCTTTCGCTCGTTACATGAGGAGTCACGCAATGCGCCGTGAAGATGTCGAATTTTCCAGCGACGGAGTCACCGTCCGCGGTTGGCTGTACCGCCCCGATACTGACGAGGACGTTCCGGCCGTCGTACTGGCCGGTGGCTGGTGCTACGTCCGTGAGCTGGTCATGCCCTACTACGCCGAGGCGTTCGTCAACGCCGGCATGGCTGCCCTGGTCTTCGACTACCGCAACCTGGGAGTTTCCGACGGCACACCCCGTCAGCACCTGGACCCGAAGCAGCAGATCCGCGACTACCAGAACGCACTGAGCTTCCTCGAGCGCACCGACGGAATCGACAACGACCGTCTGGGCGCCTGGGGTATCTCCTACTCCGGTGGCCACGTCATGATCCTGGCCGCGACCGATCCCCGGGTGAAGGCGATCGTATCCCAGATCCCGGTGATCGACGGATACCGCAACATGCGCCGCATCCACGGCACCATGGGCTACCGCAAGCTCTGGGACGCGATCCTCGAAGACCGCAAGCTGCGCTACGACGATCCGGAGCAGCGTCTGCACATCCCCCACGCGAGCGAGAACCCCGAAGAGGAACTGTCGTCCTGGCCGTTCCCGGAGACCAAGACGACCTTCGCGGCGCTGCAGGTGACAGAGGCTCCGCTCTACCAGAACAGCTCCACCATGGAGTCGGTCGATCTCCTGCTCGACTACGACGTGAACTACTTCGTACCGCGCATCCTCGACACTCCGTCGATGATGATCGTCGCCGAAGGCGATGACCTTACGTTGTGGGACTTGGAAATTGAGAGTTTCAACGATATACCCACCCCGAAAAAGGAACTGGTCGTGCTACCACACACGTCGCACATGACTCTCTACAGCGATCAGTCCAAGCTCGCCGTTGCCGCCGAGCACGCTTCCCGTTGGTTCACCCAACATCTGCTGACGAAGTAGCGGACCTCCCGTTTCACCCACACTCGAGAAACACCTCGTGAACACAAGGATGTGATCATGCCTTCGATCGAATCGAAGATCGTCGACGTTGCTCGTAACGCGACGTTCTCTCATCCATTGACCCGACGTTCCTTCTTCGCCGCTATGGGCGCAGCAGGCATCACACTCGGCGCAGTGGCCTGCGGTACAGGCGGCAGTTCCACCAGTTCTGCATCAGGTAGCGGCGCCGGTGCCGGCAAGGTCCAGGAAAAGACCCTCTGCCAGGTGACCACACTGTCCAACGACTACTTCGTCGCGTTCTCGGACGGCGGCAAGCAGGCGATGGACGCGCTCGGCGTGGGCATCTCCTCGGTCGAGGACCAGGGCAACGTCAACACCGCCCTCGGCCAGGTAGGCAACGTCAAGGCCTCCGGTGGAAAATCCGTCTTCGGCACGCCGGCCACCGAAGCCCAGGCAGCCGCCGTCACCAAGGCTTGCCAGGCAGCGGGCATTCTGTATGCCAGCTCGTACACCGCCCCCGCCTGGTACACCCCCGCCGACGCCGACAAGTGGGTCCGCTTCATCACCCCGCCGTCCACGAAGATCGCCGTCGCAACCGCGAAAGCCCTCTTCGACAAGGTCGGCGGCACCGGAACCATCATTCACGTTCCGGGACAGAAGGGTTCGTCTGCGGACGATCAGCGCACGGCAGGTCTGAACAAGGCACTCGAGAGCTACCCGGGCATCAAGGTCGTCACCTCGTCTCCGGGCAACTGGACGTCCGAGGACTCCCGTAAGGCGTTCACGAACATCCTTCCCTCGGTGCCGGACTTCGTGGGTGTGTTCGCCCAGAACGACAGTCAGGCTGCGGGCGTCATCGCCGCACTGGACGCGGCGAAGATCACCGGCAAGATCGTCGTGGGTTTCGACGGCAACAAGCAGAACGTCGAGTACATCGCGCAGGGCAAGCAGTACCTGACCAGTTCGACGGTCGGTGGCCTGACGGCAGGCATTCTCGGCGTCACCATCTTCGATCAGCTCAACGGAGTCGACCTCTCACTGCCCGAACGATTCCTGTCCCAGGGCGCGCTGCTGGTCACCCCGGACATCGCCGACGACGTCCTCGAGACGGTCTACGCGTCGACGCTGCCGTTCGACTGGGCGAAGATGAGCAAGGCGCTGCACCCGGACGACTGGGATCCGCAGACCGTGCTCAACCCGATCGACCCCAGTGAGTACTACGCCGGTGTCCCGCAGGACCAGTACAAGCTCAACAGCGCCTGGAACTCGGCCGACATCGCCGGCGTCCGCACCAAGTACGCGGGCGCGTTCGCCTCCGGTCCGTTGTTGCAGTACAAAGACCAACTCGTGGCCTGACGATGAGCGAAACAGCAACAATCAGCCTGCGCGGTGTCTCGAAGAGTTACGGACCCGTCCACGCTTTGCAGAACGTCTCACTCGACGTCAGTCGCGGTGAGGTGCTCGGTTTGATCGGCGAGAACGGTGCCGGAAAGTCGACGTTGATCGGCGTTCTGACCGGCACTGTTCGGCCCGACGCGGGAGAGTTGCACGTGAACGGTGAATCGGTCGAACTGGGCCATTCGCGGACACTGCGGGAACTCGGCATCTCGGTGGTCGTACAGGAACAGGCTCTCGTCGACGCGCTACGCGTGTACGAGAACATCTATCTCGGATGTGAGGGCGAGATCGGTGGAATCGGACCTGGTCGGCGACGCAAGCTACGCAATGCGGCGCAGAAACTGCTTGACGAGCTCGGTATCGACGGCTTGCGGGCCGATGCGGTCGTAGCCGAATTAACCTATCCACAAAGGCAATTGGTCGAGATTGCGCGAGCATTCTCGAGGATCACCGAAGAGTCGGCGGCTCCGGTGATCCTGCTGGACGAGCCGACCAGCGCTCTGACCGAGACGGAGGTGGAGATCCTATTCGCGCTCATCGAGGGATGGCGTGATCGGGTGTGCTTCATCTTCGTCTCCCACATCCTGCAGGACGTGCTCCGGATCAGTACCCGGCTGCTTGTTCTGCGCGACGGGCGCTCCATCGAAACCCTGTCCGCAGAGGGTGTCACCGCGGAACGCCTGCACGAGTTGATGGTCGGCAGCGAACGCAGTGTCGACTACTACCGTGAAGGCGACCAGACCGGGGCGACATCGGAGGTGGCGTTGGTCGAACTGCGCGGCGCATCGTGCGTCGGCGAGTTCGACGGTGTCGACCTGGTGATCCGTCCGGGCGAAGTGGTCGGCCTGGCCGGTGTCATCGGTTCGGGTAAGGCGTCGGTCGCGGCCGCAGTCGCCGGTGCGGAAACGCTGTCGACGGGTTCCATTCACGTTGCCGGACAGGACCGTACGCACTGGTCGGTTCCTGCAGCCGTAACCAGCGGAGTGCTCTACATTCCGCCGGAGCGCGCCCAGGACTCGCTGTTCCGCAGTGCGTCCATCCGCAACAACATCTCCATCGGTTTCCTCGATCTGCTCAGGCACCGCTGGACGCGGTTGCTCGCGCTGCGCACCGAACGCGAGCGCACCACCACGCTCGCCCGGACCCTGCAGGTCAAGGCTCCGTCACTGTCGACACCGATCGGTGAGCTCAGTGGCGGAAACCAACAGAAGGCAATCTTCGCGCGCTGGCAGGGACGCGAATGCAAAGTACTGGTTCTCAGTGATCCCACCCGCGGTATCGACGTCGGTACCCGCGAGGAGATCTACACCCTGGTTCGCACGATGGCGGCTTCCGGCGTCGGGGTGCTGCTGTGTGCCGAATCCCTCGAAGAGGTGATCGGTATGTCCGACCGCATCGTGGTCATGAAGGACGGGGTGATCAGCGCAGAGCTGGCTGCTCCTGCAGACAACAAACCCGCCGAAGTCGACGTGATCAAGCACATGATGTGAGGAATGCAGTGACCCAGACACTCTCGAAGCAATCGCCGGCCAGCGATGCCGTACCGCCGTCAGGCGCGCGCGGTCTACTGAGTCGACTCGATCAGCACCGCAACATCGTTGTTCCGACGGTTGCCGTGCTGGTCCTGATCATCTATTTCCAGTGGCGTACCGAAAGTTTCATCACCGCCTCGTCAGCCCACAACATTCTCAACCAGATGGCGTTCCTCACCGTTCTGGCGCTGGCAGGTACTTTTGTCATCCTGATCGGCGGTATCGATCTCTCGGTCGCTGCCACAGCCACTCTCGCAGGCATTCTGATCGCAACCTGGATCGACAAGTTCGGTGGGCCGTTGGCCATAGTCCTGGTGATCGGCGCGGGTGCTCTGGTGGGCCTCGTCAACGGCTTGATCACGACGATGCTCAAAGTGCCGTCGTTCCTGGTGACCTTGGGCATGATGTCGGTGCTCGATGGAATCTCCAATACCGTCTCCAAAGGTGGCCCGGTCTCGTACAATTCGAACCTGTTGCAAAGTTTGGTCAACGAGTCGATGATTCCCAACGTGCCCAACGGCGCGCTGATCGCGATCCTCCTGACCATCGGCGCTACCGTGCTGGCATTCGGCACCTCGTTCGGCCGCCACATGTACGCAGTCGGCGGCAACGAGCGAGCTGCCTCCCTCGTCGGCGTCCGGGTGCAGCGCACCAAGCTGGCCGTGTTCGCGGTCGCCGGAGCAGTCGCAGCCGTCGCCGGAATCATTTTCACCGGACAGGCAAGCACCGGTGTCCCGATGGGTGCCGGACCCAGCCTGCTCAACTCGATCGCCGCAGTGGTAGTCGGCGGTACCGCGCTCTCCGGTGGCGTGGGCGGACCGCACCGCACCATCCTCGGCGCACTGGTGATCGTATTGCTCAGCGCTGGTATGGATTTGACCTCGGTCGATCCGTACACACAACTTGTCATCAAGGGCATCGTCGTCATCGCCGCAGTGGCACTGACCATCGACCGTCGCCGATACGGAGTCATCAAGTGAGTGCAGCAGACGGAGTCGAGATATGAACACAGCAGCACGCACCGGCAGGATCGCCGGCAAGGTCGCTTTCATCACGGGCGCCGCCCGTGGACAGGGCCGAGCGCACGCCATCCGTCTGGCCGAGGAAGGCGCGGACATCATCGCGCTCGACCTCTGCGCCGACATCGACGGTATGCCGTATTCCCTTGCAGGCGAAGACGATCTGGCCGAGACCGTGAGTACGGTCGAGGCGGCCGGTGGCCGCATCCACGCCGAGGTTGCCGACGTCCGCAATTTCGACTCCCTCGCCGGTGTCCTGGCTCGCGGTGTCGAGAAGTTCGGCCACCTCGACATCGTCTGTGCGAACGTCGGAATCAACATCCCGGCACCCACACATGAGCTCACCGAATCACATTGGGGCACTGTGATCGACGTCGATCTGAGCGGAGTCTGGCGCACTGCCAAGGCCGCTATCCCCTATCTGATCGAGCAGGGCACCGGCGGAGCGATCATCCTCACCAGTTCCGCTGCCGGGCTGAAGGGGTACGGCAACATCGCGCATTACACGGCGGCCAAGCACGGCGTGAACGGGCTGATGAAGACGCTCGCCCAGGAACTTGCCCCGCATCGCGTCCGGGTCAACACCGTCAACCCCACCCAGGTCGACACCCCGATGATCATGAACGACGCCATGTACCGGCTGTTCTGCCCCGGCCTCGACAACCCCACTCGCGAGGATTTCGCACCACTCTCGCAGGCGATGAACGCGCTGCCCATCCCGTGGGTGGAGTCCGTCGATGTCAGCAATGCAGTGCTGTTCCTGGCGTCCGAAGAGGCCAGATACATCACCGGGGTTGCTCTGCCCGTCGACGCAGGCGTACTCGTCAAGTAAGGCATTCCCGGCTTCACCTACATACCGAGTTCAGCACAACAGGAGGATGGTCATGACAGGAAGATTCGAAGGCAAAGTCGCCTTTATCACCGGTGCAGCACGTGGGCAGGGCCGCAATCACGCCCTGCGTCTCGCCCAGGAGGGCGCGCACATCATCGCCCTCGATTCGGTCAAGGACAACGACACCGTCCCGTATGCACTGGCCACCGAAGACGACCTCCAGGAGACCGTTCGCCTCGTCGAGGAAGCCGGCGGACAGATCGTCTTCTCGCACGCCGACGTCCGCGACTTCGACTCGGTGAAGTTGGCTCTCGAAGCCGGCATCGACCGGTTCGGACACGTCGACATCGTGATCGCCAACGCCGGTATCCTCTCCTTCGGCGACACCCACGAACTCGACGAGGAGAAGTGGGGCGAGATGATCGACGTCAACCTCAGCGGCGTCTGGCGCACCGTCAAGGCAGCCATCCCCCACATGATCGAGCAGGGTACCGGCGGCGCGATCATCCTCACCGCCTCCGTTGCCGGACTTCGCGCATACACCGGTGTCGGACATTATGTTTCGGCCAAGCACGGCGTCGTGGGGCTGATGAAGACCCTCGCGCAGGAGCTCGCTCCGCACCGCATCCGGGTCAACACCGTCAACCCCACCCAGGTCGACACCCCGATGGTCCAGAACCAGGCGATGTACAACCAGTTCGTACCCGGCAAGGACAACCCGGGCAAGAGCGACTTCGCCGCAGCGTCGAACAGCATGATTCTCTACCCGATCGATTGGGTCGAGAACGACGATGTCACCAACGCCGTCAAGTTCCTGGCATCCGACGAGGCTCGCTACATCACCGGTGTCGCATTGCCCGTCGACGGTGGCACGCTGGTCATGTAAGCACCGATTGCTGATGCCGAAAGTTACAGGCAGTCAGCTGAAGTCGTCGAGAAGGGCGGTTGGTTCCAGGGTTTGCGAAAGCCTGTGACCAACCGCCCTTCTCGTCGTACCGAACACCGTATCGAGAGCCGTGCCAACAGGTCGTGCCGGGAACCCGGGACACCATTCTCCGAGGAGTTCACCGTGAACACTCCCCCGCTCACCCGACCTGCCAGTCAGTGCCTCGATGATCACGTGTGCCTACGCGTCCATCGGCAACGGGCCAGTGGCCGACGTCGAACGTACTCCGACGAACTGCTCGACTTCGCGATCACCTGGAGTCACTGGCACGGCCCCAGCGCGGAGGACATCTTCGTCACGTTCGGCCTCACACGGCGCGCGTACTACGGCCGTCTGAGCCAGGTACTCGACGGGGCGGCCGCGAGTGGTCTGTGCTCGACCATGAAAGCCAATCTGCTCCGGCACCGGTAGTCCATTGCCGCCCCTCCTGCCACCTCCTCCGATTGCCGCTCCTCCCCATCCGACGACTCGATCTCACTGCGCTACTTCGTGGTTGGAGATCGTCGCCGCACGCATCATGCCTTCCGTGAGCGCCCCGCACCCGCAGTGCGAAGTAATACTGTACGTAAAGTAATACTAGACAGCACCGGTGATGTGAGTTACTTTTATCTCGCACCGAGAGCAGCCTCACAAGTTTGGCCGCCCGGATGCGCAGCTTCCTCACCCGGCCGTCGGCATCTCCGACTCGCCGGCACGCAAAACGTTCAGCGAGGGTGTTGAGGGTGACCCGCGCGCACGCAGTGCGAGAGAGGCGCAGTGCGCTGCAACTATTGCGGATGACGATCATCTCCGCCCCCGACGAGTTGCGCGCTCAGGTCCGCGATCTGACGCGGATGCAACTGATCCGCCTCCTCGCAGCGTGGCGGCCCGATGTCGCGAACGCAACCGATCCTGTGACCGCCTACCGGGTTTCGTTGAAGTCCTTGGCCCGCCGCTACCTCGAATTGACCGACGAGATCGTCGATCTCGACGAACTGATCAACCCGATCGTGAAAGCACTCGCACCTCAACTGCTCGAACGGGTCGGGATCGGCATCGAAGTCGCCGGACAGATGCTTGTCACCGCCGGCGACAATTCCGACAGGATGAAATCCGAGGCTGCGTTTGCGATGCTCTGCGGTGTTGCACCGCTACCCGCATCTTCTGGCATGACCCAACGCCACCGCCTCAATCGCGGCGGCGACAGACAAGCCAACCGAGCCTTGCACCTGGCCGTCATCAACCGCATCCGACTCGACCCGAAAACCCAGGCCTACATCGAGAAGAAAGCCAGCGAAGGACACTCGAAACTGGAAACTATTCGGTGCCTGAAGCGCTACCTGGCTCGCGAAATCTACTACCTCCTCAACCCCGGACAGCAGACCATCACCCCGAACACCCGACACCATCGAAAAGCAGCTTGACTCTCAGGAGAGCATCCAAGGATTTCAGTACCGCCATACCCTCTGGCGGGACACGTTGCGCGAAGAAGGGCTAACCCAGTCAATGTCCCGCAAAGGCACGTGCCTCGACAACGCTGTCATGGAGGGATTCTTCAGCCACCTCAAGGAGGAATGGTTCCGCATCCAGAAACCCGGAACTCTCGACGAGTTTCACACGGGACTCACCGACTACCTGCGATGGTGGAACACCACCCGCATTCAACAGCGACTCGGCTACCTCAGCCCCGACGAGTACCGCGCCCAAACACCCGCCATCGCATAAGGTTCCATTAAGAGTCCAACTTTCGGGGTCCACTCCAGCAGCCCGTTCGTGTTTTCGTTCGTCCCGCGTTGCCACGGATGGTGCGGGGCGCAAAAGTAGACCGGCATGTCGAGGGCTTCGGTGATGCGCTCGTGTTCGGCCATTTCTCGACCTCGATCCCAGGTCAGCGAACGACGCAGATGCGCAGGCAACTGCGATAGATAAGCGATGACCGCGTCTGCGACCGTCTCGGCTCGGTAGCCGTCCGGCAATGCCACCACATGAGTGACGCGTGATTGCCGGTCTACCAGCGTCGCGACTGCTGACGGGCGGATTCCGAATACGAGATCACCCTCCAGGTGCCCGGGCTCGCTACGATCGTTTGCCTCAGCTCCTCGAAGATCGATCGAGACCATATTTCGTATCCGCCCACGGCCGTGGGAGCGTTTCTTCCCGCGAGGTCGACGTATCGGCCGATCGGTACGCAGTTCGTGAAATGCAGTGCTGTCGAACACTTTCCGTGACGGTATGTAGAGGCATCGGTAGATCGTTTCGTGTGAGACCCACATCTGTGGATCTCCTGGGTGCTCGCGCCGAAGCCAGACGGAGATCTGTTGCGGTGACCACTGCTCATGGAGTCTGTCCGTGATGACGGTCCGTAGAATCGCCCGAGCGCACAGGATCGACATTTTGGGTCGGCGAGCGCGGACATAAGCGGCGGTATCGGCCTCGACCGCCCGGTAGTTCTCGCGCCCGCCGTTGCGGGCGATCTCGCGTGCAATCGTGGACGGTGATCTTCCGAGTTTCTCGGCGATCGTCCGAGCACTGTCGCCGGCGGCGATTCCTCGCGAAACTTCTTCTCGTTCGACTGCGGTGATGTGGCCGGCCCGCCGTGCTCGTGGGACCGGTCGGATACCGCCGGACTCCCGTAGGAAACGACGAATTCGAGGCATTGTTTCTCCGAGGACGCGCTCGATTTCTCGTATCGATTCTCCACGGCGGTGGAGATCCCAGATCAGGTTCTCCTGTTCCACGGTGAATCCGAGTGCCTTGCTGCCCATCCATGCCTCCACGATCGCGCATCATCTCATCAGTAGTGATGCGTTGACCTGTTGAGACCAAGAACGAATGAGAGACGACCAGAGCAAGCGCATAACTATGCAAACGAGTGGTGGCGGTCGGTCGGGTACAGAATTCTTCCCCTAATCCTGTTTCGAGAGCCTTTAGCGAGTTTCAAAGTCCTGCACGTCAGTTGCCTGTACCCCTGTCGGGAGTAGAGCTGTGCAGGACGTAGGTAGCACCGTTCTTGAGTTCGTCGGAAGTGAAGGACTGCTGCGCAAAGCCGTTGTCCATGAAGATGTTGTAGCTTCGCTGGTTCGCAGGGATAGCATCGAAGTGCGATGTGTACGTGCAGGTTCCGGTTCCGTCTGGATTTTGGTCGATGGTCTTGGTTTCGAGTATTGATCGGGCGGATCCACCGCCACGGTCTCCGAAGATATTAATTTGGTCGTTGGGCGCGACACGATTCCCGCCGATGATGCATTCGCCGGATTCCGCTGACGCTTGGTCCGCCTGGCCAGTGACTGTCATGGTAGCGGCGAAAGTGGTTGGCACGTCGGTGTTGGTTACACAGCTAGTCAGGGCCAGCGAGCCAACAGAGACCGCTGTGGCTACCGCGATCTGTCCAGTCCTTCGTCTCATACAGCCACGGTATACAGCCTTCAGAATTGTGTCGGAGAATCGATCGATTGACGGACACGCCACCTGAGCGGCAAACGGCTGGACCCCTTGCCCATGTCAGGGTTTCCTGACAGGCTCGACTGATGTCAGGGAACACTGACGTTCGTTGATCACCTGACTGGAGGGCTGAGATGTCCTGGGACTACGACGGACATGAAGGTTACGCCGCAACGATCGCCACCGGCGGTCGCCGAGTGATTTCCTACGGGGAGGAGCTCGAGCTGGAAGATGGAACGGCACTGTCACGTTAATCGAAAAGTGCATCGGCACAGCTAGTTTAGGGCAGTCGACTACGGGACACCGCCGGAAAGTTCACTTTCAGGCAGCGGCGTCGGCCGCGGTGACTTCCTGCCAGACCGCGAAGCGGTCGGTCATCTCGATACGCCATTCGGGCGCCGAGATTCTGTGCCGGTTGGGCCGGAAATGCGGTGAGATGCCCGAGAAAGCGGAGAGGAATCGTTGCGCGTGCCCAGGTGATGTGAACCGTTTCATCGCCCGTTCTCGCTGTCGGGTCGGTTGATGCGAGTTCTCGGCGCGATTGTTCAAATACTTCGACTGGCGATGCTCGACCGAGGCCAGCAGTTCGCGGTGCGCCACCTGGTAGCTACCCAGCTTGTCGGTGACGATCACCCGCGGCACATACCCCAAACCCTTGAGCAGCGTACGGAAGAATCGCTTGGCGGCGTTTCCATTTCGGCGGGACTGGACCAGCACATCAAGCACGTTGCCGTGCTGGTCGACCGCCCGCCACAGATGATGTTGCCAGCCGTTGATTCGGATGAAGACCTCGTCGAGGTATCACCTATCGCCGGGCCGGGACCGCCGTCGACGCAGCTGGTTGGCGTAGGCCTGCCCGAACTTGGCGCACCACCGGCGGATCGTTTCGTAACTCACCACGACACCGCGTTCGAGCATGAGTTCCTCGACGTCACGGAAGCAGAGCGGGATCCGGAAATACAACCACACGCAGTGGTTGATGATCTCGACCGGGTAGCGGTGGCCTTTGTACGACAGCATCGGGGTGCTCACGCCACATTCTCCCAGTTTCCCGCGTTCAACAACGTGACAGTGCCGCGCCAACGGCGAGGTCCGGAAACGCTCAACGTCAGAGCCGCAAAAGTGGATACTGAGCTGCTCCGTGACAAGCATCTGAGCACGACGAGAAGGACCCAAGGATCGAATGATGCCGAAGGATCAATGACATGAGCAAGAATACGATGACAGTGGCCGGCATCGACGTCGGCGGCACAAACATCGGAGCCGGCCTGATAGGTGACGAGCACCAGGTGCTCGACCGGGGCAAAATCCCCACACCCACAGGCGGACCCGACGCCGTAATGGACGCCATCGCCGAACTGGTGGGTTCGCTGGACGGACGCGTCGACGCTGTCGGCGTCGGAATTCCCGGAGTCGTACGCGAGGGCGAGGTGCTCACCGTCCCCAACCTGATGAACTGGCACCAGAGGGTCGACATCGCCGACACGCTACAACGGCGGTTGGGCGTTCCCGTGGCGCTGGGCAACGACGCCAACGTCGGATTGCTCGGCGAGTGGCTGGCCGGCGCTGCCCTGGGCGTCCGCAATGTGTTGGGGATCTGGCTGGGTACCGGCGTCGGCGGCGGCCTCATCCTCGACGGCCGCCCGTTCCACGGGTCACACGGAGCCGCCGGGGAGGTCGGCCACATGATCGTTCAGCGCGGCGGTGCCCTGTGTACGTGTGGCCGGCGCGGCTGCGTCGAAGCCTATGCAGGCAGGCGGTCCATGGCCGGTGTCGTATCGGCCATGGTCGACGCGGGCCGACCCACGTCGCTCAACGACATCCGCGAGGACGAAGGCAAAGAGAAGCTGACCTCGAAGGTATGGGCGCGGGCACTATCTGAGGACGACGATCTCGCCACCGAGTTGTTCGACATGGCCATCGAGACGCTTGGGGCCGGGATCGGCTCGGCGGTCAACCTCCTCGACGTGGAAATGGTCGTGGTCGGCGGTGGCATGGCCGAGAAACTCGGCCAGGACCTCGCCGACCGGATCGCTGCGGCCAGCACACCGTGGATGCTGCAGCCCAACCCGAAGTTGAGTTTCGTCGCCGCAGCACTGGGAGATGACTCCGGACTCGTCGGCGCGGCATCGCTGGGCAGGGCCGCCCTGATCTCCGGCTGAGCCGCGTGCCGCCCCCCTCCGGCGCTGACGGACGAAGGTAGCCCCCACCGGTCACCCGGCGGGCGTCGTCGGCGGTGGCCGTGAGGTACTGATCGGGGAATGTCCGTTTGACGATTGTGCACAGGGTGAGCAGGTATTGGCGGGCCAGTGGTAGAGGGCGGATCGGGCAGGCGATTGGTCCGTGCGGCGATCCAACAAGATTCGATATCATTCGTCTTGTCTGTCAATACGTTTCCGATGACCTCGTAGGCTGCGACGGCAGGTTCGCATGTCAGCTGGGATCGTGCGGAGTTTCGTAGTTGACCTCAATGTTCTGTCCAGTGGTGGCTTGCTGGGCCTGGGCCCGGTCGGTGAACGTCCTTCTGTCACCGGCCAGTAACTCGACGTCGTCGGTGAACGGCGCCAGCATTGCCCGCGGGTACAGCTTGTCGACCCGGACCACGTTGACCTCCGCGCACAGCACGACGGCGGCGGCGGCGAGGAACACGAAGGCCAGTAGACCAAGCACGATCGCGAAGACACCGTTGGTGGTTGAGGAAGCGTGCGCGACCTTGCGCACCAGCAGCGCGCCGAACGACTGGAGCAGCTGCCACACAAACGCGGCACCGACTGCTCCGGGGGCAACATCGCTTGTGCTCACCGGACGCGCGGTGGTGAGCCGGAATGTAACGATGAATATGACGCAGTTCAATGCCACTGAGCCGGCGATCAGAAGTGCCTTCAACGGGCCCGAAAGGTGCGCAACTGCTCCGATGCCTGCAATTGCGGCGCTCCCCAGCACGGCGATCCCAATCGTGCCGAGCAGTAGCAGTCCCGTCAGGCGGGCGCGGATCGGATCTGGGCGGAGATAGCGTGGTACCGACCAAGCGGTATTCATGGCGTTCTGGCAGGCCAGCGTGACACCGAGACCGCCGTAGAGAGCGCCGAGGGTGCCGATCACCAGTCCTATCGGGCCGCCGCCGATCTGGTGTGGGGCGCCCAATTCCTGTCCGATGGCCGGGAATTGGCCGACCGCGGAATCGATGATGCGTTGCTGTAGGTCTGGATGTCCAACCAGCACCAGCCCCAGCACAGTGGCCAGCAACAGCAGCAGTGGAAATATCGCGACTAAACCGTAGTACGCGATCAGCGCGGCAAGGTAGACGCCTTGGTCGTTGGAAAATTTGTAGACAACCGCGATGGGGAAACTTACTGCGGGATGGCGCTGCTGCAGGGTGTCCACACGCTTGGCGATGCTCATCGAGTGCTCTTCGTGTGGTTGCGCATTCGTTGTGGGGTTTCGATTCGCCACGAATTATCCTCGCTGGTTCGAATAGGAAGTCGGATCGTCCTGTCGGGGGCTGCTGAGGTGGCAGGACCGTCGCACGGTGACAGTCGTGAGTTTTCCGTGGTCTCGGTTTCAGCGTTCAGGGCGGTGATCGTGGTTAGGTTGTGGGTGAAGACCCTTGCCCCGGTTCAGGTTTTCGCTCCTTGCAGGGTGTCCCAGGGCGGGTGGTCCCAACCGTAGCCGCGTTTGACGGTGCTGATCGTCCCTCGCGTCCGGTTCACGATCGGATGGTGCAGTGGAAGGCCCGTCGGTGTACCAGGAGGGTTGCTTTCTGCACGCCCACCTCGGGGCGACTCGGGGACCCATCGCGCATGTGCGCCGCAACGCCCGCCGGGCCTCGAACAGCAGAGGTGCCGATCGCTATCGAGACTTCTGCAGTTGAGACCCAGTGGAGGGGTCGCTCGAAGACGCACTCCACGCGACGGATCTTCCGTTGCCCATATTCGACGTCGTCGTCGGACCCCGAGGAGACTGAACAGACTGGAGCTTCTTGAGAATCTAGAAATCGCAGGCTGCCCGGCCATTCAGGGTTCTTCCGAAGCGGCCTCTGATCTGCGACAGGTCTTCGATGAGCGCGTCACGCGGTGCTCGGGTGATGTGACTCGACCTGCTTCGCGACGAACCCGCGCTGAGCCATGTACTTGCCTAAAACTGTACGGGCGGAGAAGTATGAGTTACCTTCCCCAACGGTTGGGGACACCTCACGTGGTCAGTATGGATGGCCAGGGCGACATCAGCAGGACGGGTTGCCAGTTGAATCGGTACTTCGCCTCCGCACGCGATGCCACGCGAACCCAGTTGTGGCCGCTACCGGTGGTTGGCGTCCTGCTCGCGGTGGCGGCGGGGGTAACGCTTCCCTATCTGGACGCTTATGTGGACGCGGGGTTGCCGTCCTGGTCGACCGCAATCACTTTCGGCGGCGACGCCGGCGCTGCGCGCACCTTACTGGCCGCCATCGCCAGCTCGCTAATCACGGTCACCGCGCTGACGTTCTCCCTCACCGTCGTCACCCTCCAGCTGGCGAGCAGTCAATTCTCGCCCCGGCTGCTCCGCACGTTCACCAGCGACATCTTCGTACAGACGACACTGGCGATCTTCCTATCCACGTTCACCTTCGCCCTCACCGTCCTGCGAGCTGTGCGCAGCGGAGACCAGGGGGGGCGCATTCGTCCCGCAGATATCGGTGACGGTCGCCTTCGCGCTCAGCATCGCCAGTGTCCTGGCCCTGGTGTTGTTCCTGGCCCACCTCGCCCGTCAGATCCGCGTCGAGACGCTGCTGCGCGACGTCCACGAGGAAATCATTGCGACCGTACGTCTCGCGACGAACCCTCTCAAGGATGCCCGACCGCAGCCGACGATGCTGACGCCTCCTCCCCACGCACTTCAAATCACTGCGCCGTCATCGGGCTTCTTGACCAGCATCGACGAAGCCGAATTACGCGCTGCGGCAATACAAGCAGATGGCTATCTGATCATCGATTGCCACCCTGGTAGCTCCCTCATCGAGGGTGTCCCGATCGGAGCCGCGTGGACGGCAGCCGACCGACCGGACGAGGCGTTGGATCGGCTTCAACACGCAGTCCACAAGTCAATCAAGGTGGGCTACGAGCGAACCGCGGCTCAGGACATCGGCTACGGACTACGCCAACTCACCGACGTCGTGAACAAAGCGGTATCGCCGGGAATCAACGACCCCACGACAGCGGTCCACGCACTAGGGCACATTTCCGCGATCCTCTGCCAGCTCGCCAACCGCGATCTCCGTTCCATCGTCCTACGTGGCGACGATGACGAGGTTCGGGTGGTGTTACACCGGCCCAGCTTCGCTGAGACGGTCGACGTCGCCGTCACCCAGCCGCGCCGTTACGGAGCGTCAGACCCGCAGGTCATGGAACGATTGTTCCGGCTACTGGAAGAACTTGCCTGGCACGCGGCTGACGAATCGACCGTACGTGGGCAGCTCGCACGACTACGAGCCACCGTTGCGCGGTCGGACTTCGACGACACCGAACTGACGCAACTGGAACGCGCCGGGGCACAGGTTGAGCACGCCATCACACACCAACCTGATCAGAACATCCCGTGATCCCCACACACTCACAGTCCATCGACCCGCCTGCGCCGATGGGCTGCACGATGTTCGAAAGTCGAATATGACGACTCCGCAGAACTCGGGGTACATCGAAGTCTCCGGACTCGCCGGTGCGGCTGATCCCACGTCTTAGGTGAGATCGACAACCTCCGCCGCAGCCGCGTTCTTCTTGATCGACTCGATGCCGTTCTTGGCACCAGCCTTGGACTCGTACGCCTCGCCCACTGCGATAATCTCGCCGTTGCCAGCCTTCAGACGAAAACGGAACTTTTCAGCCTTGTCCTTGTAGATCTCGAACTTGCCCGCCATGGGACACCTCTCCGGCTGTACGGGTGAAACCTGGACATACGGGATGCTAATCGGTGCGTACTTGATCGGTTGACGAATGCCGGTGACAAACCACCGAAGCAAGACCGGGCCGGCGTCGACGCACCAACAGCGTGAACAGATGCCGACCACATGCCTACCGAAACTGCGCACACGGCGTCAGAACTTAAATAGATCCACTGAGCGGAATAGCGAAGAGTTGACAGGCCTCGACGGTGTTTTGTGGTATCTGCAAGGGATCGTGCGTGAACCGAGCACCGCTGCCGTTGCGGGAAACCGGCGAGAGCAAATCGTGCGAGTTGAGCGACCGAGGGCGCGGCGGGCCCACGACGATCTGTCATGCTGTCGACTCGCCGCCCATGGGAGTCGAGCCCTTCCGGTGATCGAGCTTCCCGAACACCGTCTCCAGCCGGTGAACCATTTTCTGAACCGCAGCCCGGAGGGCATCCTCGGGGGTAGCTGCCGCGCCAGCAGCCGACACCGGTTGCTGTCCTTCCTGGCGTGCTTCCACCAAACACTCGATGTCGTCGCCGGTGCTTCTGCCGCCGCTCTCATCGCGCAGGTGCACCTCGACTCGTGTCAGCCTGCTCTCGAATCGGGCCAGGGCCGCGCCGACAATAGAACCCATCTCAGTCTCTGTCGCTTCCGTGACCTCAATATTGTGGTCCGAGTTGATAATGACCTGCATGACTTCTCCTTGCCTGAGGTGGATCGCTCGTGAACGACGGGTCCTCACGACACCGCCCTCGCTGAGCATTCACTCGGCGTCTGGCGCTGAAACACCGAGCTAGAGAAAGTCGCTCATCGGACAATGCATTGGGAGTATTGTGGCACGTAGGGGCCAGGTCTCCCCGAGTCAGCGGAGCGGGTCGAGGGGACCTCGAAGCGCCCATGGAGCAACTCGGAAAAGAGGTTGCCAAATGCAGTGGTGGACCTGGCTGATCATTGTCATCGTCATCGCCGCCCTAGCCGTCGGTGCGTTCATTGCGATACAAGCTCACCGAAGGACCGGCGGAGTCATCATCTCCGATCCCGACACATCCACACACGGCGGCGACGAGGAGAACGGAAGCCCCCGATGAGCGTGTTGATGCGGTGCAGCGAGATCACCAAACGGCCCGTCGTCACGATGGCCGGCGAGGACATCGCTCAAGTCAAGGACGTCGTCTACGGCGCAGACGGCGGAGAAGTTGCCGGCTTCACCCTCGCCGGCAGAGGAATGCTGGCCGGACCCCTCGACCGCAGTGTGATGTGGAATTCGGTCGCGGCGCTCGGCGCCGACGCGATCATGATCGCCGACGAAGACGCATTGACCCCCATCGAAGACTTACTCGGAACCACGTCATCACGCCAAGGATCCGGCCGCGACGTCCTCGGCGCCGAAGTTCTCACCGACACCGGCACCGCCCTCGGCGACGTGGTCGACGTGATCGTCGAAGTCGACACCGAGAACCGATGCTGCGACGTCGTCGGATACGAAATCGTCTCCTCGGAAGCATTGGGCCACAAAGGAACCAAGGTCCTCATTCCGCTACCCGACACACTCTCCGCCTCCGGCGACCATCTGCTGGTGCCAGCAGACGCTACAGCGTTCGTGCGCGACGACCTTGCAGGCTTCGGCGCAGCCGTCGACGCGTTCCGACAACAACTGAAAGGCCACCACTGATGCTCTTCTCCGCAGTATCAGGTCGCCAGATCGTCGGATCCGGTGCGGCCGACACCATCGGCGAAGTCGCCGGACTAGTCGTCGACCCCACCACCCGCCGGATACTCGCCGTGCACGTGAAAAAGGCCGAATCAGGCTCGGTACTGCCGTGGTCGAAAATCGGCGCATTCGGCGACGACGCGGTCATCGTCGCAACATCGCAAGCAATCACCGACCCCGACGACGAAACCGCAGCCTTGGAAGGAAAGTCCCACAACCTGCTCGGTAAGCACGTACTGACCTCAGCGGGAAACGACATCGGCACGATCGACGACGTGGACTTCGACCCCCAGTCCGGGGCAATCACATCACTGATCCTCGATACCGGGGACGTGCCTGGGCACCGCCTTGTCGGAGTCGGATCCTACGCCGTTGTCGTCGACACCCACTGACCTCAATCCCCGGCCACAGACAACCACAGATTGTGTGCCGCCGCGCACCCACGCTCGCACCGTGGCGAAGGCCAGTCACCGACCTAGCTGACGTCGAAAACCTGAAAAGGTTCCAACTGATTGTGATCGGTGCGATTGCCGTGGGTGCGGTGCACAGAACTCCTGTGATGTCGCAGCCCCGTTGGGAGCCTCGGTTGATTTCCTCCCTCTCGACCCCTCCGTGTACAGGGGTCCCCGGTGGCGGAATGACCGGTTTCGACTGGTACGCACAGTGGCTGCCTCCAGAACGGCTGAATTCAGGATCAGTTACACCGATCGCAGACGGACTCCGCCTCAGCGAATCACTCGACGTCGAGTCGGCTGGATGCCGCAACAGCGACCCACCACAACATCACCGCGATCGAGACATCCCAATTCCGGTGTCAGCGACCCGCTGACACTCAACAGTGCTGCGCCGGTGAAGTTCTCCGATGCGAACCGGTCGAGAGCGGTTTCGTTCCGGAACACCGGGTACAGCGCGGCAATCACGAAAGAAAACGGCCCTTCCCTGCCACTAACCGACGTGAGAATCGAAACATCAACCAGGAGAACAAGGGTGCTCGTGACGCCATGCACACGTCGGAGAGCACCCACGAGCTCGCCCGAACCTTCAATCGAGAGCCTGAACTATCTGCCAAATACGTTGGAAACAAATCTTTTTAGATCAATTTTCGCATCCGGAACCGTTACCGGCCACTCGCAGCGGTTTCGACCATTCGAGCGTAGAGTCGAAGGTGACCGTGACCTGCACAGCACGGCTCCGAGTGACACGAAGCGATCACCGGAGACTGCCCGCTTCGGTGTCCACTTTTTCGGGGTTGAGCCGGACGTGCAGGCTTTGTCGTGCACTCGAAGGGACCTCGAAACATGCGCATCGATGGAGAGAGCTGGGACATAGCCAGCGGGGTCGGAGTAACGGCGCTGAGGGCTGCAACTCACCGAGCACTGGAAACCCTACGGCCTGACGCCCTGATCGAGGACCGTTACGCGGCATGGTTCGTCGACGCCGCCCACGACCCACGCTTCACCTCGCTTCTGCGCGACCCCACACTGGTCGAGGACATGCCCTTCGGCCAGTGCATGGGGCTGCGAACGACATTCTTCGACGACTTCTTCCTCACCGCCGCACACACCGGTATACGCCAGTCCGTCATCCTCGGAGCAGGATTGGACGCACGAACCTACCGTCTCGAATGGCCGCCGGGAATGACCGTGTTCGAGATCGACATGCCCGCGGTTCTCGAATTCAAAGAGCATGTCCTCGCCGAACATGACGCACGAGCGAAGGCGCATCGACGTGTCGTGGCCGTCGACCTACGCGGCGACTGGCCCGAGGCGCTCGTCGAAGCAGGATTCGACCCGCACACCCCCGCAGCGTGGTCCGCCGAAGGGCTCCTCACCTATCTCCCTGGCCGCGACCACGACGAACTGCTCGTGCGCATCGATCAGCTCTCCCAACCGGGCAGCCATCTTGCCTTCAACACCATGCCGACGGGTGCCGACCCTGCCGCCCTCGCAGCAATCCGGTCGAAATATTCCGATGTATCCCCATTCGGCGAGGGCGACATCACCGAACTTATCCACACCGACGCCCGCGTAGATCCAGCCCACTGGCTGACCGAGCACACCTGGGCTGTGCGGCAGTTCTCCACGGACGAACTAGCGTCAATCTACAATCGTCCGCCCCCGGTGCTCCCGGACGAACTCGCCGCATTTTCGCGCCAATCGACATGCACCGTGGCAATACGCTGAATAGTAATCTAATCAACTTGCCCGGCAACGCAATTGAAAATGCGTCACCCACTGACCGACGGCCCGGCACCGATTCATCCAGGATCGGCGCGTTCGCGCCGGCGAAACAATCAGAGGAAGAAGGCCACCGCCATGATGACGGGTAAGAAGATGCCCCATTCGGCCGAGGACTCGGCGAAGAGGTGTTCGCGCGCGCCACCTGCAACCGCAGCCTCGAGGCCGAGGGCCGGCCCGACCAGGTCAGGGGCAACCTCGAGCAGTTCGGCGCCGAGGACGCGGACGCCTTCAAGTATCAGCTCCCCATCTGAAGCCGATGCGCCGTGCGCAGCCCCCTACGACACGGCGCCCACACACACGCAACTCAACTCGAAATCAGGTCGCCCTCATGATCATTCTCGGAATCATCTTCGCCATCATCGGTGTGGTCGTCAGCATCTCCGCCCTGTTGTATTTCGGGATCGCGCTCATCATCCTCGGAGCGGCACTCGAACTCCTGGGCATGACCGGTCACGCGGTAGCTGGTCGGCGCCACTACTACTGATCCGGCCGCAGGCCGCACCGGACATTCAGCATCCACTCAGGACGTGTGGAGAGCCCGCACGTCCGGAAACCGGGCGAACATGGCGATTTCCGACATCAAGGAATACGCGCACCTCACCGAGCAGGATGTCGAGGCGCTCGGATTCGAACTCGACGCGCTCCGCCGCGACGTCACGAACTCGCTCGGTGAGAGAGACGCGTCATACATCTGCCGCACTATCGCATTCCAACGGACACTCGATGCCGTCGCCCGGTTGCTGATCCACTGCAGCCGGACGCCTGCGGGCGTGGTCGTCGCGACGACGGTACTGGGCGTGGCCAAGAGCATCGAGAACATGGAGATCGGGCACAACGTCTCCCACGGGCAGTGGGACTGGATGAATGACCCCGAGATCCACTCGAGCACCTGGGAATGGGACATGGTCGGCCTGTCATCGCAGTGGCGGTACTCCCACAACTACCGCCACCACGTGTTCAGCAATGTCGTCGGAATGGACGAGGACCTCGGCTACGGCGTCCTCCGGATCACCCGCGACCAACCGTGGAAACCGGAACACCTACTGCAACCGCTGCGGAACCTGTTGCTGGCGGCCACCTTCGAATGGGGCATCGCCCTCCACGACCTGTATTCCGAACGATCCCGGCCCGGCACCGCCGCCGAGAAATCCTTCCACCGTCGAGCGCTGATCGGGAAGATCGTCCGCCAGACGGGCAAGGACTACCTGCTCTTTCCCGCCCTCAGTGGACGGCGCTGGCGGCGAACACTGACGGCGAACCTGACCGCGAACCTGCTGCGGAACGTGTGGACGTATGTGGTGATCTTCTGCGGGCACTTCCCCGACGGCGCCGAGAAATTCACCCTCGCCGAACTCGAGAACGAGACACCCTCGGAATGGTATCTGCGACAGATGCTCGGCACCGCGAACTTTCGGGCCGGCCCGGTGATGGCGTTCCTGAGCGGAAACCTGTGCTACCAGATCGAGCATCACCTGTTCCCAGACCTACCCAGCAACCGCTACGCGGAAATCTCCACCACGATCCGCGCGCTCTGCGAGAAGTACGACCTGCCCTACACCACCGGTTCCCTCGTGCGGCAGTACCTGCTGACGCTGCGCACGATCCACAAGCTCGCACTGCCGGACCGGTTTCTGCGCGCGACGTGCGATGACGCCCCGGAGACAGCCTCCGAACTGAAATTCCGCTCACCCGCACCCCGACCGGTGACGATGGCCCCCGGCCATCGAGTAGGGCTCCGGACCGCGCTGCGGGCCGGCAGGTCGACCGTCACCGCCGCCGCCGGATTCCACCGCCACCGAAACGAGGCGACCACCATGGTTGACACCCGCCTTTCCCGGACTCCTCCGCCAACTCTTCCGGGTCTCCGCCGACTCGTCCTTCGCCGCGTGTTGTCCCACGACACCTGAAATATGTAGAGAAATCCCTCACATGGCAAGCGAAAGCGCCCTCAGAGTCGAACCCGGCGACACCACCGTCCGCGACGACGATGAAGTCAGCGTCACCGAAGAAATCCGTCAACCACCGATGGTCGTCGAACTCAATTGCTCTGCCGCCAAACTATTCTGGTCCCGGTTTGTCCAAAACTCCAAAAGCGGAGTCCTCCGATGTAGGTGCGAATCACGCGTGTCGTGGCACACCACTCGGTCGACGAGTTCCGCAGAGACGGATCTGACAGTCCCGCGATCATCGCTCGCACCCACATCAGGTTGAAACCTAGTGCCCGCTCGACGGTCGAGGGCAGCCTCCAGCACGGCCGGAGACTTGCGATCCTGACATTCGCGCAGGGTGGCGATAGTGGGGATCACGAGGTGGGCGCCGTTCTCGCGGGCCCCGGAGATCCGTTTTCGTTCTCTACCTGCCGTTGTGCGCGTAGTACATCGCGGTGGCTGCGCAGAGACATCCGCCCGACCGCAGAGGATCCGAGAAACAGGATCACGACACCGAGGCCCTCGAAAAATGCCAACTGCTGCACCGTTTTGATCGCAACTTCGGCCGCCGAGGGCGTTCCGGGCTCCCCGAGATGCAGCACCGGAGCCAGTACCGGGCCCACGACGAACCACGCGCCACCGACGACCGCCATCCACGCCCCGAGGCTGGCGACAGCGCGATTCGCACTGAACAACAGCAAAATCCCGCCGATCACCGTCACCACACCCGGGAGTACCTCGAGCCACCCCCTACCGGAGGTCCACGTCCATGCTTGATCCGGCACGAAAGCAAACGAGAAGTACTGCCCCACAAAAGGAATGAGCGCTCCCCAGAGACCGAGCAAAATCAGCAAAATTCCACTGACAGCGCCGCGACTGCGCGGCACCCACATCCGACCGGACGGTCTCGAATCCTGATCCGTTCCCACCGCGTGTCCTCGATCCCCGGCGTCGCCGACCCGAGCGTCGTTGCTATTTTTTTCGAGATGCGTTCTGATCAAACATGTTCCGCTCCTCAGCCGCGAGTGTCTGGTGTCAGATGACGAAGTCTCTGGCGGCGGAAGTGACTCGCCCTTTGGCATGCCGGCAACGCCGCGGCGAAGCGATACCCACCATCAATCGTGGAGGCGTCGGCACCTCTTTACCTGATATCAGATCGGACAGGGTTGCGAGGGAAGGTGGAGCAAACGTCGCGACGGCTTCAGTAGTAGTGCCGCCTGCCACCGACCCCGCGTCCAGCCGCACCGAGGGCGAAAAGGATGGCTCCGACAATCACGAGAACAATGCCGAACGTCCACAGGATCGGAATTCCAGCCAAGTAGCCGACGATCAACACGACAATCCCGACGATGATCATGCCCGACTCCTTCCACCCCGACAGTTGGCATTCGACCATCTACTTCTCACAAAATGGCAGAAGCAGACCCGAATGACGAGCGGCGCCTACGGCTGACTGCTTAACCGCAGGCACCTGGCCCGACAGCCCTCCAACACACCGTCGGCGTGCACCGCTTCATACCCATGGTCCTACCCATCCGCACGGTCGAGGAAACAGCGCGTGCCGGCATCCCGCGAACCGAAGCGCCGCGCAAAGGTCACACTCGGACACCGCGGTCGCAGGGGTGATCCGTTGTACGGCATCCGCTGACGCGCGAGACGTTGCGCACCGACAAACAAAGAGTAAGAACCGAGTCTGTATTCGCGGACGAGCAGCACAACGATGTCGAGGTCACCGAACACATATATCAGTGACTTGTCGCCGCCTACGCAGACCCGAGCCCTCGGGTGGGGAACTTGGCGATGTTCGAGGCACTCACACGCATCAAATCCGGTGCCCCAAAAGAACTTGCGGAGTTTTGGGGACTGCAAGAACAAACGGTGTAACTCTGAAAGACGATTCGCCACTGTGACTGATGTGATTGATCATGCGGCACAGACGAACTCGGTTCAGCCGGGCGTCAGCGATGCGCGGATCAAAGAGCTGGTCGAGCAGGCGCGAGCCGAAGGGCTGCCATTGACCGGCGATGGCGGGTTGCCGGCGAAACTGACCAGGCTGGTCGTGGAGTGCGCGCTCGAAGGCGAGATGGACGAGCACCTCGGCTACCGCAAGAGCGACCCGGCAGGAGAGGCAGCGGCAACTCCCGCAACTCAGGTATCGAGGTCGGGGGCATTTTGCATTTCACGCGCCCGGCCGCGCTGACGTTCCCTGTGTGCTCCCGGCCGCTCAGGAAAATACGGGGCGACAATGCCTACGACGTGTGTTGGTATTCGTACTCCGTTCCGATCGGGACATGGAAGGTGACAAGCGCTCCGGCCGAGATGAGGAAAACTTTCTCAGATCCTTCTATCGTCGCCCGAACCAGACCTGTGCCCCGACCGTTCATGATGGTCGCGACATCCAACATCAGGCGCTTTACCTCGTCGACAGGCAGCTCGTAGCCGTCCGCGCCGTATTGGAAGACTGCCTCGGTCATTTCCGGATTGTGGTCGGGATTTCGGTGCTTCACAGCTCTCAAGTCTGCCAACCGAGGTGAAGTTGACGAAAGGTGGCCCAACTATTCACGTGCAAACATCGGTGGCCTGCCCAGTCGCTGGCCACTATCGATCGAGCGGACCAAGGCAACGCCCTGCCGGAATCGAAGTCAGCCAGCCACGTGTGAGCGAAGTGGAACTGCAGATGGGAGCACCCCCCACACGGGGGCGTGCGTCTGAGCCTGCAAAGGAAGGGCGCATCGTTCAGGTGGACCGCCGAGGCGATTCCAGTCGCACTTCGGCGGTCCGTGCGCGCCGCAGCAGACCAAATGAGACGGCACGCCGGTCGGGTGCCTCGCCCGCCTACGTGTGACCGCGCACGAGTGAGGCGTGCATCCCGATGGACAATCGGAAAGCGCAGCCGACTTTACCGAAGGACGAGGTGACCCGCCGGACCTGATACCGACCGATGCCGAGAGAGGCAGGCATTCAGGGGGTGCCCACTCGGCGTGCCGTCGGGGACGCCGAGTGAGCGTCTGCGCGCCGCAGTCTGGGGAGACGGACACGCAGGTCGGAAGGTCCGCCGTTGGGCAGAACTCGTAGGGGGGTTCTGCCCAACGACGGACAATATGAGAGCCTAACGCGCCGCCGCCATCACGGGATAGGTAAAGAAACGACTCGATGCACCCGGAAAACGGAGTTGTGTTTATTGCTGCCGGTCAAGGACTTTCGACGTTCACCGAACTTTTCCGTGCCCTCGCGGCGCACCGGACGGATGCCTCACCCGCACAGCCCAGACAACGACGGCGGTCGCGGACACCACCACAGTTGCAGGCACCATGAATTTCAGCCGACGCATCACGAACGTCAGCGTAACGACGCAAGCTGCGTGCGAGCGGACGAAGTCGCGAGCCCGGGCACCCGTGGTCACAACGAGGGGCGACCCACCCCCGGCGAGTGACAGCCAGCAGGCAGGTCGTGTGCGACATCCCCGAACTCGAATGACTACCTTGCCGCACCAGATGGGTAGCCGGGGGCAGCGGAATCGAAACCCCGGCCGACAATATTTATCGACCGGGGTTCCTCGAACGCCGTCGACGCTGAGCACACAGCACACAACGACCCACCTGCCGTGTCGAGCAGACCCCTCATGTCCAACCCCACCTACCGAACCTAAAACAGCACAAGAGGTTTGGTCTAGCGGGTTGCGTTCGACAAGGTAAATAAAGGACTAACAGCCCGATCCGGCGCCGATGCGGGCGGCGTGCAGGGTTCACCGACGAGTGTGTGATCGGCACGCCGGTGAACCCTGGGTGCGCCGAGAACCGAGGCGGAAGCGGCGCATCGTTCGTGGTGCCCCAGCGACGATCTGGGGAGATCGCGCCAGCGGGACGTCGCCATACCCGAAGTTTGGGGACCGGGTGATGCCGCCACCGAAAATATACGGAGAGCTGGTTTCCGGTACCAGTCGTCGCCCGGTAACGGGCACTTGGCTGTTTGATCAACGCGTTCAGCACACACGCTCCCCGGATCATCAGAAGTCCCGATGCATTGCTGGGGAGGCACTGTGCGGATGTGGGCCCGTCGGCCCGGGAGGGGCAGGTCGGCGGGGATTGGAGGCGAGTCATCCCTCTCAATACCGTCCGACAACTGGCCTCAACATCGACGATACGCGGGTGCCCACACCCGCCAGCGGACTGGCGGGTGTGGGCTTGTGCGACCGAACTGACCACTCAGAATTGCCGCTGCGGTAATGCTATTCATCTCTATCGGCTGACGGACGCTTTCGGTAGCACCTATTCGACTGCGGGTGACGGCACCAGGGCAGCCAGTTCGTGAATTGATGTGGTCCGCCCGGTTGCTCGTCAGTAGCAACCGGGCGGAATGGGTGCGCACTGTGCCTGGCAGGCGAAGCGTGCAGTCCACAGGTGGCCCACCGATTTCTGTGTGGCAGTTCCCGGCGGGCCGTGCGTCCGAACCGGCAAAGGTGGACACACTGTCAATGCTACTTCGCGAGCGC
Source organism: Rhodococcus sp. IEGM 1318 (assembly GCF_033142465.1). Lineage (NCBI taxonomy): Bacteria > Bacillati > Actinomycetota > Actinomycetes > Mycobacteriales > Nocardiaceae > Rhodococcus > Rhodococcus sp. IEGM 1318. The sequence continues at coordinate 31,291 of NZ_JAWLSC010000018.1, forward strand.
TACACCGAAGCACTGCAACCTCCTCGGCCAACGCGAAAACCTGAACCCTGATATGTGGTGTACGTGTTGACCGCTAGTGGTTTTCCCTCACGGCCCCTTGGATGTTCGGTAATGTCGTTGACCCACAACTCATTTTGTGAGAGACGATGAAACTTCCGGTACACGAGTTCGTCGGCTGTCGCGAACTTCAACCGTTTGACCGTCGCCGGACCAGGCAAGCCGACGATGCCGGCGAGCCTCATGAGTTCGGCCACGAGGTTTTCGCTGACCACGATGTCCGTACCGCGTGTGAGCTCCGCATGCACACGTCGAGACCCGTAGGTTTGTCGCGAAGCTGCGTGGACTTCGCGGATAAGCCCTGTGAGCCACTGGAGGCGCATCCGTGTCGGTGACATCGGTCGGGGATCTTGTACATGTAGTAGCCAGGGCTGCTGACGCCGAGAAGCCTGCAACAGACCTTTACCGGATGCCCGGCGTCGACGAGCGTGTCGATCACCGGGTGAATCCTTTTGGGGCCGGGTGGTTCTCCCCGAACAGCGTCGCAGCGGTGTGGAGGATGTCCGCTTCTACTTCGAGCTGGACGAATGCGCTTGTTTGCCTTCGACAACTGCGCCGATTCTGTTGTCGTGATACCTGGCCGTTCGCCCGGCCGACTTGATCTTGGCGAACCCACTTGTGGAGCGCGGCGGCGCTGAAGCCGAGCTCGTTTGGCGGCGGTGGTGATCGGTTTGCCGGCGCTCTCCTTGCTCTCCGGATCTACCGGAGCAGAGGGTGAACTCGCCCTTCGCCCACCCTTCAGGATATATCTGACGATGAGGTTACGCACGGCTAAATCGCTCAACGAAAGCCTCACGCCTCCACCTCAGCCTGGTGCCAGCGCCAACTGGTGTGGGATGCTCGAATGACAACCGATAAATGGGGCGATGCGCCATGGTGATCATTCGCGGAATCCGGGCGACGGCGGTGCTGGCGCTGCTGATCGGGGTGGGCGGCTGCTCATGGTTCTCCGACGATGGGTCGAGCTGTTGTCTGCCCCACGGGGCAATCGGCGCTCGCTATATTGCGATCGGCGGGGAAGAGAGTCCGCTCGGCCGGTGCATCGGCGGCGAAGAGGAACGCGACGGTGGACAAGCCCAGAGCTTCACCGACGGCGCCATCTATTGGACGGAGGTCACCGGGGCCTGGGAAGTGTACGGGCAAATCGGTGACAAGTACGCCGCGGTCGGTGGGCCGACCTCCGGAGTCGGCTGGCCTACCAGCGGCGAGATGAGCACGCCGGATGATTCGGGACGCTTTAACCGGTTCGAACACGGCAACATTTACTTCTCAGAGGCCGGCACTCACCCCGTCTACGGGGCGATCTTCGACGAATGGGGACGCCAAGGCTTCGAGAGTGGCCGATTCGGGCTCCCCACCTCCGACGAACTCGAGGTCCCCGACGGCCGGCAAACCAACTTTCAGGGCGGCTGGATTCGCTGGATCACCGCTACCGACCAGGTCCTCACCTCCTAACAAACCCGAATCCACAACCGCACGTACTTCCATCGCCGAACAGCGATAGTCGAACCGAACCTCGACAATCAGAGTTGGGGTGTTGGACCGCGGACGTGCCGGAAGAGTGCTTCGATGCCGAAAGACATCGCCACCATGACCGCAAGGACGGTCGCAGCGCCGAGAGCGCTCTCGGCGAGAAGAGCTGCCAAATGCGCCGGCACATGCCGTCGCCGCCGCGATGGAGATCCACGGCGCCGATCCACGCCACCGCGCTGTGCGAGCTTCAGCGGCGTTCACTACGGCGAAGATGATGAGAAAACCTGAGCTGCCCATGGTGGAGATGCTGTTGAGGTCCAGCGCGTTTGCGAGCACGACGGTCGATCCGGAGGTGATCAGCAACCCTTCGATCGGACGATTCCAGATGGGCCGTTCGAGTTGGGCAGGTAGTTCTCTCGATTTGGCGATGACATAGATCATCCGAGCTGATCCGTACAGGGTGGCGTTGATCGCCGATACGGTCGAGAGCATCGCCGCGACGGCGATCATCGTGAATCCGACTGCTCCGAGTGCGGGACGGGCGGCCTCGGCCAGCGCGTAGTCACGCGCGTCTATCAGGGTCGCCAGCGGCACTGCCCCCACCGAGACGACAGCGACGAGCACGTACAGCACGATCACGAACAACACCGAAATGTAGTAGGCCCTCGTGAGGGTGCGGCCGGGATCATCGACGTCCTCGGCGGCGCCCGCGACGCGGACACACCGGCCAGCCCGACCGCGACGAACAACACCAAGATCGCGATCTTGAAAGCCACGACATAGCGTTCGGTGCCAGCGATCGCAGATGCGCCGGCGATGTTGAGGACGGTGATGAGGACGACCGCCGCGGTGAGAAAGATATGTTTACCGATGCTGCGATAGTCCAGTGGCAGAAAGGTGGAGGCGTAGCTTCCGAACGCCTGAGAGTACAGGGCCAACATGACGATGTAGCTCAGCCACAGCAACACGTTGATCCCGCCGGAGAACAATCCGGTGCCGAATGCGCGGTTGACGAACGTGACCGTGCCGCCGCTCGGGTACGACTTCGAGAGCAGCGCATACGATCTCGCGGTCAGCAATGCGATCAGCCCTGCCAGGAGGAACGCGAGCGGCGCGGCGCCTTGGGCTATTTGTACCGCCAGCCCAAGGACAGCGAAAATCCCGCCACCGACCATTCCTCCGACACCGATAGCGACAACGCCCCACAACCCGATCGGATGTGAACCGCACGCGCGGGTCGGGGCATCACCAAAGTCTATCCGCCGCAGCGCACAGCAGGACGGCGGATTTCTGTGCATCGATCGTGTCAACGAAACACCGGAGCCTGAAACGGCCAGGATTCTCTCGGGTGGAGAGGTCAGAGGTTCAACACGAGTGTATCGAGCAGAATGTAGGCGGCGACAACGAATACCAGGTACGCGAACCAGTGTTGAAGTTTTCCGGTATCGACACGGTTACCGAACCGACCTGCGACCAAGGACGCGACGATCGCGGCGCCGGAAAAACCGATCGTGATGGCAAGGTCGATGGTGACTCCGCTACCGAGATGTGAGATCAAGCCGGCGGCGGAGTTCGCGACGATGATCAGAAGCGACGTTCCGATCGCGATCTGCATATCGATGCCCAGCATGAGCACCAACGCGGGGATGATGAGGAATCCGCCGCCGACACCGAAGAGCCCCGTCAGAACACCGACCGCGAAGCCGGCGGGGATCGCGCGAGGTGCGCAGCGGCGCCAGTTGATGCCGGAATCCCCTACGCTGCAGGCAGTCCCGGTATCGCCGCGGTCGGCGAGCATACGAGCACCGGCGATGATCATGACCGCGGCGAACCCGATCATCACGGCGGACTGCGGGAGCACTCGCCCCAGGGCGCTGCCGAGGAAGGTTGCGGGGATGCCGGCGGCTGCGAACACCGCCGCCAGTCGCCACTGCACGAGGTGGGCGCGGACTTTGGGGATCGCGCCCACCGCCGAGGCGGCGCCGACCACGATCAGTGAGATCGGGATTGCTTGGTCGATGTCGAGGCCCAGTGCGAATACCAGGACCGGTACGGCGAGGATGGATCCGCCGCCGCCGAGGAGTCCGAGCAGGACACCGATGACTGCACCGGCTGCGAGTGCGATTGCGAGAGTCATCGACGCCCTTTCTGCTCACCGGTGTTCGAGATCTCCGGTAGTTGTTCGAGCTCGGTTCTACTGCGCGGTAAGCGAATCGAGAGCTGCCTGCAGCCTGGTGGTCGCCTCGTCGGCGACGGACTGCAGTGCTGGTTCGCCGGTCACCTCGGCCATGAGGGCGGGGTTCATCGCATCGATGATGACGGTGTTCTCGGCGGAGGGATCGGCGCGCACGACGACGTTGCAGGGCAGTAGCAATCCGATCTGCCGCATGACTCCGACGGCTCGATGTGCCAACGGCGGGTTGCAGGCGCCGAGGATGAGGTAATCCTCCATGTCCTCGTCGAGCTTGGCTTTGAGGGTCGCTTTCATGTCGATCTCGGTGAGTATCCCGAAACCTTGCTCGGACAATGCTGTACGGGTGCGTTCGACAGCGTCGTCGAAGGTGGTGTTCAGGGTGGCCGTGAGTGCGAGTTGCATGATCTACGTCCTTTTTCCAGGGGATTGGGGGTCTGGGATCGGTCAGCGGGTGCCGAGCCGCGGGATGCCGAGGCGTTGGAGTATCAGGCTCATCGGGCACCAGCCCACTGCGCTGTAGAGCAGCAGATTCGCAGCGACGAATACGGTGAGAAGCAGCCACCACATGGAGAAGGCGAGCGTCAGCGCCACACTGAGCAGGACGACCATCCCGCCCAATAGTGGAACGATCCGTTCGATGGTCCAGCCGTGGTGCCGTGGCAGAGCTGCCATAACCGTCGGTGCCGTCCTTTCCGTTCGTTGTTCCGCGGTCGCCGCCTCGGGCTCAGGCGAGCGCGAGGAAAAGCTTTTCGAGTTCGGCTTCGGTCATCGGTTCCTTACCGTTCTCGGTACCGCCGGTCATGCATTCACGCAGCCCGGTAGCGACGATCTTGAAGCCGGCCCGGTCCAGGGCCCGCGAGACCGCAGCGAGTTGAGTGACGACGTCCTTGCAGTCCCGGCCCTGTTCGATCATCGAGATCACTCCGGCGAGCTGGCCGTGCGCGCGGCGGAGCCGGTTGAGTACCAATGCGATGCTGTCCTCGTCGCCGACCATGGGAGTTCCTTCCGAAGATGAATCAGTAACCTCAAATATACCCCTACGGGTATATCCGGGTGGGTGGTTCGGCAGATCTGTGCGTCACAGTGGCCGAACCACGCCATCCGAACCTGTCAGTGCGAGAAACTGATGTTGGGCAATACCTTTCGCAACCACGCCGGGGACCACCACGCGGCATGCCCGGTCAACCGCAGGAGCACCGGCAACAGGATCAGCCGAATCAGGACCGCGTCGAGCAGTACAGCGACACCGAGAATGATGCCCATCTCCTTCGGCGGCAACGGATCAGCGAGCGCGAAGGTGAAGAACACGGCCACCATCACCGCGGCAGCGGCGAGGATCACCCGCCCCGAATGAGCCAGGCCGTCGACGTGCGCGACCTTGGGATCACCTGAGCGCTCGTAATGCTCCTTCGCCGTGGCCAACAAGAACACGGTGTAGTCCATCGCGATCGCAAAGATCATCGCGAAGAAGAACACCGGCCCCCACCCGTCGAGGAACCCCTGCGGGGTGAAACCGAGCAACGACGCGCCGTGCCCGTCCTGGAAGATCAACTTCGCGACCCCGAATGCGGCGGCGGTGGAGAGCAAGCTGACCACGGTACCGAGGATGGCGATCAACGGCGCCTGCAGCGCCACCAGGAGCAGCAGGAACCCGAGAACCAGGATGATGCCGACGATCAGCGGGAGGTAGTCGTTCAGCGCTTGCTGCAGATCGAGGTTCTCCGCCGGTGCGCCGCCCACCAGAGCGCCCGAGGGAAGGTCCGCACGCAAGGTGTCGAGGATGGTGCCCATCTGTGCGTCGGACGGGTCGACGGTAGGCATGGCCTGCAACATCACAAAGTCGCTGCCATCGAGTGCGGGTTGCGGCGGCGTCACCATGGCGATGCCGTCGACTCCGGAAGCAGCCTGCGCTGTCTGCGCGCCCTCCGCGGCGGGGGCGATGATCTGCAACATGCCCGGCGCCCCCTCACCCATCTGAGCTTGGACGAGTTCGTAGCCCTGGCGGACCGGGGCGTCGGCGGGGACAACCGCGATGGAGGGCATCGCCACCTTGAGCCCGAGCACCGGGATCGACAGTGCGATCAGTACCAGGAGCGAACCGATGGCGAACGGCCACGGGTGCTTGTGCAGCAGCTCGCCCCAGGCGGCGAACTTCGGGGAGCGGTGTTCCTGACGCTTGGCGTAGGGCAGGGATCCAGCATTGACCTTGGTGCCGAGTTTCCCGAGAACGGCAGGCAACAGAGTCATCGAGGCGAGCAGGACGAAGAACACGGCGAGCATGATGCCGATAGCCATCGTCCGCACGGCCGGTGCCGGAACCAGCAGGACCGCAGAGAGGCTCACGAGCACCGTGATTCCGGACAGGACGACGGCCTTGCCCGCGGTGTCCATGGTTTCCGCGACCGCCGCCCGCGGCGACGATGCATGGCGTATCGCGTCGCGGAAGCGGGAGACGATGAACAAGGCGTAGTCGATACCGAGGGCGAGAGCGAACATCATCGCAAAGTTCATCGCCCACACCGAGATCGGAGTGACCTGGTTGAGCAGGACCAGGCCACCTGCGGAGGCGACGAGCCCGGCCAGAGTCAACAGCAACGGGAGCCCTGCGGCGACGAGGGACCCGAACGCGAGCACCATGATCGCGAGGGTGACCGGCCAGGAGAACAGTTCGGCCTGAATCATCGCATCGTGGTTCGCTTTGTTGAAATCACTCCACAGTGCCGAAGTACCGGTGGGATAGACCTCGATGCCGTCACCGGACAGGGCAGTCAACTCCCCCTTGAGATCGTCGACGGCCTTGACCATCTCGTCGGAGCTTGCGTTGGCGCCGGCGATGAGAATTCCGGTGTGCCCGTCGGGGCTGATGGACATTCCCGGCTGGGGCGCGACGATCGCACCGAAGCGAGGGTCCCCGGCGAAGACATCGGTGACCTCGGTGAGGGTGTGCTGCATGTCGGGGCTGTCGACGGTGCGGTCGTCGGAATGCACGACAACCTGGACCGCGGCGGAAGAGTTGCCGCCGAAGTGTTCCTGCGCGAGTTCGCGGACCTGGACGGATTCGGATCCGTTGGCCTGCCATCCGGCGCCGGCGAGGGAACTGAACACCGACGGTGCGGCGGCACCGAGTGCGATGAGCACGATCAGCCAGACGCCGAGCACCCATTGTGCGTTGCCGGCCATCGATGCGCCCATGCGGCCGAGTACCCCGCCGGACGCGTGTGAGATCGGCGAAACGCCGTCCCCGACCTTGGTGTTACTGGACATTGGTTGACTCCTGAAGATGTGAAGGGTTCGAGCGTGAGCGAGCGCCGGGTCATCCGGTGCGGCGGGTCAGCGTCCGAAGAGGGAGCGGAAGAAGCCGGGCGGAGCGGCTGCGGCAGGGGCGCAGGTGCAGCGCTGCGCTTTCGGGACGCCGGCCATGACGTGGTCGGCGTGCTGGCCGCATCCTGCCCAGGTGGTCTTGGAGCAGGAGGAACATGTCGTGGTGTAACACATGGTGGGAACTCCTCGTCAGGGGTGCGGTGCCCTGTTCTGGGCACGAAAGTTGTTGTCAATCAGTTGGACTCGGCAGCGCGTTCGGCCCAAGCCGTGTATCCGCCGACCAGGTCGCTGACGTTCTCGATGCCGTCGGCCCGCAACAGTGATGCCGCGACGGACGAGCGCCAGCCGCCGGCGCAGTGAACGACGATCGGCTTGTTTCGTGGCAGGTCCGCGAGTTGGGAACGCAACTGGGCGAGGGGAATCGACTGTGCGCCGTCGATGACACCGAAGTCGCGCTCGCCGGGGTTACGGATGTCGATCAACGTGACAGCATCCATGTCCAGCAGCTCTTCGAGCTCGGACACCGTGGTGCGCAGCGCAGGGCGGACAAGGTCGGCGAGCGCGCCTGGGAAAGTGCCGTCGGCGTCGACGGTGAGGTACCCGGCTGCGTTGTCGGATCCGATGCGCGCCAAACGCATCGCCGCATCCTGTTCCTCACCCGGATTGGCGATGAGTACGATGCGCTCGCCGATATCGGCGACCATGCCGCCGGTTTCGGCGAATCTACCGTCGAAACCGACATTGACCGAACCCCGCAGATGCCCGGCCGCGAAGTCCTCGGGGGTGCGGGCATCGAGAACACGTGTTCCACTGTCCATTTCACTCCGGAGCTCTCCCGGCGAGAGTTCGGGAATACGCCGGTCTTGTTCGAGGAGTGCGCGATTCGACTTGTTCAGGGCGACATCGGTGGAGAAATACTCCGGCACCGCAGGCTGGCCGTCGGTGACCAGAGCGACGAACGCGTCTTCGCTCATCGGCTGCACCGACGGGTTCGTGCGGCGTTGCTCGCCGATGGTGGAGGTCAACTCGGTCGAGAGGTTCTTGCCGCAGGACGATCCTGCGCCGTGGGCCGGCATGACGGTCACCTCATCGGGCAAGGTCAGCAGCGTCTCGTGGACTGTGCGGTACATCGCCCGAGCCAGGTCGGTGTTGGTGCCGTCGCCGAGGTTTGCAAGGTCGGGGCGACCGACGTCGCCGATGAACAGAGAGTCCCCGGTCAGCACAGCGGAAGGCGCGGCATTTGAATTCTCCCGCACCAGCAGACTGATCGACTCCCATGTGTGACCTGGGGTGGAGAGGATCTCGATGTCCACCTCCCCCAGCGTCAGGTGCTCGCCGTGACGCAGTCGGCGAATCGGGTAGTCGGTGTCCGCGGTTTCACCGAAGCCGATCCACGCACCGGTCGCCTCGAGCAACTCGAGGTGGCCGGAGACGAAGTCCGCATGAAAGTGCGTGTTGACGACACCCTCGATGGTCATTCCGTAGCGGGCTGCGTCCTCGAGGTATTCGGCGATGTCGCGGCGCGGGTCGACCACGATGGCACGGCCGGTGCTCTCGTCACCGATCATGTACGACGCATGCGAGAGGCACTCGATGTAGTACTGCTCGAGGATCATCGAACAACCTTCCCTGTCCTGTGGAGTGCGCTGACTACAGGTTGCCATATACCCCCCAGGGTATGTCAAGTACCCCAGGGGGTATACCGGGTGCAGGCCAGGAACACCGAGAAGGAGAGATCGGAACAACTGCATGAAAAGCGGAAACGAGTCGGACGAGAGCATCAAGTTTCGATGCAATCCCACACCTCGTTGGGGTCACCGGATGGTTGGTCTGCGACGGCGCTACCCAAGCGAGCACATAGTTCATGAAACACCGCCAAACACCGGAGCTCAGGACGGAATTCCCGCCTCAGAGGTCCGGGCACCGCAAACAGCGCTACCGGAATTGAGCGTGCCCATCAAATCGGGAACACTCCAGTCGGCTGAGGACTGAGGGAACCCGTTCTTCGATGTCACGTGCACCCTTCTCCAGATATCGACGGGGCGCGCCCGGTCAGTGCTGTCTTTCGCCCTTCGGGGAGTTCGGTGTCGGCGAGAGTGAAGTAGTTCTCTTCTTCTTGCAGGAAGTGCAGGTGCAGCAATGCATGCAGCCCGTAGAGGCAGGCCCGCAGATCGTCGACCTGGCTGGGTTGGATGCCGCCGGCCTCGTGAGCCAGTTGCAGGTGGTTGCCGATGCGGTCGGTCAGCCGGTGGATCTCGGCGTGGGTTCGACTCATTGTGGCCGTTGCCTCGGCGCTGCCCAGCGGCATCGCCAACGCCGGATACAGCTCGGTCTGTTCGGCGTCCTCGTGCGGCAATAGTCGTTCGGTGAGAAAGTTCTGCGCTCGGGTCAAGGCATCGATCGCAGGTTTGCCAGACCCGGCAGAAACATTGTCGGCGGCATCACGCAGCAGCGTCAGTGCGTCGCGTAGTTGGTCGTGCTCGCCGGAAAAGCGGCGCAGCATCGCTTCGGTGCCATCCGGTAACTCAATCCCGGCGGCAGGGTTGCCTCGCAGCGCACGCAGGGCATTGAGGATCACCGCGACATCGATGCCTTCCTGCAGAAACGCCCCCGCCGCCGGCGGCAGTAGTCCGACCGCGGCAACACCCATCGCCAGCAGGGACAACACCATCCCCGCCACCGCGCTTTGGACCGCAATGCGCCGTGACCAACGTGCGATGTCCATCGCGTCGGCCAGCCTGTCCAAACGGTCGGTCGTCAACACGATGTCGGCGGCCTCGGAGGAGGCCGTTGCACCGCGGGCGCCCATCGCGACGCCGCCCGTGGCCGCAGCCAGAGCAGGGGCATCATTGACGCCGTCGCCGACCATCACGGTCACGGCGCGTTCCCGTTCGGCCCGCACGGCAGCGACCTTGTCGGCGGGGCTCTGATTGGCGTACACCTCGTCCAAGCCCAGCACGGTGGCCACCCCAGATTCCCAAGACAGGAACGCGACAGCACACCCTTCCCAATCTGGTTACGGAACGGTTACAGAAGTGGGAGCGCATTCGGCGATCGAACGCCACATGCGCCGACGCTCACCCGTACGGCAGTTGCCGCGTCGTCTCCACGACAGGAGCCCGAGCTGCGCGTTAGCGCCTACTGCGAGTTCCGTCTTCCACGTGTCAATTCGCCGGACGCAGGTGGACGGCGTCGGCCGTCACCCATAGCCAGAGATCGAGACCCGTTCTTCCATCGCCGGTTTCGGCAGGAACTCGCACGCACCCGAGCTTGTGTACTGGCGGTCATTGACCGCAGTAGATGCGAACCGGCTCAGCTGAGTTACAAGAGAGCAGTGCGCAATCCGATCCCGCGCCAAACTCCTCTGTAACAGTGACGTGTTCAGAGGAGCAATCGTTCACCAGCCGGACATCTCCCAACCGCCCAGTCTGCCGCCTTCACCACTATTATCGAGTCTCGATATCGGAAAACGATATAAGGGTCAACAGAAGTGGATGTTGTGACGTCATCGCAAAGCGAGAAGCCGCCGTCGTCTGCACGTGCAGGTGATTCACCGACGTTGCAACGTCGGCTCGGGGTCACCGATTCGGTTATCATCGGGCTGGGCGCGATGATCGGCGCCGGAATCTTCGCAGCCCTCGGACCAGCAGCCGCAGCAGCTCGCGGTGGTTTGCTGATCGCATTGGCCACCGCAGCAGTGATCGCCTATTGCAATGCGATGTCCTCCGCACGGTTGGCTGCGCTGTATCCGGAATCCGGCGGCACCTACGTCTACGGCCGCGAACGCTTGGGTCCCTTCTGGGGATATCTAGCAGGATGGGGATTCGTCGTCGGCAAGACAGCCTCGTGCGCGGCCATGGCGTTGACCGTGGGCACATATGCGTGGTCCGGCCACGAGCATGCGGTTGCAGTCGCCGCAGTGCTGGTGATCACCGGTGTGAACTACGTGGGTGTGCAGAAGTCGGCGATGCTGGCTCGAATCATCGTGACCGTGGTTCTGGCGGTCCTCGCACTCGTGGTGATCGTGTCTCTGACCGGCGCTTCCACCGCACGCTCACCGTTCACGACAGATGATTCGGCGACCTTCATCGGAGTAATGCAGGCTGCCGGCCTGCTCTTCTTTGCGTTCGCCGGCTACGCACGGATCGCCACCCTCGGCGAGGAAGTTCGCGACCCGAAACGCACCATCCCGCGCGCCATCCCGATCGCCTTGACCATCACGCTAATCGTGTACGCGGTGGTGGCGATCGCGGTTTTGAGCGCACTAGGCACAGAAGGACTCGCTGCGGCGACCGATCCACTGGCACAGGCAGTGCGGGCGGCGGGATTCGGCCAGTTCGAGGTGATCGTGCGGGTCGGCGCTGTCATCGCAGCACTCGGCTCACTGCTCTCGCTGGTGCTGGGGGTCTCACGAACATCGTTCGCGATGGCGCGAGACGGGTATCTGCCACACGCTCTGGCCCAGGTTCATCCGCGGTTCGGAGTGCCCCACCGCGCCGAGTTGGTCGTCGGCGTGGTCGTCGCCGTCATCGCGGCCACCGTCGATGTCCGTGAGGTGATCGGGTTCTCCTCATTCGCAGTACTGGCGTACTACCTGATCGCGAATGCGTCCGCGTGGACGTTGTCACCGCACGCTCGCACTCGTGTGGTGCCGGCGCTCGGAGGAATCGGGTGCATAGTGCTGGCAGCATTCTTGCCAGCCGCATCAGTCGCCGCTGGCATCGGTGTACTCGCGATCGGCGCGCTCTTCTACGCGGCACGTTAGAGGACCACGAAACCTGTTCGGTGAGATCAGTTCTCAGCCCAGGATGGGCCGAGCACTTCACGTGCCAGTTCCGCCAAGGACGCACGGTCCTCGGCCAGAGCTGCCTCTCCGGCTTGCGTGGCGCGGTACACCCTGCGATTGCGTCCTTCGGAGACAATCGATTCCGATTCGAGAAGCCCGTCGACTTCAAGACGGTGCAGCGTCGGATACAAGGTGCCCGGGCTGATCTTGTAACCGTGATGAGCGAGTTCTTCCGACATCCACGCCCCGTAAATCGGTTCCTGCGCAGCGTGATGAAGAATGTGAAGTCGCACAGCGGCCCGCTGGAATTCTTTCATCACCTCACCGACTGTCGGATATCGATATCGGATCTCGATGTTACCCGTGGGGGCAACGTCGAGATTTGAAATCGGCGTCGTCGACTCCAGCGAACCACTGGCAGTGCGTTTCCGAAGTACTTTGCGATGTGGTCAATGGTCAATCACGAACTCTGTCTACAAGCCAACCATTGCCCATCGTGTCTGTTAACTGCACTAAAAGCGGGTATGCCATCCCAACAGCGGGGAGCAGGCGATGGACGAGATTCGGCGGCAGGTTCTCGAGGGACGGATAGAGCTGCCACGGGTCGGGGAGGTCCGGCGAGCGGATCCATCCACAGGTGCGCCGTTCTCCGTGGTCGTCAACGGTACGGACGTAGAGCCGATCACGGCATACCTGACCGATCTCGTTCTTTCCGACATGAGTCCACTGACCATCAAGTCGTATGCTCACGATCTCCTTCGCTGGTGGAAGGTACTCGCTGCGGTGGACGTGGCATGGCATCAGGCGTCGCGAGCTGAAGTCGAATTGTTGGTCGGGTGGCTCCGCTGCGCGGTCAATCCGCAGCGTCGACGCGCCGATCTTTCAGCGCCGCAGGCAGGTTCGGTCAACGTGCGAACCGGCAAGCCGCTGCTCGTTGCCGGCTACTCTGCCTCGACGATCAACCATACGCTGACGGTGATCTCCGAGTTCTACGAGTTCCACCTCCTTTACGGGCGCGGTCCGTTGCTGAACCCTGTCCCGACCTCGCCTGGTCGCCGCCGATTGGTGGGGCACCGCAACCCGCTCGAGCCTGCACCTCGTCTTCGCCGTCCTCCGCTTCGACAGAAGAAGTCCCAGAGAGCGCCTCGATCGCTTCCGGATCGGATGTGGGACGAACTGTTCGCCGCGATGAAACACGACCGGGACCGCGCCCTGCTGTCCTTCGCAGTCTCGTCCGGAGCACGCGCAAACGAACTGCTCGGAGTAACCGGTGACCGTGTGGATTGGGGCTCGCAGCGGATCTGGGTGGTCTCGAAAGGAACACGTGAACTGTCTGCAGTTCCCGGGTCTCCGGCGGCCTTCGACTATTTGGCCAGATACTTCGACAGATGCGGAACCCCAGGGCCGGCCGAACCGATCTGGCGCACCCTACGCGGTGATACGAGGCCACTGACCTATTGGGCCTTTCGCCGGATCATGCAGCGCGCCAACGAGATCCTCGGAACCAACTGGACTCTGCACGATCTTCGGCATACTGCCGCGGTACGCATGGCGAACGACCCGCAGCTGACGTTGCCGGAAGTTCAAACGATTCTCCGGCATCAGCATCTGTCGACGACCGAAGGCTACTTGCAGCCGCGCATCGAAGAACTACACGACAAACTGCGCGAGCATTTCACTCGCCCACGCCCGCAACTCTCGTACGCCGCGGGCTACCGCGACGAGGACATCGAGGCGGTGTTCGGTGCCGGCAACTGAGAGAGAACGTGTGGTGCGTCCGCAGGATCATCAGTATCGACTGCCGGCGCCGAAGTTCACACGACCTGCCGTCATCGCCGCCCCGCCCGAGCCTCGTTCCCTGCACCGCTACGGCGATCTCGCCGACGCGCCGATCGTGACCATCTGCACGATCGCTGCACAGGTGTGGTCGACGCCAGTCAACCGTCGGCGCATCCGCGATCGGGGACTACGCAAAATGGCCGATTACCTGACCCGGTATCCCGGCAACAGCTGGCAGGAACGCTGGGACGCCAGCCCACTGGCCACGATGACCATCGGCGACGTCGTAGGCGACGGGAGAGCCATCCGTTCGGAGTTCACGCAAGCCGCCCAAGCAGTGTTCGCGCTGCGGATCATCCGCCCGACACTCACCACGTTCCGAGTCAACAAGTTCGTCAACTACACGACACAATTCATCGAAGCAGAACACGATCCGCTGTTGGACGCTTTCGTATCGGCGGTCCGTGCGTCGCCGCTGAGCGAGGTTTACAGACGCTGGGCGGTCTTCGACATCTGCGCGGCCCTGACCACGCAGGGCATACCGTTGGCGGATCTGACGCCAGAGGCGTTCATGCACTACGCGGTGCAAACCCGCCAATCCATGAAGCGTACGGGCGTCCACTACGGGAAGTACGCAGGCCACTCCGCCTGGCAGGTCCTGCATGCGATCGGCCAGTTCCCGGCCTCGGCGCCGAGCACTCTGCGGGGCGCTCTTCGTGCTCCGCAATTGACGACCACACAGATGGTCGATCAGTACCAGGTCGCAAATCCGGCCGTTCGGCAACTGCTCATCGACTACCTCGACCGGTGATGCGCGGAAGTGACGTATTCAGGGCTTTCCCGTCAAGCCTGCATGCTGGTCCGGTTGTTCTGGAAAGGAATCGAACGCATCAACCCCGAGCAGGCGGACCTACGAATCTCGGAAGCTGTCTACCTCGAATGGCGTTCTGCCCTTACCGTTCTCGACGACGGTAGCCCTCGACTGCGCCAAGTCAGTGTTCTCATGGCGATCCGCGCAATGTACTACGACATCCAGGCATGGGCAGTGCACGAGCCGGAGCGCTGGGCGCAGTGGTCCGTGCCCTGCCCGATCCCTCGCAGTGAAATGCGCGCCCTCGCCAAAGACCAGCGGCGGGCACGCGAACGCACTCACGCCACGATCCGAACCTTGCAACCCTTGCTGCCGGTCTTGGTCGAGCATGTCGAGTCACGATACGAACATCTACGAGAGTTGATCGAACACGCCACCGACGCCGGACCGGACGAACAGTTCACCATCCGCGACCAGACCTACACCCGGATCTACTCCCGCGAAGACACCAACCTCGCACGCCGCGGCGAAAGACCACGAGTGCACGTCCGCGATGAAAACACAGGCAAACGAATGGACGTCACCCTCAAGGAAGACGCAGCATTCTGGTCCTGGGCAATCGTGGAGACCCTCCGGCACAGCGGATTACGAATCGAAGAACTCACCGAACTCTCCCATCTGAGCGTGCGCCAATACCAGCGACCGAACGGTGAAGTGATCGCACTGCTCGTGGTAGCTCCGTCCAAGTCCGACCGTGAACGCGTCATCCCCATGTCAGCGGAACTGTTTCACGTGATCGCCCTCGTTATCCGCCGAATCACCGCAGGCAAGACATCAGTGCCGCTCGCCACCCGCTACGACGACTACCAACGAATCACCAGCGACCCGCAACCGTTCCTGTTCCAACGCCACATCGGTCAACGCGTCGAAGTCATGACCACGGGGGCGATCGGAACGAGACTACGAGCCATCTGCGAAGAAATCGCCGCAACGGACCCACGCTTCACCGGAATTCACTTCCGCGCCCACCATTTCCGCCACCTGTTCGTCACCGACCTCGTCAACAACGGCCTACCGATTCACATCGGCGCCGCACTGCTCGGACACCTGAACCTGGAAACCACCCGCGGCTACGTCGCCGTCTTCGACGAAGACGTCACCCGCCACTACCAAGCCCACCTCCAACGCCGAAGAGCGACACGCCCCGCCGAGGAATACCGCCCCGTCACCGCAGAAGAATGGGCAGAATTCGAAGCACACTTCGACAAACGGAAAGTCGAACTCGGCGCCTGCGGACGGCCCTACGCCACACCCTGCGCCCACGAACACGCCTGCATCCGCTGCCCGATGCTGCACGTCGACCCGAAAATGATCCCACGCCTGACCGACATCGAAACCGACCTCATCGCCCGCCGTGAACGCGCCGAAACCGAAGGCTGGCAAGGCGAAATCGAAGGAATCGACCTCACACTCACCTACCTCCACGCCAAGCGCGATCAAGTCCGCCGACAGATCCGTCACAAAGTCGACATCGGACTGCCAAGGGTGAAGAGAGGAAACGACGAATGACGCCCACCTTCCTCGAAGAGCCGGCACGCTAACTGCACGACGGGGATCCAACGTCGACTAGAACAGACAAGAAATCATCCGAATTAGACTCTGACACTCTGCCTCTGGTGGCTTCCAACCGATTCCTGCATGGAATCTTGGCGAAAGCACCCCCGAACCTTTGGCGTGCATCTACCATGATCGCAATGGCATACCAACCGGTTCCATTTTTTTGGGAGCTAACTCTCTCCGGTGTGGTTGTCGTCAAATCCCTACTCGTCCAAGGCGTTAGGGCTCTTGGGCTGCTGCTTTCATGCTGTTCCCCCGGTCATGTCACGAGAGGAAATGTTCATGCGCGTTAAAAAACGAATGATGATCGCACCGATTGTCGCCGCCATTGCTATGGCGATCGCCGCTCCGTCAGCAGCATCGGCCCAACCTGATGTCGGAGCACGTGATGCTCAGGTATCCAACTGGTGGTCGAACATGTACCTGTCGGGATATCCGAGCCTGTGGCATGCCGCTGCGACGAACAGCATTCCGGGAAATGTCAATTACTACAGAGGCCACTTCCAGATAACCGGTCCGAACGGCAAGAATTACAACACGGCCGATACGTACAGTCCGCAAGCCACCACTTCCGGCACTGGCGTAGGCCAGGTTTGCGCCAATCTATGGATCAAAGAAACCCCCTCCAGTGGATACGTATCGTGGGGTAACGCATGTGCCAACGTCTACTAGACGGGCTCCACGGTGACGTCGTCTAGCTCGTACCTGGCCCGGAGCTGTCCCTGGCATCGGCGAATCCCGGGCCGAGTCCGGCCACGATGGCCTTCAGTGATCTGATTTCGCTTACCAGCGCCGAATGTCCGGCGCTGGTAAGCGAAATCCACGTTCGAGGCCGTTTACCGGAGTATCCCTTTTTCATCTCGACCAGGCCCGCGTCAGTCAGGATGCTCAGATGCCGTGAGAGGTTGCCTGCGGTCGCGCCAAGCGCTTCCTGCAAGAACCGAAATTCCACTGCATCGGCTTCGCTGAGGCTCGCGAGAATTCCGAGACGGGTTTTCTGGTGAGCGATATCGTCCAATCCGGACGAAGGATGTCCCATCGTCAGTTCCGTTCCGAGACAGCCAGAACGGCGGCGCCAGCAAGGAGAACGACGGCCGTAAGCGCTACATTGACCACGAGTCCGTATTCGCTCGACATTGGCAGTCCGGCGGCCCGCAGCGGGTTGTCGAGGTTGTACAGGTTCGAGATCAAGCTCGCAGTCAGAGCAGCGACCCCTACGATCGCCAAACTGAGCCGACGGAGCATCACTGCCCAGATCAGTAAGCCGACAGAGATGACGAGCAGTGGGAGTAGCCCACGCCCTGTCAGATTGCCCGGTAAGATCTGCCGGAATACCTGGGGCACAATCATCGTCACCGTGACAAGCAGCAGAAACAGAACGGCTCCCGCACCCACGATCCCGGACGTATTGATACGCACCCCCCGACGATTGCTACGTGAGACCAGATACCAGGCGATCGCGGCATAAGCCAACGGGAGCGCGATCAGCCAATAGCTCACTGCCCAAGCAGGATGCTCCAGCTGACTGAATCCTTGCAAGACGCCAGGTGGTTGCTGGAACCGAGCCCACTGGCCAAAGGGCAGTCGGATGTAGAGCGGCATCGCCAACGCGACGATCACTCCGAGAATCATCACCGGCAGCCATACGCGCGGTCGAGCTTGTCGCGCAGCAGTCCTGGCCGCCTCGGCGGCATCGAGAAGATTTCGCGATTCGCCGTCGGTAGTCACGGGGATCCCCAATCAATTTAGTTTCCTATGTAGACTGGTTTGCACTACAAACCTAACATACGCGGACGCCGAATAGGGCAACCCACACACATCAAAGGGTGTCGAGGGATTGCATGCCCGGCGTAAACCGATGGGAGCGGCGATGTTCGAGAGGTTCACCGACAGTGCTCGCCGCGTTCTCGTCCTGGCCACCGGCGCGGCGCGCACCCGCAGTTGCGAATATGTCGGCACCGAGCACATCCTGCTGGGCTTGATCGACGAAAACGACGGGGTCGCGGCACAAACATTGAAGTCGTTAGCCGTCTCTGTCGATGCTCTCGACTACCGGTTGCCTGCCACCGGTCGTAGTCAGCATCCGCAGTCCGGAGACATCCCGTTCACCCCGAGCGCCAAAAAGATACTCGCACAGAGCCTGCGCGAGACTTCCCTGCTGGGCCACGACCATATCGGCACCGAGCATCTCCTACTCGCTCTTCTCACCGACCCTGAATCGACCGGTGCTCGACTACTGGCAGAGACGATCTCTGTGGACTTCACCCAGCTACGGCAGCAGACCCTGTGGCAAGTTGCCGAGCATCGCCGGACTCCAGAGGCAACGGGACCGAAACACCTCACCATCAGCCTGAACGAAGCTGAACACGCGTTGTGCACGGTCGCCGCCGCCGAAGCCGGCGAACCCATCGAGGTCTGGATCCGCAACACGATTCTCACCGCCGCACGCACGCGCCGCGACGCTCTCGGGAAGGACAACGGAACACCGCCCGAGTAGTGAAGAAATGCCCAAGGAAGAGAATGAATCAACGAGCCCCTCGCAAGTCCCGGGCGGTCCCTCGCGAACGCGCCATACGAGAGAACAAAGCAGACCAGACACCTGTCGCACCTTGACTAGTGCAGAGAATGTATTTTCACCCAAAACTGTTGGGTTGCATCGAGATACCCGGACATATAGAGCGCGGATGTTTTCACCCGCATGCTCACATGATCGGCGCGTGATGCTCCTCCGCGTCCGAAAGGGAGCGCCCTCCCGATGTCTACTTTCACGGCCCTCGGGGGGTCGAATGTCCTAATGACGGGGTGATCGGGCCAGCGTTCGGTCCAATGGTCGGAATTGATCACTGTGCCGCCCGGAGCGGCGGTGTCGCTGCGACGGCGCTGTCGTCGACGGTCGCCCAGCGAAGCTGCCCGCTCTCGTCGCGGATCTCCAGGCTGCCTGTGCGTTGTCGAAATCCTTTGCCGACGGCCGCGACGTCGAGCCGAACGCCTGTCACACGCCCTCTCCCCGCTGACAGACCTGTATATCCGGACACTCGCGACGAGATCCGCAGATCCGGGCCGTCCCATTGCCCTTCTGTGACGATCAACAGCGATCCCTTACTTCTTTACCGGACCAAGTCTGGGCGCACCGTCGATCCCGCCTATAAGCAATTGGATTGAATAAACAACCCGGGTTCTACTGCTCCGTCTCGAGACCTTCGGATTTAAGTTGAAGTTTCATCCATCAAGCGAAAAGTGTCTCGTTAGGTGACACTAATACGACAAGCCTGGTTGGTTTGTTTACGGACATCGAAAGCGTGGGGCATGAAGAGACTGGGAATTGCGATCGGTGCCGGGGCACTTGCACTAGGGATCACATTTGGTGCGTCCGGCGCGGCCAGCGCTGCGCCGGTGCTCGTTCCGGTGCAGCAGAGCAGCATTGCTGGGCCTATGCAGAAGGGATCGGCGGCCTCATGCGCCAAGCTCTATGCGAGAGTTGCAGGAAAATGCAAGTGGGTTCCGCTCCCGCCAGCGCGTGCTGCCTGCTACGCCGCAGCAGCCGCAACGTACGCAGCATGTCTCGCAGGATAGGAGAACAAGTATGTATCCGTTTACCGAGTCGGTCGCATCTCGCACGCTCACAGGAAAGTCAGGTGACATCACACTCGAACTGGGAAAACCGGTACAGGACACTGACGGACCGGACTGGTTTTGCCCGTGGCGCGTCTCCGGTCTCGCTGATGGCGACATCGAAAGCTTCACCGCAGGAGTCGATTCCCTTCAAGCATTGATCTTCGCGTTGGCCGCGATCGGCGATCTGGTGGAATCGGAAAAAGACGAGAACTTCCGTTTCGTCGACACTCCCCATCTAGGGCTGCTTCGTACAGAATCGACGAGCAGCGACATCTGGCAGGCCGCCGTCAACTACCCGACAGCATTCTAAGGGCACTGACACGATCGGCACGGCTTCGATATCGTTGCCGCGCTATGGTGGCCATGGTTTACGCACAACCATGGCCACCATAGCGAGAGATTATCCACCCGATTCATCAATTTCGTGTCCGAGAGACGATGCCCGCACTCTTGCGAAGGCACAAGCCACCTGCGCGGATCTGGCAGCCTACATTCTGGATGAATTCCGTCCGATCATTGGCGTGAGTCTTCGACGACGGGAATTCCGAGGTCGGTGATCGACCGAGATGCAGTGTTGGTGCGGTTACGTATTCGGTCGAGGCTCGCGATTTTGACCGCGGCGGCATTGAGGCTGACGGTGAGACCCTCGACTTCACCGGTCCATCCATTGCCGCGGGCCTCGTCGATGCGGTCGCGTAGGTTCGCCGCTATTTCTGCGAGCCTGTCACGCGAGCGCGGATCGATGTGCAGGCTTGGGCACCGGATACAGGCGTGCTCGTGTTTGCATGGCGTTCCGTAGGGCCGGCCGCAGGTGCCGAGTTCGAGTTTGCGTTGCTCGAAGTGCTGTTGAAAGTCGTTCCACTCGGCGTCGGTGGGTTCGCGGTACTCGTCGTCGGGCCGCTGGGCGCGGCGTGCGTCGAGGAATGTGCGGTAGGCGCGGACCAGTTGTTCGTCGAACACCGCGGTGTAGACCTGCGTAGTCGAGATGTGTTTGTGCCCTAGCAATTTAGAGACGATGTGTACGGGGAGGCCGCTGCCGACGGATTCGGTGGCGAACATTCTGCGGAAGTCGTGTGGTGTGCAGTGCAGAGGCTTACCCGCGGCATCGACAATTCCGGTTGCCGTGAGAGTCTGGGTAAGCCACTTCTGGATCACTGAATTTCCTGGCACCGCCCATTTCCAACCTTGACGGTGTTGGAACAAGTGGGGAAGCGGCGGGCTCATCACTCGTTCGTAACGATCGTAGCGGGACGTGATCGGCACTGCACCGCTGCTGTTCGAACGCAGGCGCGCGATGATAGTAGCCAACACGTGAGCCAGCTCCGGGCTGACCAACAAAAGCCGTTCTTCGTTGCTCTTCGACGGGACGATCTGGAGCATCGGGACGACCTCACCAGTGGAGGGAAGTTTGTATGACACCACACCCAGGTGGGTGATTTCCAGGAGCTCCTCGATGCGAACCCCCGTGTGCCGCAACGTCTCGATGACAGCCCAGGATCAGAATGCATCATGCTCGTCCTTCTCGATGTACACGATCTCGCCGGTGTCGAGTCGCTCGACCTGCACCGGTGGAGATTCATGCCGGTGACTCGTCTTGGCGAATGACTTGGCGATCATGCGCCGGTAGGTTGTCCCTTCGTGGTCGAATTGCGCACCGATCGGGACTGCTGTCGTTGCTGCCAGTAATGCCGCTGCGGTGGTCCGGCGGTTTTCGGCGACCTCGACGAGTGTGGGCAAGTGTGGAAGCCGCTCGCGAATACGCTGGTGGATCACTGCCACCGAGCGGGCGCGCGCCTTGGCGAAACCTTGGATGTCCTTCTTACGTATGGGGTTAGGGACGCTCCATTCAACCCAAGACGGGTCCTCGGTCGCCCATTCCTGAATGTCGCGGTAAAACGCTCGCACTGTTGCCATGATGCTCAAATTCGTCAGCCGCAGGCGGGTATCGCCGTCGCTGGTGACCACAACACGCAGTCGCTGTTTCCATGCGTCGGCGACATCAGCGGGCAGGTCCAAGGAATCGATTCCCGGGTGATGAAGTTCGATGTCCGCCCAGAAGTTCCCGATGAGTACTCCGGCCAGGCTGGTGAAACTGTTGTAATCCATGGCAGGTCGCCGCTCGTCGAGGTATCGAACGAAAACATCTCGCACGGCGGCACTCTGAAGGCGGTAGCCGTCGACGAGATCAACAGTCGGCCGCTGACCGCGGCGGATAGCCTCAGTGAACGTCGCGACACCTCCGAAATCCGCGATGTCGACCAAGGCAGCCCAGGCGAGTTGCGCACTGCTCGAGGTCGGGCGGCCGTTCACTATTGTCAACGTCGGATGAAAAGTGGTTCTGGCCCACTTTCCGTGATCAATCTTGAAAGTTTCAGCCGCTGAGGAGTATTCGTTTGCGAAGCAAGTCGAATCCAGCGCGCCCATACATCTACCGTTTGAGCATCTTGATCCGGTTCACGTGCCCTTCGACCGCGCCGGAACTGTACGGCAGAGTCAGCCCGTTTCGGACGGCTGCATGGTCGGTGTCGAGGCCTCGGACGAAGCGATGCAAGTGCGGCAGATCATCTGCCGAAACGGCCGACATCCACGAGTTCAATTGTTTGCCAAGGCGTTCGGTGAGCATCTCCGCAAACGACTTGACATGGCCTGCAGTTGCTTCGAGGTGTGGGCAGCTGGCGAGGATCTGTTTGAGTCCGATCTGCTCATCGTCGGTGAGGTTGTCGGGGTGACGCAACATCCAGGAGGTGATCCGCCGCACCTTCGGCACTTTCGGTGTGGACGGTGGTGCTGCCCCTATTCTGCGAAACGGACGAAGGTAATCCCGGACTGAGCTGTAGCTGCCGCGATATCCCAATGCTCGAAGTTCTTCGTAGAGTGAGGAAGCGGAGGTGTGTCCGTCGTTGAAACGCTCGTGCAGGTATTCGGCGAACTCGTCGAGCAGGCTGGGCCGACCGGCCCGCGGTGCCCCCAACAACTCGTCCACACTGCTCGCGTAGTAGAAACGGCGGACGGTTTCACTTGCCAGTCCGAGCTGGCGGACGATCGCTCTGATTCCCATGCCTTCGTTCTTGAGAGTTGTGACCGCCTCGAAGCGATTCTTCGTCCGGACAGCGAGTATCGAACTCTCCTGACGAGTCGCGTGTACCTGTTCGGCGGCCATCCTCAGTTGCTCCGACGCGGTGCGATCGATCGAAGGTTCAGGCTCCAACTCAGGTTCCTTCTTCAGGCAATGGTGATGGGCCGCAACGGTTTTCTCCACTGCCTCGGCAAGGTTGTGCCATAGGTGCCAGCGGTCGGCGACTTCCATCGCCTCTGGTGCCCCAACACGGGCGGCTTCGGCATACGCGCCGGCACGATCACGGCAGATCACCTGTGTTCCCGGATGTTCGGTGAGCCATTTGGTGACTGTTTCGGCTTTCCGGTCGGCGAGAACATCGACGGGTCGGTGAGTGTCCATATCGACTAAGACTGTGCCGTAACGATGCCGCCGACGGAGAGCGAAGTCGTCGATGCCAAGCACCGTCACCACACCGACTGGAGGGTCGGGCAACGCTCGGACCAGCCGTAACAAGGTAGAGCGTCCGACGGAAACTCCTAGCGTGGAGGCCAACCTCGATCCGGCTCGTCCGGCCAAGGCGAGCGCGATCTTCTCGAGGATTTCGCGTAGCAGCGGAGTGGTCCGTGCGTAAGCCTTGGTTAGCCCGTCGATCTGCTCGACAAATGTGCGTCGGTCACAGCCGGTGTTCGAGCACAGAAACCGCCGCACCTGCAAAACAACGTAACTCGGCCGCCCAGCGATGGCCGTATCGGCGAGCATGCGTTCGTACCGACTGTGCACTCGTTTCGAAGAAACACCACACGTTGGGCAGCTCGCCGAAGTCGACAACGACGACGCACGAATACGGACTCCGCCTGCGGTCGCATCGACCGAATCGATGTCGATACTCGCCAGATGCGGAAGAAGTACGCGCAGGTCACAACAGTTCTCAGGACACCAGAACGATCATCACTCACCACATCCCTGTCCTGCCGGAACGACACGGCCCCCGGTTGCCCCGTCACGGAAAGTGGGCCAGAACCATTCTTAAGCCGTCGTCGACAGACGAGCTGAAACGATACGGACGACTCCGCCCGACACTCTCGGACAACTCCCTCGATCCCCGGGTCCTGGCCCGCGACATCGTCATCTACAACTTCGGTGATGCCCGCGTTCTACTCAGCAACACCGACCCCGTCACCGGAACGGATTTCGGCCTCCGACGCGAGAGCATTCTGAAAGACTTCGCAACGCAAACACTCAAGGTCAGCTGAGACCAATGGCAGACCTTCGCGCCACAAAACCGCTCCCCCGAAGAGGTCCAGCGCGAAGTCGCCGATGCTCTGGCGATCTACCTCACCGACCTCGGCGCGGCCCGATCCCCCGATTTCCTGGAGGAATCAGCTACCAATTGCGATGACGTCTCGTGACGGCCCGAAGCACACACCAAATCCGGGAAACCACACTGGGAGCCCGCTCATGAACACCGAAACTGTCATCGCGATTGTCGCTGCAGCAATACCTCTCGGCTCTATGTGGGTCGCGCTCAAACAAGCCAAACACGCCCAGCAGCAAACGATCCTGCAACAACGTGCACTCGAAGACGCTGCTCAGCCATACATCTGGCTCGACATCCGCCTCGACGACCGAACCGCCTCCTTCTTTCATCTCGTACTGCACAACGAAGGACCCACCGTCGCCCAAAACGTGCATGCCGTCATAGACCCACCACTACCGGAAAGCTGGTATGCAACCGGAGGCGACGGCCCACACCAACAACACTTTGCGTCATTGCCTCCCGGCAGGAGGATGCTATGGGTGCTAGGAACCGCGGTCGACATCATGCAGGCCGAGACCGCCAAACAGTTCGACATCACCATCTCCGCCGAGGGTCCCTACGGCCCCATCACGCCCTACAACTACCGAATCGACCTAGAGAAATATCGCCTCAACGCTCGGTACGCCCCCGGAAACCTCTCCGGCGTCACTTCCGCGATCCAAAAGCTCACTGCAACGATCGAGAAGAAGTGATGCCATCGAACAGCACCATGATCGGGTAGATCTGAACTGCCACCGAATCGTGCTTTCAGGTGCGGTAAGCGTCGGAGCGGTGCGCGATCGCAGTGACCGTGACGCGGCGGGCATCATCGTCAATCAAGTACAGCACCCGATACGTACCGCGACGCGCCGAATACGCCGGCGCAAGCGGCGGATCGAGCCGCTTACCGACCCTGTGAGGATTCTCGAGCGATGGACCGGTGATGAATTCGTAGATCGCTACCGCAACCTTCTCGGGCAGGCCCGCTTTGAGCGATCGAGCCGCCGAACGCGCCACAGCCAGGACATACGGCTCATCCAGGCCGCTCACTCCTCGCTCTTGCCCAGGAACGCGGCCAAATCGGCCGCATCGAGAGTGTCTCCGGCCCGAGCCTCAGCCACTCCCGCCAGATGCCCGGCCAGTAGCGATTCATCAGCCAGCACGGCGATCGTCTCGCGCAACGCGTCATAGTCATCGGCGCCGAGCAGCACGGCGGCACGATGCCCGTTGCGGGTGATCTCGAACCGTTCGTGCGTGCGCTCGGCCTCGTCGACAAGACGAGAGAGTTGCGCTCGGGCGTCGGCCACCGGAAGAGTTGTCATGTACATAATTCTAGCGCAAACAGACAATATGGGTGCCCCTGAGGGCGGCCACCCAACATGGGACACTTCAGTGATCACCAAACTTCGCGGTCGTCCCCGAGAATCGCTGCAGCCCTCGGCGCACCGTGCCACCGCTTCCATCCTGCCTGCTTCGGGACACCGAAAGCTTTGGCCATGTCAGTGGGAGAGCATCCTGTGTTGCGTGCGAGCTGAGCCGCGTTTGCGGCCACATTGTCGGCGGTTTCCTGCATGGATTTGGCTACGCGCAGCATCGACAGCGCGTGCTCCTGTTCGGCGGAAAACGCTTCAACGGAAGGGGATTCGATGCCCTCGGCAACACGAGCGCATAAAGCGGACGTTTCATCGGCCAGGAAGTTGTAGTGAATCCGGTTGAGTCTTTGCATATGGGTCAATGCACATTGGCCCTACGCATTGGTCAATGCCGGTTGACCGATGGTCGGTCACGTCCGGGTTTCCGAGCTGTTCCGGATCCGGAGTGCATGAACCCGATTTCCGGTGGTCCGAGCAGACACAAGATGTAGAGGCATACAGAGGGTCCTGGGATGTGAGGATGAAGGTTCCTACACCGAATCCGAACACACCACAGGACCCGTGAACCAGACTACTAGGGTCTGCTGCACGATTAGGTGACAGGTTCGGTCACGCAGCCTGACTGGCTGTCGTGGTCATGATTGCCTCGTATTCGACGGGAGTCAATCGGCCGAGGGCGGCTTGGCGACGGCGGCGGTGGTAGGTCCGCTCGATCCAGGTCGCGATCGCGATCCGCAACTCCTCGCGGGATGCCCAGGAACGTCGGTCGAGCACGTTCTTCTGCAGCAGGGAGAAGAAGCTCTCCATGGCGGCGTTGTCGCCGGCCGCGCCGACCCGTCCCATCGAACCGACCATGGCGTGCCGGCCCAGCGCGTGGACGAGTTTCCGGCTCCGAAATTGGGCGTATTAACCGGTCGTCGCAACAGTGCGTTGTTGTGCAGATCGTAGCAATTCTTCGAATACCTCCGCGGGGGTGCGCCAATCAAGGATTCCTCGGGGGCGGTTGTTGATCACGTTCGCCAATGCAGCGATCTCCGCGGAACTCCATCGGGAAAGGTCGGTCTCCTTCGGAAAATACTGGCGCAGCAAACCGTTGAGATGCTCGTTGCTGCCTCGCTGCCCCGGTCGGTGTGTAGAACACAGCCGGCCACGTCATTGCGCCTGGCGACCGCGTTGCCCAGCGCTGTGACGGCGATCCGGGACTTCATCCGTGAGTCGATGGAGTAGCCCACGATCCGGTTGGAGTAGACGTCCTTGATCGCGCACACGTAGAACTTGCCTTCCTCGGTCCAATGCTCCGTAATGTCACT
Organism: Rhodococcus sp. IEGM 1318; assembly: GCF_033142465.1. NCBI lineage: Bacteria > Bacillati > Actinomycetota > Actinomycetes > Mycobacteriales > Nocardiaceae > Rhodococcus > Rhodococcus sp. IEGM 1318. Next base: position 57,982 of record NZ_JAWLSC010000018.1, read on the forward strand.
GAGCCACAGCCGGTTCGGAGCATCGGCAGCGAACTCGTGCCGGACCCACCCCTTGGCATCGACGACAGCACAGAGGTCGTCGTGGACCGGTGGACCGGGCTTCTTGCCGTTCCTGCCTCGAGTCTTCCCGAACACTGACCACCAGCCCAGGTCGAAGCAGATCCGCCATGCGGTCCGTTCGGCCATCGACTCGCCAGCCTCTCGGGCTTCGTCGACAAGGAACCGGTACCCGAACTCCGGGTCGTCGCGGTGGGCATCGAACAGCGCGTCGGCGCGATAGGCCTCGACGAGATCGGCGTCGGTGACCGGGTGCGCGAGCCAGCGGCAGTAGGGCTGGCGGGCGATCTCGAGGACCCGACACGTCACCGTGACGGGGATCCCGTCCTCGGCCAGCTCGCGGACGAGTGGGTACATCATTTTCCCGGCAGGTTGGCCTGCGACAGATACGCGGCTGCCCGGCGCAGGACCTCGACTTCCTGCTCGAGCAGCCGGTTGCGGCGCTTCAACTCGCGAAGCTCGGTGTTCTGGTCCTCGGTCGTCCCGGGCTTCACACCGTCTTCGACATCAGCCTTGCGCATCCACCCGGTGAGGGTGGTGGCGTGGATCCCGAAGTCCTTCGCGATCTGCTCCAGCGTGGTCTTCGGATCTCTGGCCCGCGCGACTCGGACTACATCTTCGCGGAACTCCTTGGGAAACGGCTTGGGCACTGCAACATCCTTTCAGCCCGGTCTCTCGACCAGACAGATCAGTTGTCACCTATCCGTGCAGCAGACCCGTTTTTCAAGCAATGGATGGAGGAATGTGTCCGATAGTGTTGGTCCACAATCGAAGCCACGCGTCGGACCACGGCCAGTGAGCCGGTAGTCGCAGGACAGGTTTTCGCCCAGGCCGAGTCAATCGAGCGGGGATGTTGACGATCTTGCGCCGAAGCGTCACTCCTTGGGAATGTGAATGCTGTTCGCCGGCAAGAACACCGGTTGCCCGGAGCAGATTGTGGGCGATCGCCGCGCACAACACCCAGGCGGAGTTCGCCCCGAACTTCCCTGACGGCATGTGAGCGAGCGGTCCGTCGATGAGATCGGCGAAAACGGTTTCGATGATGGCGTGCCGATGGTGGGTGACATCGGCGTCGGCGGTGGGTCTGGTGGTGTTGGTGAAAAATGGGTGGTACCGCCACACGGGAAACAATGCGTCCGGGAATCGTGCGTCTTTGACGCGGCGCACGATCAACCGGGCGGCGACCGGGCTCGTGGTGGAAGCGAAGGCCGTGTAAGTGGTTTCGGCGACCTCGGCATCGGAAATCCAGGCACCGGTGTCGGGATCGCGAACCGCGCCGGGATATTTCACGGGTCTCCAGGCGTCATCGGCAATCGAATCGACGGCGCGCCGCACGGCGGTGTTCTTGGCCATCACGACCGAGAATTCAACCTTCGCGCGCAAGCATGCGGTCACGACGGAACGGGTGCCGTAGGCGGAATCGACACGAATGAGGATCGCGCCGACAGCACCCGTCTTTCGTGCGGTGACGATGGCTTGGGTGACCATCCGACCTGCGCCTTTACCTGATCCGGCCTTCCCCGCTCGTAGCCGCATCCCGGTGATGACCGGTGCGGCTTCGGCGGGACTGAGTGTCGTGGCGAGCGGGAGAGGCCTTTGCGGAGGACCTGTTTGCCGGCGATTTTCGCGTGTCCGTAGGAGGCGCCTTGTTTGGCGTGACCGTAGACGGGTCGTAGCAGGGAATCGATGTCGATGAACGCGCGATCGGCGATTCCAGGCAGAGTGTCTGCTCGGAGGCGAGTTCGACAAGGTGTTCACGAAGCACTGATTCGAGTTGACGATTGTGTCCGAAGGTGAACTCGCGCAGCAGTGTTCCGATTGTCGAAGGCGCGTAGACGGTGCCGAACAGCTCTTTCATGCCGCCGGAGCGAAGTAGGTCAAGGTCGTCGATGCTGTCTGCGCCCACGCACATTCCGGCGATCAGTGTCGCAAGTTTCGGTGCTGGGTTCGCTGCCCCGGACGTGATCTTCGTGGCGGTGATCGAGATCTTTTCGGCGAGCAGTTCCGTCAGTCGGGTCTGTTGCGCCAAGGTCATCACTGGGACCAGTCCGGCGCACGAGACGATGTGGTCTTCGTCGAACACTGCGGAACCGTCGACGAACTTGTGGGACACTTTCACTGGAAGTGCCTTTCCTGAGTTGGTGGATTTGTTGTGTGAGAACTCAAATCATCCCAGTTCAGGGGGCACTTTCTTTAGTTAGACACTCCGACTGGCGGGAGTTCTATCGGCGGATCCAGGCTTAGGCCGCCACCGACTTCAGTAACTCGGTGGAGCGTTTGGCGATGGCGAGTTCAGTTTCCAATTCCGCGATACGACGACGGGCGGCGGCGAGTTCAGCGCTCTCGATCGAGCTCAGGCCCGGCTTCTGTCCGATGTCGATGAGCTCCTGGCCCAAGCCAGTTGTAGATGGTTTGTCGGTGACATCGATATCTGAGGCGACCTCGGCGATCGTGCGGCCTGACTTCAACAGGTCGAGGACTTTCCGGCGGAACTCGGGTGGATAGCGTCGGGGCATCGTGGACCTCTCTCGGGTGCATCAATGCCTGAAGTAAAACAAACGAACTCCGGAAAACTCGGGGTACATCACTCATCGACCCCGGTCAATCGACGTTGGCGTTTCTTGACGATCTGCGGCTCGAACGTCCCTTCCCGATCACGAGGGACCTCGATCGGAACATGCCCGGTCGCCTCGGTCAACACCGTTTTCGACCGAGTCCCGTTGCGGATGTTCGTCGAGTCCCGCTCCGGCGGCGCTTGGTTCTTGTCGTGCCCGAGGTGCTCGGTCATCTCCTCGTTCAACGCAGTTTCCAGGACAGTTTTGGTGAACTGCTTGAGCAAACCGTCCGGATCGGTCAGCGACAGACCCTGCTCCTTCGCCAACCTGACCAGCTCCGCAGCCGCCGCAGCTTCCGCGGAGGGCTCGGACCTCTTCTTCGTCACATCTTCCAGTGTCGTCATCTCGGCACCTCCTCGCCGAGCATTCACTCAGCGTCTCGGGCCGAAACACCGATTACGAAACAGTCCCGAATTCTGGTGCATGCGGACTTTGAGTCACAGAAAAAGCCAATGCACCGAGTGCGACGGTACTGTGAAGACCTCTGGCTTGTTCGGGAGTAGGAGAGAAGAATGTGTGCTGCCGCCAAAGTTGCCTCGTCGGTGATGCAAGTAGCCAACCTGGATCGGTCGGTGAGTTACTACTGCGACGTGTTCTCCTGCCGTGTCGCCTTGCGTGAACGCGATGCCGTGCTTCTTCTGACGCCGGATGATTTTCAGATCTACATGTATGTGCAAAAGGGCGCATCCCGGCGAAACATGAGCAACATCGGCGTCCACTACGTCATGTGGTCCGCCGATACAGAAGAGGAACTTACGCGCATCAGTGAGCGTCTACGTGCATATGATGCCTCCACCTACACCCAGGTGGTCGGTGGAGTGACCTTCGTCGACGGCTGCGATCCTGACGGTATACGTGTCATCGTCGCCTACCCGGGCCCGGAGCAACTACCCCGAGAGCTAATTGCACAACGATTCCATGGATAACTTACCCGTCGGAGCGGAGCGGTGCGTTGGTCCGGTCTGTCCTCGCTGCTCACACGGTCACCGATCCACTCCAGGAGGTCGGGATCAGATGACGTCAGGCGGTCTACTTCCTCGCCGTCGTCGCAGCGTCGTAGTGACACCGTGATCGATGTGGGGGTTCGGTGCAGAACCCGCCACATCGCTCCCGAATCCGACCACCGCGAAAGAGTTTCCACCGGTTGCTCTTCCGTCATGTCGGCTCCGCTCAGGTATTGGCCCAGCTGTCCGGTCCGAAGACCTCGTAGTGGATATTCTGCGCCGGGACGTCCCGTTCGAGCAACGATGCGCGCATCGCCAACATGAACGGCATCGGCCCGCAGAGGAACGCCTGGGTGTCCGGTTCGACAGTGATATCGCGCAGATCGGCTCGTCCTTCGTGTACCGATCCGAACGGTTCGTGCGTGCCGAGATCCTCGTACCAACGGTGCAAGGTTGCGGCGGGAATCTTCTCGACGAGTGTGCTGAGTTCTGCTCGGTGAGCATGATCGGCGATGGATCGATCAGCATGAATGACAGAGACCGAACGGTCAGCGCCGGTGTCCACGAGATGATTGAGCATGCCGATCATCGGTGTGCAACCGATTCCGGCCGACGCGAGCAGCAGCGGTGAGTCGTCGTCCGGCATCATCAGATCGCCGAACGGTGTGGTGACCGACAGCTCGGAACCTTCGAACGCGTTGTTGTAGAGGAAGTTCGACACCTCGCCGTCGGGAGTTCCCGAGATTCGCTTCACACTGATCCGCCAGTCCGCGCTGCTCGGTATCGAACACAAGCTGTACTGACGGATCTGGCGAGCGCCGTCTGGAAGCACCACGCCGACCGAAAGGTACTGTCCGGGAGCAAAGGTGGGGAGAACGCTGCCGTCTAGCGAGGTGAGTGTCAGTGACACGGTGTCGGCGGACTGCAGGACGCGCTCACTGATTCGCACCGTCCGCCAGACGTCACCGGCCTCGACTCCGGCGAGCTGATAGAGGCCTCGCTCCATCGTGATCAATGTTTCGGCCATCAGCCAGTAGACCTCGTCCCAGGCCGCTGCGACCTCGGGAGTGACTGCATCGCCGAGTATTCCGACGATCGCGGCAAAGAGGTGTTCGTGCACGATTGCGTACTGGTCAGGGGTGATTCCCAGCGACGCATGCTTGTGAGCGATACGAGAAAGGATGAGATCGACCTTGGCGCTGTCCGGCTCGAGCTGAAGCGTCGCGAATGCCGCGATGGCGCCGGCGAGCGCCTTCTGCTGTTCGCCCTGTTTCTGATTGCCGCGATTGAACAAATCACGTTCGAGTTCAGGATGTGCGTCGAACATCGTGCGGTAGAACAGGGTTGTGATATCGCCGATGGCGGCGCCGACCACGGGAAGGGTGGCGCGAATGACCTCGGTTGACTGTGGGGAAAGCATGAGCTGCTCCGTTCGGTCGAAATTGACGTTGATCAGCTTGCTTCGTCGCTCCGAGTGGTGAGGCGAAGCAGAACAGTTTTGGACGGCTGCCGGATGACGTCTTCGATCGTGACCGCGTCGAGTGAAACGAAAAACGCTTCCTGAGCGTCACGCAACGCACTCCGAAGGAGGCAACCGCCGCGCAGTGGGCACGGCTTGTCGCCTTCGCAGTCGACGACCTCGCCTGGCTCTTCGAGGCGTCGGGCCAGCCAGCCGATGGTGGCGGTGCGGCCGAGTTCGGTGATGGAAAGCCCACCGCCACGGCCGCGCCTGGTTGTGACGATGCCCAACTCGCCGAGCCGTGTAACCACCTTGGTGGCATGGGAATACGACACGTTGAGCTGCTCCGCAATTACCCGGGTACTGGGAGAGGCATCCGCGTCGAGTACGGCCAACCGCATGACGACGCGCAATCCCAGATCGGTGAACTGCGTCAGTTGCATGACCCGAACCTACATAATTCGCATCTGAGATGACTATTTATGTGAGGGGGATCTCAAACGAAGCCTCAACGCACCACGTCGACATGGTCGAGAACGCTGTGAAGCGGCACCGATCGTGCAAAATTGGTTTGTCGACGAAGATCGAACCGGGCACATCGTCCCGTAGCGCACGCTCAGAGGGCGGAGGTAAAACCGTACCGTCGACGCATTTCCTTGATGGCGACGACGTCTTTTGCGCTGAAACTCGTTGCAGCTGACCATTGCAGCGCTTGCGCGTAGTCCTCTCGCCACTGGTCGATCTCACGTGCGGTGAGGCGAGTGACGGTCGGTTTCTGTCCCTCGGCTACGGGTTCGAATTGGGCCAGAAACACGGCGAGTAATGCCGCTTCGCGCCGACACCTGTTCGTCATGGCGCCACCGCTTTGATGCTGATACCGGCAACGCGGAACGGTGCTGCAATGATCCCGCAAGCGTCGATCGGATCTCGGTGAGCCCGATCGATGCGTCGAACGCAACGACGAACAAATGATGTACAGGGACTTTCGTTCCGGAAATGCACTGTGCTACATAGTCTCATTACAGATGGAGCTCCATTCGGCCCCGACCTCATGAAGAACGAACAACTTTCAAGTAACTCACCGTAACAGTACGATTCGGATTATCGCTAACCTCAAGCTACCGGCGGTTCGCTCACCGTACATTGCACCCGAACGACAACTGTCAACGGGGGTAACGACGGTGGACTGGATCTGGAATCGGTCCGCCGCCGAAGTCCGTCGTATATTTTTTGCGTCGAGCGACTCGCCAACGGTCACGCCCGAGATCGCACGTGTGGGCTTCGGCTCCATGGTGCGCGGTTCTGTCTGCCACGATTTTTCTGCCGAAGATTTTGTGGCACTTGTATTATCGGGCTTCTCCTCGGAAGGTCGCGGAGGAGTCAGATGGCAACGCTTTTTCAGAGTCGACGGAATCGAGGCGGATCCCGGATCCGATGGAAATTCCACTACCAGAGGAGAATTGAGGACGCGGTAAGCCCGGATATCCACCTCGCCGAGGTGCTCGGTGGTGACAGCAGCGATGAGCCGGTCCGGTCGAACATCGGTCCGAGTGGATCCTCGTACTCTCCGAAGCACGCGCAGTTCCGCCCGCGTCGTCAGCGAGCGCTGTGCGGCGGATTTTTCGCTTGTCGCATTGTTCCTTCTCCGGGTGTCGTGTTTGCGTTGTCCGTTGATCGACCTTTGCGGTCGACGAATATCTCACATCACAGTCGTCTGCAGGACAGGTTTACAAGGATTGCCGGTACCCGAAAAATTCATGATCCTCGTTGTACCCGCCGAAGCCGCCACCGACGTCGGAATAGTCCGCGACGAACTCCACGCCCTTGAGCCACTTGACCTGCTTGAAACCGAGTTGCGTCTCATTGCGGAGTCGCAGCGGTGCACCATGGCCGAACGGCAAGGGGGCTCCATTCATGTCGTAGGCAAGCATCGTCAGGTGGTATCCCATCTGTTCGATCGGGTGCGCGTCATGGTAGGTACCCCCGTCCGGACCGTCGCCGAGTGAATAGAACACCACCCACTTCGCGCCCGGTTTCGGTTGCACAAGGTCGATGATCGTCTGCATCGACACCCCGCCCCACTTGGCGATGCCCGACCATCCTTGGATGCAGAAATGCTGGGTGATCTGCTCCTGTAGTGGTAGTGCGCGGAGGTCAGCCAGGTCCAATTCCACCGGGTGCTCGACCAGTCCGTTGACCCGCAATCGGTAGTCGACGAAGTTGCCGGTCAAGAGAGATTTGTACTCCTGAGAGTCGGGGTACTGCCCGTTGTGCCAGAAGTGCGGGGAGATGTCCTTCTCGGTGTATTCGCCCGGCTTGGAGTCGACGTGCTCGAACAATCGCTGCGCTGGTCCGATGAGCGCGAAACCCACTCGCTGGACCACTCGGGGATGACGCAGCGTGAGCGGGGTTGCCGCAACCCAGCCGACAATAACGACCACCATCGAGACCGCAAAGATCGTGAAGCCGATCCAGCTGTTGTCATCCCTCGACGCGTACATGTGGTTGGCGTTGCGGAGCAGACCGGTCGTGAAGACCATCGCCACGTGGATCACGATGAACGCCAGGAACCAGATCAGCACGAGAAAGTGCAGCGAGCGGGCAGTTTGAATGCTCAATACCTTGCTGACCCGCCTGAAACGGGTGGACAACGCCGGCGACATACCCAATCCGGTGATCATCGCGACCGGAGCGGCGACGAAGACCGTGACGAAGTAGGCGAGCAGTTGCAGTCCGTTGTACGCCACCCAGTGGTCTTCGGTCGGCCAGTCGAGCGAAAGGTATTGCAGAAGTACAGATATGGTGTTGGGGAAGACGTCCCAGCTGGTCGGAATCACATGCCGCCATTGCCCGGTCACGAGCAGCAACACGTAGAAGATCAGACCGTTGAGCAGCCACAGCGTGTTAGTGCCGAGATGCCACCACCGGGCCAGGCCGATCGAGTGCCGGATCCCCGGTAAACCCACTTGTCCGGGCAGGCTGATCGAGTCCTTCTTCGCTGTCCACAAGGGATCGGCAGGAACAGGTTTCTGGATACGGAACTATTCCCGGCCAGGTGTGCTGTGGCGAGTCCAGTACAGCCGAGGGTGGTCGGTGAGGATCTGTGCTCCCGACCGGATGATGAAGACCATCAGAAACAGATTGAGAAAGTGTTGCGCACCCAACCATGCGGGGAGGGCCGACGTTTCGCCTGGGCCGGGCTCACTCGCACCGGGATGCTGCTCGATGAACACCTGCACGGACGACATGCTGCGCAGGTGTTGCGCCGCTGCGACTGCCCCGATCAGGACGACGAATCCGAGAGGGAGCAGCCAGAGCAGGTTGAACCATCTGCTGTGGCCGATGCGCATGCGAGGTGCGATGCCGGTGGCGTACGGTACCGAACCCGCCCACGTGACGGGGTCGACGACGTCCGCACCTGGGGTCAATTGTGTGCGGAAGCTGTGCGCCACAGCAGGAGTCCGCGCGGCATCGGGAGCCGTACTCGGCGGTGTAGGTGGATCGGTGGAGTCGACCATCGGTCACATCCAAACGCTGTCAGCGACACCGGCGAGATACCGGTGACCAAAAAATTGTTCGATGACCTGACCCTACGCACCACTATTAGCCGCAAAGTCGGCTTACCTGGTTTTTGTCGACTACCGCGTCGCATCTCGGAGCGTATATGCGGACACGTCGGGAACGACCCATTTCTCGTCGACTTCCTCGATCGGGAGAACATCGAGGACGATGTCCGGATCCAGCGGTATTGCTCCCAAGATCCGTGGAACCCACGTGCCTGTACCAGGAGGCGATGGGTTGCGCTCGTCCCACCTGATCGAGACCTCCGCAGCAAGGAGGGCATCCTGATCGACAACTACCACTGCCAGTGGAAGTCGGAGGTCTTCGTACACTGTCGAGAGAACATAGTCGAGATCCGCAGCAGTGGCAGCATGGATGAAGCCGACTTGATCAAGAGTCGTTGCGCGGGTTGATCCTTCATATTCTCCGAATCGTTGAGCGCCCTCCCAGTCGTCAGCAAGGGCTATGTGAAAAATACATTCGCTCATCGGAAACCTTTCATCGAAGTGGTCCGGGTGTCAGTGAAGACATGCGGACAACACCCGGAACAGAGACATGATCACGCTGACCAACAACACCACCTTCAACAACTCGAATGCGATGTACACCAGATGCATCGTCGAACGTGGTAGGTCTTCTCCGGCAAGGATCCGGTCGGACCGTCTACCGAGCCGCGGCCGGATCACCACAACCTGAACAACGAGCACCAGTGCGACAAGCACGAAGAACGTCAACGCGGGTGCGTCAGGTTTCGCGGCCATGCAGGATGCCGCCAATATCAGTGCCAGAACCAACTCCACGGCGTTCAGTGCGGTGAAGACCTTCCGGCCGATCCCGAGCCCGATGGCCAGGCTCACTCCTGGAGCACGAAACTTGATCGGTGCTTCCAGGAAGGAAATCGCGGCCACCATCCCGAGCCAGAAGACCGGCAAAATCAATTGTGCGTAGCGTGCCGCTTCTGTCATAGGTCATCAGGCTCACCGGACGGGATCGAGTTCGGTTCGTTCACTGCGGAGGTGACAGCCTTCCTTCTACCTGCATGTTCTTCCGTCCTCATTCGTTCGGTCATGTGCGGGTAATGCAGTTCGAACGCGGGACGCTCGGAGCGGATCCGCGGCAGTTCGGTGAAGTTGTGCCGCGGCGGCGGACAACTTGTAGCCCATTCGAGCGAATTGCCGTACCCCCACGGATCGTCGACCGTGACCACCTGGCCGTAGCGGTAGGACGTGAACACGTTCCACACGAACGGCAACAGTGACGCGCCGAGAACGAACGAACCGATCGTGGAGATCGAGTTCAGCGTGGTGAATCCGTCCGAGGGCAGGTAATCGGCGTATCGGCGCGGCATACCTTCGGCGCCGAGCCAATGTTGCACCAGAAAGGTTGTGTGGAAACCGACGAAGGTCGTCCAGAAATGCCACCTACCGAGTCGTTCGTTCATGAATCGTCCGGTGATTTTCGGGAACCAGAAATAGATCCCGGCGTATGTGGCGAAGACGATCGTCCCGAAGAGGACGTAGTGGAAGTGTGCGACGAGAAAGTACGAATCGGTGACGTGGAAGTCGAGCGGCGGGCTCGCCAATATCACCCCGGAGAGACCTCCGAAGAGGAAGGTGATCAGAAACCCGATCGAGAACAGCATCGGCGTTTCGAAGGTCAATTGTCCTTTCCACATCGTTCCGATCCAGTTGAAGAATTTGACCCCGGTCGGTATGGCAATGAGAAAACTCATCATCGAAAAGAACGGCAGCAGAACGGCTCCCGTGGCAAACATGTGATGTGCCCATACTGCCGCCGACAGTGCCGATATGGCGATCGTCGCGTAGACGAGTCCGAGATAGCCGAAGATCGGCTTGCGGGAGAAGACCGGAAAGATCTCCGACACGATACCGAAGAACGGTATCGCCACGATGTACACCTCGGGATGTCCGAAGAACCAGAACAGATGTTGCCACAGGATCGCACCACCTGTGGCGGGATCGAAGAGATGCCCGCCCAAGTGTCGGTCCACGAGCAGTCCCATCAGCGCTGCAGTGAGAATAGGAAAAGCCAACAACACCAGGATCATGGTGATGAAGACATTCCACGTGAAGATAGGCATCCGGAACATCGTCATCCCGGGTGCACGCAGACAGATCACGGTGGTGATCATGTTGACCCCACCCAAGATGGTCCCGACGCCGGCCAGTGCGAGTCCCATGATCCACAGATCCCCGCCGACACCTGGTGAATGCAGGGCACTGGTCAGCGGGGAATACCCCGTCCATCCGAAGTCGGCGGCACCTCCGGGGGTGAGGAATCCGGATACGGTGACGAGCGCACCGAACAGGTACAGCCAGTAGCTGAGTGCGTTCAGTCGCGGGAACGCCACATCCGGTGCGCCGATCTGCAGGGGAAGTATGTAGTTCGCGAAGCCGAAGACGATCGGAGTGGCATAGAGCAGCAACATGATCGTGCCGTGCATGGTGAAGAGCTGGTTGTACTGCTCGTTCGAGAGAAACTGAAGACCGGGGACGGCAAGTTCGGTCCGGATCAGCAGGGCCATCAATCCGCCCAGCATGAAGAAGGCGAACGAGGTGACCAGATACATCACGCCCAGCTGTTTGGGATCGGTCGTAGTGGCAGCGGAATAGAGGAACGTGCCCTTGAGCCCCCGCCGTTTCGGGTAAGGCCGCGAAGGAAGGAGCACTGTCACAACGGGAGTCATTGCCGCTCCTCACTGCGCGGGAGATGGCGGTCCGATATCCGGACGATTCGAGTACGGGTACCCGCCTACCAATTCCGTATCGACACCTACGCGACCGAGATTCATGGATCCTCCCGGTGATCCCACCATCTCGGACGCACCGGGCAGTGGCCGATGGAAGAAGCGGGCGTTGTCATCGATGAAATCTTCCCAGCGGGCGGGGACGTCGGATTCGTACGAGATGGCCTCGACCGGGCAGACCGGTTCGCACGCGCCGCAGTCGATGCATTCGTCGGGGTGGATGTAGAGCGACCGCGCTCCTTCGTAGATGCAGTCCACCGGGCATTCCTCGACGCACCCCCGGTCCAACACGTCGATACATGGTGCTGCGATCACGTATGTCATGAGCGGCCTCCGGGGGCACTGCCTATTTTTAAGGAAATCTTTCCTCTAAAGTCTTACAGTATGGCGATACGAAAGGGAACCGGTTCTGCGCGCGCCGGCACCCATGCAGTGCTGGCGTCTGGGCGGCGAGTTCAACTGTTGGACGCCTTGCGGGCTGCCGCGGAATCGATGACCGCCACCGAACTGGCGGATCTGTGCGGCCTGCATGTGAGCACAGTTCGGTTCCACCTCAATGCTTTGATCGAAGTCGGTCTGATCGCGAAGGAGACCGAGCGCAACGTCATCCGAGGGCGTCCGCGCCAGCTTTACCGGGCACAGAATCCACTCGGGTCAGGATTCGGCATCACCTCCGGATACGAAAAGTTGGCCCACGTTTTGGCGGCGCACTTCGCACGCCACACCGACGGTGATCCGGAACAGCTCGCCGAGGCTGCGGGTCGGCAGTGGGCGCTGGACGATCTCGGCGAAACCTCCGGAAACGGTCGATCCGCAGAAGATGCGGCGGTCGTCGTCACCACCTTGTTCGCGGAGATGGGGTTCGATCCGGAACTCGAATCCTCGACTTCCCGAACGCGTATCCGATTGCACGCCTGTCCGTTCGAAAGCGTCGCCCGACAGAACCCCTCCGTTGTCTGCTCCTTACATCTCGGTCTGATACGCGGCGTTCTGACACGACTCGGCGCACGTCAGATCAAGAGCACGCTCACCCCCTGGGACACCGCGCATACGTGCCTCGCGCAACTGGAGCGGCAATGATGCCCAGGTACATACAGCCGGTGTCTATCAATATCGAACTCGCACAGTCACATTCCCCTCCCTCATGCATTGCTGGACCACTGACGTGCTCGCGCGATCGAAGATGTTCCCCGTTTCGGCGGACCGCATCGAGAAATGAACAGCCGGAAACTTCCTCACCACAACGGATTACATCCCATGAACATCTATCGCATGATCTGGTGGATTACCGCGGTCATCCTGGCCGCTTCAGGGGGGATCGCCGCAGCCGTCACCGTCCAAACCGACGTTCTGGTATCGGCGGTGATTGCCGCAGTGCTGATCGGAGGGGGTTCACCCTGGCTGCGACCGATCACACGTCGTACTACCCCACCACCGCGAAATCTCCTTGCGATTGCGCTACGAGACGGCGCTACGTGGGCGGCAGGAGTGGTCACTGTCATCGGATTGATCACGCTCGCCGGCGCTCCCGCCCTACCGCTGATACTGCTGATGGCCATCACCTCTGCTCCGGTATGCCGCTATCTTCGCGACAGTGTCGAGTTCACACAGTCACCGCCGCGCTCGCCGAGGAGTCCCCTCATCCACCCACGCCCTGTCGATGTGCCGCTTCATCCGCTGCCCGACTGCAGTCAACTGTCGAACGAAGCCCTGTGCCGATGTTGGCGAATGAGCTTTCCCGCCCTGAAGAGCGATCCCTCGACATCGCCCTCGGCCACGGACGCCCTGCACCTCGCGCGTACCCGCGAGGCTTATCTCGACGAAATCGAACGTCGAGATCCAAGGGGATTCGCCCGATGGTTAGACAGCGGCGCCCGCGCCGGCAGTGACCCCGCCAAGTTCCTCACCGCACGAGATCACCCCCCACCCCCGCCGCAGCAGCCCTGATTCAACGCCCTCCGAAATGCCCATGAACCAACTGAGGAACCTCCTCATGGCCGGACCAGTCGAGAACGAGTGAAATCCCTGGCCAGCACCGCATAAACGCAAAGAAAGCGAACATCGTGGAAAAGATGTCATTGACAGCGCTCGCTCGCCAACTCGCCGACAAGGCGGGAAGCTCGAAGAGTGGCCGTAGCGCTCGTACCGTGTACGGCGGCCATGAACACGTCCTGCGTCAAACCGTCATCGCGCTGGCAGAGGGGCAAAAACTCGACGAGCACGAGAACCCTGGGGAAGCGACCGTCTATGTCCTCACCGGCCGGGTACTCCTGTGCGCAGCCGAAAACGCGTGGGAAGGATCATCCGGCGATCTGTTGATCGTCCCGAATGCTCGACATTCTCTCGAAGCGCTGGAGGCCTCGTGCGTACTACTGACGGTCGCTAAAGCAATCTGAAGTATCGACCAGGTCTTCACGGCCACTGATACGACCGTCATTTCTTACTCTGCTTCGTCATCGACCATGCTCCGGTCGCGAGCTGTGCCCCGCATCACCCGCGTGCACGGTTCGCGGTACTTCTACGTGTCGATGGCAATCGTCCTGTTAGGTAAATGCATTGAACCGTTTCGAGACCAAAGATCCGATCGCCACTGATTCCTCGGAGTCCACTGCCGGCGGCATGTCTGCCCCATTTAACTCTGCCCTGCTTGATGCGCTGAAACAGCGCGTTGTCATCGGCGACGGAGCGATGG
>NZ_JAWLSC010000019.1:0-69129 GCF_033142465.1 Rhodococcus sp. IEGM 1318
CCTTCGCTGATCGTTGGCCGGGATCGGAAACTTACTGATGGAAACCGGCCGAAACACCGTTAGCGAGACAGACCCGACTGATAGACGCGCCAGTACGAGAGACTGCGCTGATCGAAATATCGTCCGATTGGGATGGATGGCCGATCGCTGACGGATTCTCGCTTCGTAAGTGTGTTGCACATGCCTCGCTTGAGCTGAGCGGCTCGGAGGAGTCGAGAGACCAGGCATACATGCGCAATGACGACAATGCGCGCCGATGGGCACGGTGGATCGCACTTTGGGACTGGTGCTTCGGGTCCGACGAGCAGTGGTTGTACGAGCACGAAGCGGACAAGAGCATGTGGAGCTTCGATCACAACATGTGGTTTCTGGACTCGGGGAACTGGGGTGCCGAGCACTGCAACGGGGGCACGACCGGAGAGTGGTTATGGAGGGGTGAGTGGAAAGGCATTGACTCGGATGAAATACTCCGAGTAGCCGATCTGATTAGCAAGATTGCGCGTTCACAGATCCAAGCCGCCTGCTACTCGATTCCCGCCGAGTGGGGCGTGCCACTGAATGATCTGGATGCCTTGACTGAGATGCTGCTTCAACGCAGAGTCGGAGTAGCTGACAGACTGCGTGTCAACGTAGGCCGAGCACGATGACGCAGAGGAGGGAACGTGCGATACCTGTACTGGACGTTGCGATACCTGCCTGATGCGGTTCGTGGTGAGTTCGTCAACATTGGCGTAATAGTTGGTCGCGATGGTCAAGACTGGGCGATCCGAACGATCGAAAACTTCGAACGAGCAAGTCGGATCGGTGGCGATCTGTCGGTCGCGAGGCGATGGGCACACTCCCTTCGCCAGGACATCGAAGCGAATTCGCATCGGGCGCACCTGGCCTATACCGGCGAGGACTTTGCTGCCACCGAGGGGTGGCTGGATCGAATGCGTGAGTTTCACAACAACTCCATCCAGGTGAGCGAAGCGATGCCCGTTGTGGCGCAAACAGCCAACGAGGGAGCGGACTTGCTCTACGCCCGTCTGGTCGTCGACCCCGCACGCGCAGTGCGAAGCACCTCTCACACGCGTGCGGTGGCACGACTAACGGAGGCGTATTCCGACATCTCGGATGAATACAACGTACTCAAGCGTGTGAAGGTCAATTCCGGAAGACAATCGATGGATTTCGATTTTGTTTTGACCAACAGACGAATCGAACACCTATCGCGCGTCTGGTCTTTCGATGTAAAGGACCCATCCACACAGGTCGAGAAGGTTCAAGCCTGGGGATTCCGGATCGAGCAACTTCGGGAAAGTGGTGGCGAACTGACTGCCGCCAATGAGAAGACGATCCATGTAGATCAGGATGTTCCAGTCCGAATTTTATATGTCCCACCGAATAATGCCGCTGGCCTGGAGTCGCTAGACATCGCAAGAGACGCGTGGAAAAGAATTGAAGCGAGAGCATTTCCAATCGAGCACGCCAGGCGACTTGTCGCGGCTTAACTGAATGCCGTCGCCGCTGGCTGAGAATAAGATTGCCCACCGTTTTTGGAGGGAGCGAGTCCCCAACGTCGAGAGGCTGGGGACGCGCTCCCTCACAGTGAATTGCGGGCGAAAGGACTCAGGTTCACACCGAGGTCACTGCGTTTTCCAGACGTAGTCGACGCGGTGTGGGTCGAGTCCGTCGCAACGGTCTTTGATCTCATCATCCATACCCTTGAACGCGACGCACCTCACGACGATTCCAGCGGATGCGACAGACCGGTCTGGTTTGATACCAACATGAAGACGACTCGTTCAGCGGCTCTCGCTGCATCTGCGATCTGCGCCCTACTCCTGACTGCATGCGGAGGCGGAGACGGGACGCCCACCGTTGACTCCGCTACATCTGTGACGACCGCAGCCGCGCCGGCTCTTGAAGTCGTATCGATGGGGACGCCGTTCACGGTCAAGGACAGGGCTGGCGCCACGCTCGGGACTGTGACGGTACTGGCCGCTGAGAAGAATCCCGAATGCACAACCCGCTACGGCACGCCGACCGAACCGGACGGCACCGCAGTGGCAGTGCAATTGCGGGTCGAAACCACGCCGACTCACGACGAGCAAACCTTCATGCGCACGACCGATAGAGACTTCTCCGAGGTGACATCATCCGGCGTCACGAAGGATGTCGGCATCGACAACGACACCTGCATCGCGGATCGCGACAAATTCATGCAGCCGTTCACTCCCTCATCAAAATATGAGGGATGGGTCCTGCTCGACGTTTCCGATCCGCAGAGCAAATTGATCTACCGTCCGCAGCATTCACTCGGCGGACCGAGTTATCAGGTGGCGGATCTGTCGACCATCGTCGAAGCGCAGCGAGTCACCTCCGAAGCCCCGGTCGAACCGGTGCGAACCGAAGTGCCGCCTGTGCCGACGACGGTTGCAGTCCCGAAGGTTGAGAGCACTCCGGAAGCCCCCGTTGGATTTACGGGGGCACCGAATGGCGCGCCCGCTCCGTTGACCGGCAAGGTGATCGACCATTGCATGACTGACCCGATGTACCAGACGGGGACGACCATGTTCACAGACGGAACAACGGGATGGACCCAGCAATGCGTGAGCTGACCGTGAAACGGGCGCTGGTGGCAATGCTGATCCCAGCCGCCCTCGTTCTCTCGTCGTGGTCAAGCGACAATGACGATCAAGACGGGTCGAAGCAAGCGTCGCTTGTCGATTCATCTAACTTCGCCAGTTGCGCGGAGGCCAGAGAAGTCGGCGCCGCCCCTCTTCTTAAGGGTGATCCGCGCTACCGCGCCGAATGGGATCGTGACGGCGATGGAGTTGCCTGCGAGACTGACGGCAGCGCGAAGGTGACGACAACCGCTGTGTCCGAAACGCAAGACTCCGGCATGTACGGAATTCTCGTTCCTGCCAGCGCCGAGAATCGTAAACAGAGTCAGTGACAATCAGGTGAGTTTCGAACTTCCTGGAATAGACCTCATTCGAGGGGCCAAGCTGGTCGGCTCAAGCTTGCCCATGCAATCGGCGGTAGGCGGGATGCAGCCGTGCGGCCTTGATGAATACGACGACATGCATGAGTGGACTTGGCGAGGCGAGACTTCCGCAGCAGGGACTGAAGTGCTCTCCGTTTCCGTGCTCAATGCCACGCCTACCTCTATCGTGATCAAGCATTCACCCGCCGACCCAAATGGCGGCTGCTGACTCCGCCGTAGACAAGATCCAATCGGCCTTGCCCTTTAAGGGTGGGGCCGATTCTTTTGCGCCACTTGACAATCGATTCATAATTACCCGTCCACAAAGGTTGCAATAGTCCGTTTGATACGGTAAATTAATTCTTGTCAGACCACAGGGGCCAGGCAAACAATTACAGAGTGGAGATGATGTGGACTGGTTTGATCGGTCAATCACCATCGTGGCGCTTCTCGTAGGGCTGTACAGCCTCTACTTGCAACGCAAGACCCCGCCGGGGAAGCACCGGAGGAAGGGGAAGGATGGGTAGTTGATCGGAGCCGGGGGTGCTAGAGACACCCCCGGTTCCACCGGTCAGTATCCCATCATCGACGCAAACGAGAAAGGATGAACTCATGACCAGAGCAGAAGGCCTCGGCATTCTCGCCGTCGTTCTCATGGCGATCGCGCTTGCGATTGGCATCGTGAACGGACGCAGCGGCGTCGAGCTCGGAATCTACGTCGCGCTGCTGGTGCTGTTCGTCGGCCTCAATGGTCGACTGGCGTGGAAGCGGCGACATGGCACAGCGTAAGACTGCCCGCTTCCTATCCAAGCGCCAGTTCGCCGAGCGGATCGGCGCCAAGGATCCGACACTGAGTGGGTACAACCTTCCGGAGCCGGATGTAACGATCGGTCCAGTAAACGACGACGGTTCACTGCCCCGCGGAACCTTCGTCGGATGGACAGAGAAGACGATCGACGAATGGCAGGCGGACCGGCCGGGGCATGGCGGTCGGCCGGCGCACAAGGGTTGACCGGTTCGAAGTAGCCCTACCTGCGTTTCTTGGCAGGTAGGGCTACTTCGAACTGGTCACGCGACTCTTGTCGGGTTACTGCTGGTCATCGAACAGGGTGGACTGTTCGGGTGTAACTGCATCGAGGGCTGGCAGAAGGGTGGTCTTGCCGACGCTTCCCAGATAGTTGAAGCAGTACGTACCGGGCGACCCTGCAAACCGGCCAGTCTGGTATGTATTGCTCACGCGATCCGCTCTCTCGAAAGGATGTCTGGATGGGAGCAGTGTTGCCAGTAGCGTTGCCGTCATGATTACGGACCCGACGAGGCCTTGGTGGGAGACTTACAACTACAACGACCTCTCTGCCCGCGAAAATGGCTGGAGCGAAGACGATTCCACGCTCTCTCGAGAACTGTGCGACCTACTCGATGACGTCGCTGCCGCGTTCGCCATCACGGGTGCGCAGACACCAGAGTGGCTGAGCCCGTACAGCGGCGATACTCAACCCGGCAAGGACTCGTACGAGCGTTGTACCGATCCGGAGAAGTTCCTGATCGTGGTAGCACGAGCTCGAGCGTGGACAAAGGTCCTCGTCGATCGCGGCTGGGCACGGGAAGCACCGCCCGTGCGGTGGGCGCTCCGCCCCTTGGAATCCGGCGGGGTCGACACCGTTTTGGCGCCTTCAAGTGACGGTGCGGTTCCGCTCGTGCTGACGACGCACACTCCGGTCGACAGCGCCCATCCATTCAATGTCACGATCGCCGCAGGCAACCCAGCTGTGGCGCTGGCATCAAGTCCCGACTGTGCCTGCGACGGATGCGACAGGGGGTCCGCTGTACTGCTCGAAGAATTCGACACGTGGGTGCTATCGGTGGTCGACGGCTCTCTCGCTGTCGACGTCACAGCCGCCTGCTATTCGATTCAAACTTCCTTTCACGGCGGAAGGCACGGGGTCCAGTACCTCGACGAACCCACGGCTTTCACTGCGGCACCGTGGCCCCCGAATTGGACGGCACGCTCGCTCGGGTCTACAAGATGAGCAGGCACTGAGCCCTGATCCCGCTGCTACACAACCTTCGTGAAGATCTGGGCCGGCGCTGCCGTCTCGAGCTCGTCCAGCGCCGCGACCAACCTGACGAAGTGCTCGGTATGGGTGTGTGCGTCGAGGTGCTCCTGCGATTCCCACTCCTCGGCCAATACGAGCTCGCAGGGATTGTCGGTGCGCTGCAATAACTCGTAATTGATGCAGCCGTCCTCTTTTCGGGTCTCGGTGACAAGTTCGTCGTACAACCGAAGCACTTCCGCGAGATCGCCCCGCTCCACTCTGGTTGGCACCAAGACCCTGATCAAGAAGACCCTCCGATTCGACTGTCCAGCATTGACCCCTCTGCTCGAAGTCTCCCGTAGACCTCCGACAGATCGACATTTCCGTTGTGACTCGAAGTTTGCGGACAGGCGCAATATCTACGAAACACCCCCGATACCGGAGGTTCGTAGGGTTTGCCGAAGTCGGGCTCGCAATCAGCAGCGCAGCCCTGGGCCCGGGCGAGGGGTAAGCACATGAGTGGAAATGCAGTTCGCTTGCAAGCGATCAAGGACGTCGAGGCCTACACACCTCCAGTGGTCAGTTTCACAACCGACGAGACACCCGGCGAGGTGTTCGGTGCCAACGTCTTCAACAAGGTGGTCATGCAGAAGCGACTGCCCAAGCTCGTCTACAAGTCGGTGATGGCGACGATCGAGCAAGGCAAACCGCTTGATCCCATGGTCGCCGACGCAGTCGCGTCCGCGATGAAGGACTGGGCGTTGGAGAAAGGCGCAACCCACTACGCCCACGTCTTCTATCCGCTGACCGGGTTGACGGCCGAGAAGCACGACAGCTTCCTCGAACCGGTCGGTGACGGCAGTGCGTTGGCGGAGTTCGCCGGCAAGACCTTGATCCAAGGTGAACCCGACGCTTCGAGTTTCCCGAACGGCGGGCTGCGCAACACGTTCGAGGCTCGCGGCTACACCGGCTGGGATGTCACGAGCCCGGCCTACGTTCTCGAAAACCCCAACGGCAACACACTGTGTATCCCGACCGTGTTCGTTTCGATGACCGGCGAAGCGCTCGACCACAAGACCCCCTTGCTGCGCTCACAGCAGGCCATGGGTTACCACGCCGAGCGAATCCTGAAGTTGTTCGGCCACACCGACCCCGAGCACATCGTGTCGTTCTGCGGTCCCGAGCAGGAGTACTTCCTGATCGATCGCCACTTCTTCCTCGCCCGCCCCGACCTCCTCAACGCCGGCCGAACCCTCTTCGGTGCAAAGCCGCCCAAGGGCCAGGAGTTCGACGACCACTACTTCGGGGCGATCCCGGAACGTGTGCTCGGGTTCATGATGGACACCGAGCGTGAACTGTTCAAACTCGGTATCCCCGCCAAGACGCGGCACAACGAGGTTGCGCCCGGCCAGTTCGAGATCGCCCCGATGTTCGAGCGAGGCAACATCGCCGCCGACCACCAGCAGTTGCTGATGACAACCTTCAAGACCATCGCCAAGAAGCACGGCATGGAATGTCTCTTCCACGAGAAACCGTTCGAAGGCGTCAACGGCTCCGGCAAGCACGTCAACTTCTCTCTGGGCAACTCCGAACTCGGCAGTTTGCTTGTCCCGGGAGACAATCCGCATGACAATGCCCAGTTCCTCGTATTCTGCGCCGCAGTCATCCGGGCCGTCCACAAATACGCGGGCCTCCTGCGCGCGTCCGTCGCATCAGCCACCAACGATCACCGCCTCGGCGCCAACGAGGCTCCCCCGGCCATCATTTCGATCTTCCTCGGCGATCAACTGGCCGACGTCTTCGAGCAGATCGCCAAGGGTGCGGCGACGTCGTCGAAGGACAAGGGCACCATGATGATCGGCGCCGACACCCTTCCTGTCCTGCCGACCGATCCGGGCGACCGCAACCGCACCAGCCCATTTGCCTTCACCGGCAATCGTTTCGAGTTCCGCGCGCCGGGATCGCTGCAAACAGTCAACGGTCCGATGGTCACCATCAACACGATCATGGCCGAGGCTCTCGACTACATGGCCACCGAACTGGAGGAGGCCGTCGCCGACGGCGCCGATTTCGACACCGCCGTCCAGAATCTGCTCACCGAAATCATCACCAACCACGGTGCGGTTGTTTTCAACGGCGACGGTTACTCGGAAAACTGGCAG
The DNA here is from genome assembly GCF_033142465.1 of Rhodococcus sp. IEGM 1318. Classification (NCBI taxonomy): domain Bacteria; kingdom Bacillati; phylum Actinomycetota; class Actinomycetes; order Mycobacteriales; family Nocardiaceae; genus Rhodococcus; species Rhodococcus sp. IEGM 1318. Next base: position 7,170 of record NZ_JAWLSC010000019.1, read on the forward strand.
ATCGAGGCCGAGTCTCGCGGCCTGCCGAACCTTCGGACAACGCTGGACGCCCTGCCTGAACTTATCACCGAGTCCTCGATGGAACTCTTCGAGAAGTACAAGGTGTTCAACCACCGAGAGATGCACAGTCGCTACGAGGTCGGACTCGAACAGTACGCACTGAGCATCGGCGTCGAGGCACGCCTGGCCGCCGAAATCGGTACGACGCTTATCCTTCCGGCAGCAGTGCGTCACCAGACGGAGGTTGCCCAAAACTTCGTCGCCCTGAAGTCCGCCGGTCTCGAACCGGATTCTGCTCCACTCGAAGAAGTGTCGGCGCCCGTTGCGGCCCTGCGAACTGCGCTCGCCACCCTGCGCGCCGCCATCGACGCCGACGCCGGCGAGTCACCATTCGATCAGGCCAAGCACGCACAGGACGCACTCCTGCCCGCGATGGCCGAGGTGCGCGCCGCAGCCGACTACCTTGAAACCATCGTCGCCGACGATCACTGGCCACTCCCGACGTATCAGGAAATGCTCTTCATTCTCTGAGCATCACCCGAATATCAACGCCCACAGAACAGTGGCCTGCAACTCGATCGAGTTGCAGGCCACTGTTGTTGAGCGTTGTTCGGGCTAGCGGTCTTCCGGCATCGTGACTTCGAGGACGCGAGCCTCACCGGTGGTCGCGGGGTCCGGACGATCGCGGGAATCCGACGACGCCATCTGGAGTCCGTTCAAATCGGTCCGCATGTAGATGACGTTGTAACGGTCCCACGTGGTGGCGACGAATTCGAGGAACTGTCCGCTCGCCCAGGGGTGCATGAATCCGCCGTACAACGCGGGCAACGTGATTCCGCTCAACAGAGTTTGCGTGCCACTCCACGGGCCTTGCGGTTGGTCGGCCTGACGGATCACGAGGTTGCCCTCGGCACTGGTGTACATGGCAACGTACTTGTTCAGGTAGTCGTTCCACTGCACGGCAAGTTCACTGACCGGCGCTTTGATGACCTGTACCGCATCGGTATCTCGCGGACTCCAACCGGAGCCGTCCCAGTACTCGTAGGCACCAAGGTTTCTGATGTCGGCTCCGGCCACTCGCGCCAGGATCGCCTTACCGAAACGACCTGAGGGAGTTCCGTATTCGTAAATATAGCCGTCCCGACCGTCGAGGAAGGCACTCTGCTGGAAGTTGGAATTGATCGGTGATACCGCCGGAATCCCCGGGATACCGAGTCCTTCTGTATTCGCGCGAACCGTCGCCGGATCGAGCTCCCAGTTCTCACCGTTGTCCGTCGAGAAAGCCAGAGCCGAATAGTTGGTGGTCCAGGCTCCGGGTTCGTCCCACGACCGAACGGACATGAATCTGATGTACTGCACACCACCGTAAGAGATTCCAGCGGTCGGGATGGTGGTGAACTCGCCCGGAATGCCGAATCCCGGAATGATCTCCTTGGAATGATTGGGGCCGTCCAAAGGAGAACTGTCGATCTTCATGCCATCGGCGATGGCGGTGTCGTTGCTGCGAAACAACACGTTGCTGCGCCAGTCGTCGCCCGGGGTGTCGCAGTCGCCAACCGTATCGCCGAATGCCATCAGTACGTCGTGATCCGGCCCCGAAAGACCGTTGTCCCACATGATTCCGAGGTCGGTTCCCGACACGTTGAACCGCTCGATAGTGTTGTTGGGACTGCCTGGACCAGTGACCATTTCGATCGCTTTGGTCCGGCCGGTCAGCACCGGCAGAGCGCCGTTGGGCGCGCCGGTGATCCAAGGCAACGCGTTGGCGAGGGAGCCGGTACCGGCGGAACCACTGCCGAGTGATCCGGTCAGCGAACCGAGCGAACCCGTCATCGATCCGGCGGAGCCACTTCCTCCCGAACCACACGGTCCACCGATCGCCGACGCAGACGGTGCTGCGGCAATCGTCGCGGCAATCGTGACGACGCCTATCGACAACATCGCCGACATGGAGTGTTTTTTACGCACGTGCAGCCCCTCTGATCATTTCGACTCGCGTTCGGACCACAGGCACAGTGATCCCCGACCGCAGAAGCAAACCATTTGGACTGTGTTAAGAGAGTGAAAGCTGAGCAAATTGTTATAAATCGCCCGTTCAACTGACACAAGTGACAGCTGTGTTCGATTTCACCTTCACAGGACAGTTGTCCGGTACAGCAATAAAGGCGCCTAGTATGTAACGGAAATGTAAAAGAGTTCTCACAATGAGGTAGGTGAGCGGTGTCCGTACGTGACCGCGTAGCGCAGATTTACGATCAGGTTTTGGTTCGCAATGCAGGAGAGCCCGAGTTCCATCAGGCCGCCGCAGAGGTCTTCGAGTCTCTTCACGTAGTGCTCGAACGCCACCCCCGCTACGCCGACGCCGGACTCATCGAGCGGCTCTGCGAGCCGGAACGCCAGATCATCTTCCGCGTGCCGTGGACCGACGACCAGGGCAACGTTCACGTCAACCGCGGCTTCCGCGTGCAGTACAACAGTGCACTCGGCCCCTACAAGGGCGGCCTGCGCTTCCATCCCAGCGTCAACCTGGGCATCGTGAAGTTCCTCGGCTTCGAGCAGATCTTCAAGAACTCACTCACCGGCCTGCCTATCGGCGGCGGCAAGGGTGGCTCGGACTTCGATCCCAAGGGGTGCTCGGACGCAGAGGTCATGCGCTTCTGTCAGTCCTTCATGACCGAACTGCAGCGGCACATCGGTGAATACACAGACGTACCGGCCGGCGACATCGGAGTCGGCGGCCGCGAGATCGGCTACCTGTTCGGCCAGTACAAGCGGCTGACCAACACGTACGAGTCGGGCGTCCTCACCGGCAAGGGCATCACCTGGGGCGGATCGCAGGTTCGCACAGAGGCCACCGGCTACGGCGTCGCGTACTTCGTCGCCGAAATGCTCAAGGCGAAGGGCGAAGGCCTCGAAGGCAAGAACGTCGTGATCTCCGGATCCGGCAATGTCGCCATCTACGCCATCCAGAAGATCCACCAGCTCGGCGGCGTCGCGATCGCCTGCTCGGATTCCTCGGGATACATCGTGGACAAGAAGGGCATCGATCTCGACCTCCTCAAGGAGATCAAGGAAGTTCGCCGCGGCCGCATCAGCGAGTACGCAGACGCAGTTCCGCATGCCGAGTTCATCGCCGACGGTTCCATCTGGGACGTGCCCTGCGACGTCGCACTCCCCTGCGCGACTCAGAACGAACTCGACGAAGATGCCGCAAAGACTTTGATCGCCAACGGCGTTCAGGCCGTTGCCGAAGGCGCGAACATGCCCACCACCCCCGGCGGCATCCAGCTCTTCCGTGACGCGAACGTGGCCTTCGCCCCCGGCAAGGCAGCCAACGCCGGTGGCGTTGCAACCTCTGCTCTCGAAATGCAGCAGAACGCTTCGCGTGATTCCTGGAGCTTCGAGTACACCGACGAGCGCCTTGCCGGAATCATGCGCGGAATCCACAAGCGCACCATCAACACCGCTGCCGAGTACGGCAAGCCGGGCGACTACGTTCACGGCGCCAATATCGCAGGCTTCGTGAAGGTCGCCGACGCCATGATTTCGCTGGGCGTCATCTAGAGGTTTTCGCAACACAGACGGCAGCACAGAAAAGGGTGCCTCCACCCTGAACCGGTCCCCGTACGTCGGACTGGTCGAATCAACACCTAGGCCTCGAGGGCCCTGGGTCCCGCGACAGCGTCGGACCCAGGGCCCTCGAGCATGATCTGAGCAAATCGCCCGCGACGCACCCCGTAGGCGACGGCGATGATCCCAGACGGAACTCGTGGTGTCCTCCGAATCCGTTTTCCGCTCTGACGTCGAAAAACACCGTAAGTGGACGATTGTTTAGGTCCGCAGCGCGTGGGGCATATGGACTTATCTTCACATTTGTCCATTTCACAGTTGGACGATCGTTCATGTGGTAGAAATCACAACGCCTGGCGCAATTCGATCCGCAAATTTCAGCGGCGAGTATGCCCCCGAACAAGGTCTCAGCGTGTACCCCGCTTCGTAACGCGCCGAGCCTCCGGGTGCCTGTGCCAGGCGACGCACCTGTCTAGAGGAGGCCACCCATGTCCCCAGCGCTGCTGAACAACCCGGGACCGCTCATGTTGGGAGGCAAGCCCGCCTCCACAGCGGTCAATGACGTCATCCCACTGGCAAGTGATCTCGTAGATCACTTGTCCCGCGCCAACCCGACGCTGGCTTCCCTCCAAACGGAGGCAGTACGTCGGGAGCTGATCGCGGTAATCGTGCAGGGGCTTCAAGTAGGGATCCAGCTATTGGATCACCGCAAACTCCCCACCGACCAAGACCTGGACGGCATTCACACCATGACCGTCCAACAAGCACTGAAAGGCGTGCCACTCAGCGCAATTCTCAGCTTGACGAACGAGGGCATCAGCACTTTCCGCACCCTCATCCTCAGTCGGGCCGACGCCGGGGACTCCGCCAATCTCGGAGATCTCAACGAGTTCTTGTTTGCACTGGCGCAGCGGCTTCACTCATTCATCTCGATCAGCTATCTCGCGGCTCTTCCAGCCGGTTCCCAGCTCGGCGAATACTCCGCCGGCGCCCTCGTGAAAGCCATGCTGGACGGGGACGACCCCACCCAACTCGCACTACAGATGGGCATCGAGCTCGCACCCCGCTATCTCGTTCTGCGGCTGATGGTCAACCTTCCGCCTGCTCGAACTGGAGCCCGAAACGGCACGCACCAGCGCATACAGGCCTATCGCGATCTCACGGTCGTTCAGGCGAAGATCGCGGCGCACTTCGGCTCGACACTGCTCGAAGCGCCTGCACCGCAGCGCGGTCTGGTCCTGATCGAGGGCACACCCGACTGGAAATCAGTGTGCGAGATCATCCAAAGTGCGCGTGCGACGGTCGGGGTGGAGATCACGGCCATCGGCGAGAGTGCCGCCGTCGGAGACATTGCCGCCGCCCAGGCAACAACACATGAATTGGCGCAACTCGTGCGGCGCCTGAGACTGCCGGCGCGGTCATACCGGATGGAGGACCTCGCGCTCGAGTACCAACTGACGCGGAGCGGCGCAGGCCGCGACAGCTTGATCAACCTACTCAAGCCACTCCACGGCAATCCGGAACTGCTGCAGACGCTGTCCATACATCTCGCAAACGGCCAGCACCGCCAGCGCACCGCGTCGGCACTGGGCCTGCACACGAACACCGTCGACAACCGGATCAAGCGCATCGCCGCCCTGACCGGATTGGATCCAGCCCTACCCTCTGAGCTGCTCAAACTGCGCGCTGCGATGATCTCGCTTTCTTTCGCCAGCACTGATGTGGACAACCGTCCAGCGAAAGTGTGAACACTCACACCCTCGCTATTAGCTCTCCACGAATGGTGGCCTCGACCCCACTTTTCCGCACCGAGCCGGGCTATAAAAGTGTGGTGCGAATCACCGCGCAAACCAGTAACAATTAAGGGGAACCACATGATCAACGGCCAGGACAACGCTCTCCTCGGTGCCTTCTTCGACACCATCCTGCAGCTCTTCAACGCGGGCAGCACCGGCACGGGCTCGACGGATGGCGGCGGCGTCTCCTAGGACGAATCGCGGGCCCTGGGCGAGATTCTCTCGCACGGGGCCCGCTCCAAGCCGCCTGACACTGTGAGGGCGGTGACCACGGTGACCACCATGTCGCCACCGCTGAAACCAGGAGCCAGCACATGATCGCCGCACCAACCACAGGCGCTTTGGCCGTTGTCTTGAACACCGTCCTTCAGATGTTCAACGCGGGCAGCAGCTTCCTCTACACCGACAACTCTCCGATCGGCGGCGGCGAAACTCCCACGACGCCTGCTCCCTGATCGACTTACCCGCTCGCACCACAAACGTCGCGGCGCAGACAGGAATCACCGTGATAAACCCGCACACCCAGGGCAGCCTGGTTATCGACTTCGGCTCACTCTCCAGGGCACTCGGCTTCGGCAACGGCTCGATCGTGTCGCTCGGCAGCACCGGAAGTGCCTGAAACAGCCGTCCTGACTACGTCGACGATCCCGTCGCCGCTCACATTCTCACCACATCTCGAAACAGAAAGCAGGTCTCCCTGTGCCTACAATCCCGCTCACCGGCGACCCCATCGTCATCAACATCATCGTCCAGCTACTGAGCGCGGGCAGCAGCAACGCGCTCGCTTTGGGCGGGGTCGGCAGCAGCGGTCTCGGTAGCACCGGGCTCGGCAGCTTCGACTCGGCAAGTCTCGGGAGCGCTGCTTAGCATCTCCCACTGATCAGTCGCTAATTCACCGCCATTGATCGGTATGCGGTCCATGAAACCGACGTTGCCCTCCGCCACAAAGGACGGAGGGCAACGTCGTCGGTCATGCCGAACGGGTACGGCGCAGTCGCATCAACGCCAGTCTTCAGGCGGATCAGTGTCGTCGTGTTCGATAGTCACAGCTTCCGAACGATCGTCAGCCGCAGCCTTTTTCGCCGCTTCACGCATCTCGATACCGTCGGACACCCAGTCACCGATCTCGCGCGTCACGTCTCGAACTGCCCCGGCGATGATCATCGCGATGGAGCCCACGTGGTTGGCTGCACTTTCGGTCAGTTCCTGGACCGTGTCCTTGCGGCGTTCGAATTTCCCGACCATCAGTGTGTGCCTCTCAGGCTGCTGTTCGCTGGCGCTCGACGATAACACCGGGAGGGGTCTTCGACTTGACCAAACCGGGCGGAAGAGCGAGCTTGAAGATCTTGCCCCACACCGAACCGATCTGCTTGAAGAACCCACCGGTGTTGTACGGCAAACCGTACTTCCCACACAATTCTTTCACCTGGGGAGCGAGTTCCGGATAACGATGCGCAGGCAGGTCCGGGAACAGGTGGTGCTCGATCTGGTGCGAGAGGTTGCCGGACATGATGTGGAAGAGCGGGCTTCCCTCGATGTTGGCACTGCCGAGCATCTGCCGCACATACCACTGACCGCGAGTCTCGTCCGCCGTCTCGTCCTCGGTGAAGCTCTGGACGCCGGTGGGGAAATGGCCACAGAAGATGATCGAGTAGGTCCACACGTTCCGGACCAGATTGGCGGTGACGTTCCCCGCGAGAGTGGTCACGAACAGCGGCCCCGTGAGAACCGGGAAGATGACGTAGTCCTTGAGGACCTGCTTGCCGGCCTTGTTCCACCAACCCTTGAGTAGCGGCTTGACGTCGTGCCACTTGCGTTTACCTTGGATGACGTTCTCGATCTCGAGGTCGTGCATCATCACCCCCCACTCGAACAGCATCATCAACGCAAAAGCCCAGACCGGATTACCGAGGTAATAGGGGTTCCACTTCTGCGCGTCGTCGATACGCAGGATGCCGTATCCGATGTCGCGGTCTTTGCCGAGAATGTTGGTGTACGTGTGGTGCATGTAGTTGTGCGAGTGGCGCCACTGGTCGGCCGGGCACACCGTATCCCATTCGAAGACTTCGGAATTGAGCCCGGGCTCACGCATCCAGTCGTATTGACCGTGCATGACGTTGTGGCCGATCTCCATGTTGTCGAGGATCTTGGACACGCTCAATGCACCGACCGCCGCGAGCCACACCGGAGGTAGGAAGCCGAGGTACATCAAGCCGCGACCCGCGACCTCGAAACCACGCTGCGCCTTGATGATTTTGTAGATGTACTCTCGATCCTCAGCACCGAGTGAGGCGACGGTGCGATCACGCAGTGCGTCCAACTCGCGGCCGATCTCCTCGACCTGCTCGTACGTCAGGACAACAGGAGCGTCGTTCTTCGCATCGGAACCGTTGCCGAGGAAAGGGAGCGTGGGAAGTGAAAGTCCAAACATGTCGGTCTCCAGACAGTCGTGAGGGAAATGGGACTTCAGATGTCGACGGTGACGTCGCCGACGGGAGCGCTGACGCACAGTTGGATCTTCTTGTCCGGCTCGTCGTCGGTCTCACCGGTGCGCACGTTGCGGGTACGACCCGCCTTCTTGACGGAGGTGCAGGAGAAGCAGATTCCCATCCGGCATCCGTATTCGGGATTAAGGCCCGCAGCTTCCGCTTGTTCGAGCAGTGTTTCGCCGGAGTTCTCGGACGCCACTCCACTTTTGGTGAATGACACCTCGCCGCCGGCCTCACCTGGCTCGGCCACCGCGGGTGCGAATTCCTCGGTATTGAGCAAGTGCTCGACGTCGACCTCACGGAAAACCTCGCGCACTCCTCGCATCAGTCCGGGAGGCCCACAGAGATAAGCCTGGGCATCGACCGTTTCCGGATCAGCGATCCACGGGGCCACCGCGTCGAGGTGACCACGGTCGAAGAAACCTTCGAGATCACCTCCACCGCTTTCGGTGTACACGAGTACCAGTTTCACGTTCGAGTTCTGTTCGGCGATGGTTTTCAGGGCGCGCGTGTACGCCACGTCGGCATCGGTGTTCGCGTAGTGCACGAACACGATCTCGCCCGAATGCTCCTCGTCCACGAGCGTCCGCAGCATCGACATCACCGGGGTGATTCCACTGCCACCACTGATCAACAACACTCGACGCGGGCGGTCGACCGGGAGGGAGAACACCCCGTCTGCCTGCGAAAGACTGACTACAAGTCCCGGCACAGCGTTGGCGTACAGATACTGCGACACCAATCCACCCGGATGAGCCTTCACGGTCAACTCGATCAGCCCGTTTCGCGTAGTCGCGCCCCCGGCCGGCGAGTAGCAGCGAGTGTGACGAACACCGTCGATCACCACGCCCAACTGCACGAACTGGCCCGCCTGAAAACCCCGCCACTGGCGAGTCGGACGCAGCGTCAGAGTGACGGAGTCAGCGGTCGGATGGTCGACGGCGACAACCTGCGCGCGGATGTCACGAACGGTCGCCATCGGGTTGACCAACTCGAGGTACCGGTCGATCTGATGTGGAGCAGCCATGGCTTCGATCAGTCCCACCAAGGACAGTCCGCGCCGAGCTGTGGGCTTCGGTGTCGTGTTCTCAGGAGCAGATGCGATTGTCATGACCCTCCTCGTGTTTCGATTGCCGGGTAAATCGTTTGCCGGGCTGGCTTCCCCGACTGCGTGAATTCAGTGTACAAATGTTCACCGAAGATAGTGTGACAGGTGCACACAAGTACATGTCAACAAGAATGTGACCCGGGTTACATGAGTTGCCGAAAGGAGCCGGGATGCCTGTACCTACACTCGACGTCGTGACGAAGGCCGGACCGGTGAACCCAGAGAACAGGGAACCCGACAACAAGGAACCGGAAAGCCGTGCCGCCAAAAAGGAGCGCACGCGCCAATCCCTCTTGGACACGGCGATGGATCTCTCGGCCGACCGAGGCTTCGCCGGAATCAGCTTGCGAGAGGTCGCCAGGGAAGCCGGAATCGTTCCGACCGCGTTCTATCGCCACTTCGCTTCCCTGGAAGATCTCGGCGTTGTCCTCGTCGAGGAAAGCATGCGCATGTTGCGTCAGATGCTGCGCGACGCCAGGCGCAACCCCAGCACCAAGGACGCCACTACGTCACTGGGCATCCTTGTGCGACAGGTACATACGCACGAACGACAGTTTCGGTTCCTCTGCCGTGAACGCTACAGCGGCGTCAGCGAGGTGCGACGCGCGATAGCCACCGAAATGCGGTTGTTCGTCAGCGAATTGACCCTCGATCTGTCCAGAACTACCGGACTCGAAAGCTGGTCGTCTCACGATCTGGAAATGGCCGCCGATCTGATCGTCTCGACGATGTTCGGTGCCGTCGTCGAACTCTTGGACGCCGGAACTGCCGGACATCGCGACGAAGCCGCCGTCATCACACGAGCAAAGAAGCAGCTGCGAATCATCATGCTCGGAATGGCCAACTGGAATCCACCTCGAAACTGACCTCGGGTTCACCTTTTCGACGTACGGTGAGAGTCATGTCTTCCACGAGTACATTCGAAATCCCCGTCGGCGACCTCACCTTCGACGTACTGATCTCAGGCCCGGACGACGGTATTCCACTGGTCGCGCTGCACGGATTCCCGGAGAGCGCCGCATCCTGGGGAAAGGTCACGCCCCTACTGACCGCTGCGGGATACCGCGTGATCGCACCGAATCAGCGCGGATACTCCGCCGGCGCACGCCCGGAAGGTGTGGATGCCTACCGCATTGAGCACCTGGTAGCCGACGTCGTCGGATTGCTCGACGCACTCGGTCTGCCAGACGCACATCTTGTCGGCCACGATTGGGGTTCGGCGGTCGCCTGGCAGGTCGCCGGCCGCCATCCGAACCGGATCCGCAGCCTGACCGCGATCTCGGTCCCCCACCCCACAGCTTTCGGCTGGGCACTACGCGAGGACGAGGACCAGAAGCAACGCTCGTCGTACATCGGCCTTCTCCGACAGGAGGGAAAGGCCGAGGAAGTGTTGTCGGAGGACAACTTCCGCCGGCTGCGCGCCATGTTCGACGGCCAGGTCGATCCTGAATTCGCCGACGAGCACATTCGTGTCCTGAGCGGCGAGGGCGCACTGACCGGCGCCTTGAACTGGTACCGCGCGATGACGCGCGATTTCGGCGACATCGATCGCACCACGGTGCCGACCACGTACGTCTGGAGCACCGGCGATTCGGCGCTCGGCCGGGCAGGCGCAGAGCGCTGCGGTGAATTCGTGGACGCGCCCTACGAGTTCGTCGTGCTCGAAGGCGGAAGCCACTGGGTCCCGGAAGAGCGAGCCGAAGAGTTGGCCGAGGCCATCCTCGCACGTGCGGGATCCTGACCGTCGCGAAGAATTCGGCTCTATGTATGTTGTCATACATAGAGCCGAATTGATTCCACCACCAGGAGTTCTGCGATGACCGAGACCGTTGCACCACCCCATCCTTTTGACGCTGCTGTCGGCTTGGCGTCGCTCACCGCCGGTTTGTCGACCGGTGAAACCAATGCGGCGTACAACAACATGGTCGGGCCGTTCGGCGGCGTCACCGCTGCCACGTTGCTCGAATCCGTACTGAAGCACCCCGAACGCCTCGGCGATCCGCTGTCGTTGACCGTCAACTTTGCCGGTCCGATCGCCGAGGGTGCGTTCGAGATCTCCGCCCGCCCGGTGCGCACCAACCGCTCGACGCAGCACTGGTCGATCGAACTGTCGCAGGACGGAACCGTCGCCACCACCGCGACGGCAGTGTTCGGCACCAGGCGTGAAACCTGGTCGTCGACCGAGATCACGATGCCGGAGGTTCCGTCGGCCGAAGACGTTGCGTTACTGCCGTTCCCCGAGTTCATCGCCTGGGCACAGAACTACGAGATGCGGTTTGTCGAAGGTGCGATCCCCGACCTGGAGTCGGGCGAGCACCCCGACTCGACTACGACGCTCTGGGTGCGGGATCAGCCGGCTCGCGCTCTCGACTTCACGTCGCTGACCGCACTGTGCGATGTCTTCTTCCCGCGAGTTTTCTTGCGCCGAGGCAAGATGGCACCGGCCGGAACGGTCTCGATGACCATCTACTTCCACGCCGACGCTCCGACGCTGACCGAACAGGCAGACAATTCCGTCCTGGGAACCGCGCGGACTCAGCGGTTCGGCAACGGGTACTTCGATCAGTCGGCCGAAATTTGGGGCAGCGACGGCGCATTGCTTGCTACGACACACCAGTTGGTCTACTTCAAGGATTGACGGGCAGCGCACTGTCCCCTTCCGGCGCCTTCACCATCGACAATGCGGCAAGGCCGACGCCGAGAACCACCAGCAGTCCGATGATGCCGGCGCGGTCGGCGCCGAAGATCCATGCGAACAGGCCGAACAGTGTCGGCGCCAAGAACGACACTGCTCGGCCTGTGGTCGCATACAGGCCGAACATCTGACCTTCACGCCCCGGCGGGGTGATGCGCGCCAAGAACGTTCGTGCCGAAGACTGAGCGGGCCCGACGAACAGGCAGAGCGCGAGACCGAAGATCCAGAACATCACCGGCCCTGACACCACGATTAGTATCGAGCCGACCACGATCATCGACGCCAGCGAGACAGTGATGACCTGTTTGGGTCCGATCCGATCGTCGAAGCGTCCGGCCACCAAGGCGCCGATTGCGGAAATCACGTTGGCGGCAACACCGAACAGCAGGACGTCGGCAGCACTGATTCCGTAGACGTTGACAGCCAGCACGGCTCCGAAGGTGAACACGCCCGCCAGACCGTCACGAAAGAGTGCGCTCGCGATCAGGTACCAGATCGTGCGCCTGTCGACGGTCCAGAGTTCGCGCAGATCGCGCCACAACACCCGATAGGAGTCGAGGAACCCGGCCTTCGACGCTCCCGGATCGACCGCGGGACTGGGCAACTCGGGAACCTTGAAGAACACCGGGATCGCAAAAACCGCGAACCATACTGCGGCCAACAGTGCCACCATCCGGATGTTCATGCCGCCATCGGTGGTCAATCCCAGGAATCCCCGAGTGTCGCCGTCGCCGACGATGAACCCGAAGTAACACAGCAACAGCAGCACGATCCCGCCGAAATATCCCATGGCCCAGCCGAAGCCGGAAACTCTACCCAGATTCTCCGGTGTCGACACCTGCCGCATCATGGCGTTGTACGGAACGCCGGCAAGCTCGAAGATCACCGAACCGATTGCGAGCAGAACCAATCCGAGCCACAGGTAGCGGTAGTTGTCTTCGACTAAGTAGAGGCCCGCCATCGAGAGCACGGTGATGCCGGTAAGTATCGCGAGCGAGAGTTTGCGTTTACCCGACGCATCGAAGCGCTGTCCGGTGATCGGGGCGAGTACCGCGATGAAGAAGCCGGCAATTCCGAGAGCCCAACTGAGCCACGTAGTTGCCGAAATCGTGCCGGGCAGGTCGTCGCCGACCGCGTCGGTGAGATAGACCGAGAAGACGAACGTGAGGATCACAGCGTTGAATGCGGCCGATCCCCAATCCCACAGCCCCCACGCGAACACTTGACTCTTCGTGGCCGCACCACCGATGCCTGCGGGTGGCTCGGCCTGGGTACTCGTGGACTCGGCGCTCATACGGCGAAGCCTAACTGTGCGCAGGCGACTCGGCGCCTCTCTCCGAGGTCGACATGAAGGACGTTCTATGCACCCGAGTTAGTACGCACGTAGTTGCATACGCACCTGAGTGCATAGATACTTTTAACATGGCACTCGAACATGCGTTGCTCGTCTCCCTTTCCGAACAGGATGCGTCGGGATACGACCTCACACGCCGGTTCGACAAGTCGATCGGCTTCTTCCACAGCGCGACGCACCAGCAGATCTACCGAGTCCTCAAGCGAATGGACGAGGCCGACTGGGTCGAGGTGGAGGCCATTGCGCAGGACGGCCGACCGGACAAGAAGATGTACCGCGTCAGCGACGCCGGCCGCGCCGAACTGACCCGATGGATCGCCGAGCCGTCCGAACCGAACCACCTGCGCAACGAGTTGGCCATCAAGATCAGGGCCGCAGCGCACGCCGATCTTCCCGCTCTACGACGCGAAGTCGCTCGCCACCGCGACGGCCACGCCGCCCGCCTCGACGTCTACCGGCTCATCGAGAAGCGTGACTTCCCCGATCCAGCAGCACTTTCCGGCTCTTCGCTGCACCAGTACCTCGTACTTCGCGGCGGCATCCGCGTCGAAGAAGGCTTCACCGACTGGTGCCAAGAAGTTCTGGACGCATTGCCCACTGGCGAGCCCGCCACCGAAGCCACTGGCGAGCCCGCCACCGAAGCCACTGGCGAGCCCGCCACGGAAGGACATCCCCCGTCATGACGGATACACAGTTCCCCCGCCTGCTCGAGCCGCTCGACCTCGGATTCACGACGCTGAAGAACCGCGTCGTCATGGGGTCGATCCACACCGGCCTCGAGGATCGCGCGAAGGACACCGATCGCTTGGCCGAGTACTTCGCCGAACGAGCACGTGGCGGTGTCGGCTTGATCATCACCGGCGGCTACGCGCCGAACCGCACCGGTTGGCTCTTGCCCTTCGGTGCCAAGCTGACCAATCGCGTCGAAGCACGCCGTCACCGCCGGATCACCAAGGCGGTTCACGACGCGGGTGGAAAGATCGCCATGCAGATCCTGCACGCGGGTCGCTACAGTTATCAGCCGTTCAGTGTGTCCGCGTCGTCGATCAAGGCGCCCATCAACCCGTTCCGTCCGCGCAAGCTGACCGGCCGCGGCGTGCGTTGGCAGATCCGCAACTACGTTCGCTGCGCGCGTCTGGCCAAGTCCGCCGGTTACGACGGCGTCGAAATCATGGGCGGTGAGGGCTACTTCATCAACCAGTTCCTCTGCGAGCGCACGAACAAGCGCACCGACCAGTGGGGTGGCAGCTCCGAGAACCGTCGACGCATCGCAGTCGAGATCGTGCGACGCACACGCAAGGCCGTCGGCCCGAACTTCATCATCGTGTTCCGGCTGTCGATGGCAGACCTGGTCGAGGGCGGTCAGACCTGGGATGAAATCGTCTCACTGGCAAAGGAAGTCGAAGCCGCCGGCGCCACGATCATCAACACCGATATCGGGTGGCACGAGTCACGGGTGCCCACCATCGTCACCTCGGTCCCCCGAGCGGCCTTCGTGGACATCACAAGCAAGCTCGAGAAGCACGTCGACATTCCCGTTGCCGCCTCGAATCGGATCAACATGCCTGAGACCGCCGAAGAAATCCTCAACCGAGGTGACGCACAGTTGATTTCGATGGCAAGGCCGATGCTCGCCGATCCCGACTGGGTCAACAAGGCCGAGCGCGGAGCGTCCGACGAGATCAACACGTGTATCGCCTGCAACCAAGCCTGCCTCGACCACGCCTTCGTACACAAGCAGGTCTCCTGCCTGCTCAACCCGCGCGCGGGCCGCGAGACCACGCTGATCCTCTCCCCCACCCGGCGGACCAAGAACCTCGCCGTCGTCGGTGCCGGCCCCGCCGGACTTTCCGCAGCACTCAACCTTGCTCAGCGTGGTCATTCGGTCACGTTGTTCGAGGCTTCGGACAAGATCGGCGGACAATTCGGGATCGCACAGCTCATTCCCGGCAAAGAAGAGTTCGCCGAAACCATTCGCTACTACACGCGCATGCTGGACGTGGCCGGAGTGACGGTCAAGCTCGAAACCCGCGTTGCACCAGCAGATCTCATCGGCTCCTTCGACGAAGTGGTGGTTGCCACCGGAGTGACACCGCGCGTTCCCAAGATCCCCGGCATCGAGAACCCGAAGGTGCTGACTTACGCCGAGGTCGTCCGAGAGGGCAAGCCGGTCGGTAAGTCCGTCGCCGTCATCGGTGCCGGCGGCATCGGCGTCGACGTCAGTGAATTCCTCACCCACCCGACCTCCCCCACTCTTCATCTGAAGGAGTGGAAGCAGGAATGGGGCGTCACCGAACCCGAAATGGCCCCAGGCGCTCTCACCACTCCGGTACCGGAGCTCTCCGAACGTGAGGTCTACCTGCTCCAACGCAAGCCAGGACGCATCGGCGCCGGCCTCGCGAAGACCACCGGCTGGGTACACCGGGCGGCCCTCAAGAACAAGGGCGTGCACGAACTCTCGGGCGTCAACTACGAGCGCATCGACGACGCCGGACTGCACATCACGTTCGGTGAGAAGCACGAGAAGCCCCGACTCCTCGAGGTCGACACCATCGTCATCTGCGCCGGGCAGGAGTCGGTTCGCGACCTCGTGGACGAATTAACCGTCGCGGGTGTGGTGACCCACATCATCGGCGGCGCGGATGTCGCTGGAGAACTCGACGCCAAGCGTGCCATCGAACAGGGCACACGACTGGCCGCGAAGATCTGACCGGCTACGCTGACTGATCGTGAGCCTGCCGACACCCACAACCACAGCCCGCGCCGTCGTGACCGGCGCCTCCTCCGGCATCGGAGAGGCACTGGCCGCTGATCTGGCATCACGCGGACACTCCCTGATCCTCGTTGCCCGTCGCGGCGAGATCATGGAGGTCCTCGCCGAGAAGCTTCGTGCCGCGCACGGCGTCGAAGTGGAAGTCCGTGCATCGGACCTCTCCGACAGCGCGGCGCGCGCCGTTCTCGTCGAGGAGCTCGGTGGGCGCGACATCAGCATCCTGTGCAACAACGCCGGCATCGCCACCTTCGGCCCGGTCGCCGAGCTGGACCCGGCGTACGAGCGCGACCAGGTCGAGCTCAACGCCGTCGCGGTGCACGACCTCACCCTGGCCGTGCTGCCCGGCATGCTCGCCCGCAAGTCCGGAGCCATCCTGATGGTCGGTTCCGCGGCCGGAAACATGCCGATCCCCAACAACGCGACGTACGCCGCCACGAAGGCGTTCGTGAACACCTTCGCAGAATCGTTGCGAGGTGAACTCAAGGGCACCGGAGTGAACGTCACCCTCCTCGCTCCGGGCCCCGTACGCACCGAAACCCCGGACCCGGCCGAAGCGTCGATCGTCGACAAGCTCGTCCCGGACTTCTTCTGGATCTCGAGCGAGTACACCGCCAAGGTCTCGCTCGACGGCCTGGCCGAGAACAAGATGCGCGTCGTGCCGGGCATCTTGAGCAAGGCGATGTCCGTCGCGGGCGGCTACAGCCCGCGTGCCGTCGTTGCGCCCATCGTGGGCACGTTCTACAAGAAGCTCGGCGGCTGATTCACGCAAACTTCTCAGAGCAGGCCATAAAAGACCATATAGTCGGTTAATGGCGATGCGAAGAACACTGGCAGTCGGGGCAATCCTTCTTTTGACCGGAGGGTTGCCCTTACTGCTGCCCACGGCAGCGAATGCATGTTCGTGCGCATCATCGGCTACCCCGGAAGAAGCCGTGAGTGTCTCCAGCACCGTTTTCCTCGGGACTCCGACGGAGAAAACTTCGGACGGGTTCGAGGACACCTACCTGTTCGACGTCAGCCGGGTCTACAAAGGCGATCTGGCATCGGTGACGTCGGTGGGGACACTCGCGAACGGGAACGGTTGTGGCACAAGCTACGTGCTCGGCACCGAGCAGCTGATGTTCGTTTCTGCGCCGTACGACGTCGACGCCGAGCACGAGGGGCACAGCTGCGGGCCGGCTACCGAAACCGGGTTCGACATCCAAGCGGCGGTCGAGTCCGTGTACGGCGCCGGTTACGCCCCGAGTGCCGGCGGAACTCCGTCCGTTGGTGTGTCCGCCGACAGATCGACGGTCGTCGGCGGAGGCGCCGCGGTGGCATTGCTCGCGGTGCTCGGTTGGTTCGGATGGAAGCGCCGGCGAGCACAGTAAGTCGAGGACGTCAGGGCCGCGTCAACCTCGTTCGGCGGCGCGTCAAGTAAGCGTCAAGATCCGCCCCACCGGTGATCTTCGGGAGTAGATCTGAAGGTAGCCCGCAACACGGCGGGTCACCTTCAGGAGATCGACGTGACGCTACTCGAAATCTTCCCCTCCCTACGCGGCGCAATGACACCGCGTATGGATCCTGCGTTGTGGCCCATCAGTACTCGCCACGACCACAGCGGGCGTGTCTGCATCGGCGACGTCTCCCTCGAAGAGATCGCGGACCAGTACGGCACACCGACGTACGTCGTCGACGAGGCGGACGTGCGGCACCGCTGCCGCACGTATCGAGAGATCTTCCCCGACTCGGAGATCGTGTACGCCGGCAAGGCACTGATGATTCGAGCGATGGCTACCTGGGTCTCCGACGAGGGACTCGGGGTGGATGTCTGTTCCGCCGGTGAACTCGCCGTCGCGCTTGCCGCGGGCGTGGACCCCCACCGAATCATCCTGCACGGCAATGCCAAATCGGTTTCCGAACTGAGGGCGGCGGTCAACGCGGGTGTCGGCCGGATCGTCCTCGACTCCCCCAGCGAAGCGGTACGTCTTGCGTCGGTATGCACCCACCCGCAGAAGGTGTTGGTCAGAGTCACACCCGGCATCGACATACACGGACACAAGGCAGTGTCCACGGGCATCTTGGACCAAAAGTTCGGCCTACCAGCGTTTTCCGAAGAACTGGAACATACGGTATCCGTCGTCGCCAACGCGACGCACCTGCAACTCATCGGCCTGCATTGCCATCTCGGCTCCCAGATCACCGATCCCGAACTCTTCCGCCCCGCGATCGAGACGATGATCGCACAGATGGACGACATACGACGCACGCATCGAATCATCCTCACCGAACTCGATCTCGGCGGTGGCCATGGGATCGCATACGTGCCGGGAGATGCCCAATTGGATCTGACCCGCCTCGCTCACGTCATCGACGAAACTCTCGACGACGCGTGCACCCGAAACCGCTTCCCTCGACCCGAAATCGTGCTCGAGCCTGGCCGAGCGATCGCCGCGCGCGCCGGAGTCACGCTCTATCGCGTACAGAACATCAAGACGATCAGCGGCGGTCGAACCTTCGTTTCCGTCGACGGTGGGATGAGCGACAACCCTCGGGTGTCGTTGTACGACAGCCACTACGACGTCGAATTGGTGAATCGGCATTCGAGCGCACCGCTCCAGGAAGTCACCGTCGCCGGGCGGCACTGCGAATCGGGCGACGAAATCGCCGTCGGAGCAAGGCTTCCCGCCGACCTACATGAAGGTGACCTGTTGGCAGTGCCGTGCACGGGCGCATACCACCACAGCATGGCCTCCACTTACAACAGCGTCGGCAGGCCACCGGTCGTCGCTGTGCTGGGCGGGATTGCGCGGCCGTTGATCAGGCGCGAATCGATCAACGACCTGCTGGCCCGCGAGGTCGGCATCTGACCTCGCGGGCGCCTAAGCCTCAGCGCTTGCGACGGCTACCGGTACCGAAGATATTTCGCGAAATCTCCCGTCCCGCAGCCGAAGCTGCGGACCGTAGGAAACTCTTGACGGCGGAGTTACCCAAGATCTGCTCGGCGATGTTGGGGCCCTCAGGTTCGGCCGGCGGCGGTGGCGGCAGATCGGGCAGCGACGGAAGATCCAGGGACTGATCCGCCGTCGGCGCACCGGCAACCTTCGCCGTCAACTTCTCGTACGCCGACTCGCGGTCGATGGTCTGGCCGTACTTCCGATTCAGCGGACTCGACGACGCGGCCGCCTTGATCGCGTCGTTACCGATGGTGTCCATCAGCGACCGGGGAGGCCGAATCTTGGTCCAAGCCACCGGTGTCGGCGCACCCTTTTCCGAGAGCACGGTCACGATGGCTTCACCGATGCCGAGTGAAGTCAGCGCCTTTTCCAGGTCGTAGTGCTCGGTTTTCGGGTAGGTGCGGACAGTCTTGTTGAGCGCCTTCTGGTCGTCGGGCGTGAACGCACGCAGAGCGTGCTGGACGCGCGCACCCAACTGCGACAGAACCGAATTGGGAACATCGGTCGGAAGCTGCGTGCAGAAGAACACACCGACGCCCTTCGAGCGAATCAGCTTGACAGTCTGTTCGACCTGCTGCAGGAATGCCTTCGACGCGTCCGCGAACAGAAGGTGCGCCTCGTCGAAGATGAACACCAATTTCGGCTTGTCCAGATCTCCCTCTTCGGGCAGCGTCTGGAACAGATCCGCGAGCACCCACATCAGGAAGGTGGAGAACATCGCCGGACGCGCCGCCTGGGCACCGAGTTCGAACAGCGTGATCACACCGGCACCGCCGACGACCCGCAGAAGGTCCTCGGTTTCGAGTTCCGGTTCGCCGAAGAAGGTATCACCGCCGTCGGCTTCGAGGTTGACCAACGCACGCAGAATAACTCCCGCCGTCGCCGAGGAAACTCCGCCGATACCCTTCAGATCCGCCTTGCCCTCAGCGCTCGTCAGGTGGGCGATGACCGAACGCAGATCCTTGAGGTCCAGCAGGGCCAGGCCCTGAGTGTCGGCCCAGTGGAAGATCAGTCCGAGAGTCGACTCCTGGGTCTCGTTGAGGCCCAACACTTTACTGAGCAGAATCGGCCCGAAACTGGTGATGGTCGCGCGCACCGGGATACCGATTCCGTCGGTACCCAACGACAAGAACTCGACTGGCATCCCCGCGGGAGTCCACGAATCGTCTCCCGTCTCGACTGCGCGAGACTTCATCTTTTCGCTCGGATCTCCCGCCTTCGACAGACCCGAGAGATCGCCCTTGACGTCGGCCATCACCACTGGCACACCCGCGGAGGACAGCTGCTCGGCGATGCCCTGCAACGTCTTGGTCTTGCCGGTACCCGTCGCACCGGCGATCAGACCGTGACGGTTGATCGTCGCCAACGGAATCCGCACCCGCGCGGTGGGATCTGCCACTCCGTCGATCACCACCGAGCCGAGCTCGAGTGCCCGCCCCTCGGATGAGTAGCCCGCCGCGATTTCAGCTGCAGCACCCGAGGGCGTCGCGGCGCCGGGGGTGGCTCCTGCGGATGCTTCGGCCTCAGCGACAGCGGCTTCCTTCTCTGCTTCCTCAGCTGCTGCAGCAGCTTCAGCGGCAATCCGAGCGGCTTCGGCAGCGGCGGCCTTTGCAGCTTTCGCCTTCTCCGCCGGCGTCAGCGGCGCGGCTCCGTCCTTCGGATCCACGGTCATCGAAAAGCCCTCCTCGTTGCAATGCGGCGAAGTTCTTGTCATCACCCGAGCGCCGTCCTGCACGCACCCGAGTTTCCACCGCAGACCTTATCCCGCGCCCGCGCGCACTACTGTGTTCCTGGTGCAGGACAAATTGGTATGGATCGATTGTGAAATGACCGGGCTGCGACTCGAGTCGGACAAACTCATCGAGATTGCGGCTCTGGTGACCGACAGCGACTTGAACATCTTGGGCGAAGGTGTGGACATCGTCATCCACGCCGACGACGACGCGTTGGCTGCCATGCCCGACGTCGTGAAGAAGATGCATGCAAAGTCGGGACTGACCGAAGAGGTCCGAAAGTCGACAGTCACCCTGGCCGAGGCGGAGAAAGAAGTGCTCGCGTACATCCGCAAGCACGTTCCCGTCGCCGGTACGGCGCCCTTGGCAGGTAATTCCATCGCCACCGACCGCGGGTTCATCTCACGCGACATGACGGCGTTGGACACCTACCTGCACTACCGGATGATCGATGTCAGCTCCATCAAGGAACTTTCCCGTCGCTGGTACCCGCGAATCTACTTCGGCCAGCCCGAAAAAGGTCTCGCCCACCGAGCGCTCGCCGACATCAAGGAATCCATCCGCGAACTCAAGTACTACCGCGGCACTGCATTTGTCGCGGCGCCCGGACCGTCGAGCGCGGAGATCGCAGCCGTCGTAGAGGGCTTGGGTCCCGCCTGACCTGCCGATTGGCATACTGACCGACTTTCGCGCTAGTATCTCTTTCGTCAAAGCAGCCGGGTCAAACCGGTGGCCGAGGCAATGGTGGGCGTAGTTCAGTTGGTAGAGCACCAGGTTGTGATCCTGGCTGTCGCGGGTTCGAGTCCCGTCGCTCACCCAAGCGGAACCCCCGAGAATGTCGGAAGACATTTTCGGGGGTTCTTTTGGTTTGTGTCCCACCCCCAATTCCCCTTCCCCAGCCGGGTGAACGTATCGCTCCCCTTCTCTGACAGGGGAAGCGATACGTTCACCCGAAGTGGGTGGGGTGGCGACAGCGACAAATCGCGCGCGGGGCGCACTACTACTCATGCCACGAATCGGACGCGCCCAGCTACGCGCACCCGAGCAACCCGTGCCCGGGCCGAGCGAACGTACCTCTCGTCTCCTCAGATAGACCGAAAGCCACTTTCGCTCTCATCGGGGTAGCTGGAAATCGCCGCAAATGGCCCAGCCGTCGATCACTCGGGCGACAGTTGCGGCTCCCAGACACCTGCGACGGTCCCCTCACGCACGTGTCGCTCGTATACCGAAACCTTGTCGTGAATGACGTTCAGGTTGTCCTGCATCGCAGCGATCCTGGATCGAATCAACTCCTCATGCGACTGCAAAAGCGAAAGCCGCTCCTTCTCGTTTCCTGGCCCGGACCTGACGAGTGCGGCGAATTCGCGGATAGTGGCGATCGGCATACCCGAGTCTCGGAAGCGATTGCACAACTTCAACCAAGAGACATCGCTTTCGGAGTACACCCGACGCCCACCAGCCGAGCGCGCAACCTCGTGAACGAGCAACTCTTCACGCTCGAAGTAGCGGAGAGAATCGATGCTGATACCGGTCTCGACGGCTACATCACCGATCAAAAGTTCGCGCATTGCCCGGTTACCTTTCCTTGACCTGGAGTGCCCTCCAGATTTTACGTTCGCGGTCATGAATTCCATCCAGCGCAAAATCAACACCGGATTTGCCCGAACCTCCACCGCCGACGACGTACTTTCCGGATTAGATCTGACCGGCACCACCGCACTGGTCACTGGTGGGTACTCCGGGCTCGGATTCGAGATTTCGCGGTCACTTGCTTCGGTCGGCGTGCGAGTTGTAGTTCTTGCCCGCCGACCAGAACAGGCCCGGGGTGCCGTGGCCGACTTTCCGGGCATCGAAGTACGAGCGTGCGACCTGTCGGACCCGAGCAGTGTCAGATCGTGTGCGCGAGAAATGCTCGAATCCCGGATCAGTCCGGCCATCATAATCTGCAATGCGGGAATCATGGCCTGCCCGGAGGTCCGAGTCGGGTCCGACTGGGAATCACAGTTCGCGATCAATCACCTCGGGCACTTTGTACTGGTGAACCTGCTTGCACCTGGCTTGCCTACAAACGGTTCTCGCGTGGTCTCGGTCTCGTCGGCGGGACACTTTCTGTCGGGGGTGCGTTGGGATGACATACATTTCCGCAAGGGTTACGACCGCTGGCTTGCGTATGGTCAGGCCAAGACTGCAAATGCTCTCTTCGCTGTACAGCTCGCGAGCGCCGGTGCTTCACGCGGAATTACTGCTTTCTCCGTCCATCCCGGGAGCATCCTCACTCCCCTTCAACGTCACTTCTCCGCATCGGAGAAACACGATCTCGGATGGACGACGCCGAATGGCGACGCCGTGCCGGGATTCAAGACTCCCGCCCAGGGCGCCGCTACAACAGTGTGGGCGGCGACGGCACCGATACTCGTCGATCACGCCGGCGCGTACCTCCAGGACTGCAACATCGCGGACGTCGCGCAGACCGATGACATGAGCGTCGGCGGCGTGAAGCCTTGGGCCACCGATCCCGACGACGCACTCAGATTGTGGGCGCTGTCCGCTGAGATGACCGGAGTGGACGCCTTCGATCGACGCTGACACCGAGCGAACGTACCTCTCGTCGCCTCAGATAGACCGAGAGGCACTTTCGCTCGCAAAAGGAGTGCAGATGCAGAATGCCCCCAACCGGACGGTCGGGGGCATTCTGACGTTCAGTGCTTCAGGGACGCGCTCAGACGTCCGCGTTGCCGGTCTTCCAGACACTCCACGGGATGTTCCAGTCACCGAGGCCGTCGGTGCCGGAGAGCGTGCCGCCGACGGTGTTCTTGACCACGACGATGTCCCCGCGCTTGGTGTTGTCGTAGACCCACTTGGCGTTGGACGGGCTCAGGTTGAGGCAGCCATGGCTGGTGTTGGAGTAGCCCTGCTGCCCGACCGACCACGGTGCCGAGTGGAAGAAGATGCCGCTGTAGGACATTCGGGTCGCCCAGTCGACGGGGGTCTTGTAACCCTGAGCGGAGGTGACCGGGACGCCGTACGTGGACGAGTCCATGATCATGTTCGCGAAGCGGTCGCCGATGATGTAGACGCCGTTGTCGGTGGGAGTGCTGTCCTTGCCCATGGAGGTGGGCATGGTCATGACAGTTTCGCCATTGACCTGGAACGTGACCTGCTTGGTGTTGTCGTCCGCCGTGGCGATGACGGCGTCACCGATGGTGAAGGAACTCTTCGCGTCTTCCTGCCCGAAGACTCCCTTTCCGAGATTGCGCCCGTACACGTTGACGTTCACGTCGACCTTGGTGCCCGGTGCCCAGTAGTTCTCCGGACGCCAACGGACCTCACGATTGTTGACCCAGTAGAACGCACCTTCGACGGCGGGAGTCGTGGTGACGGTGATCGCGGCCTCGGCAGCCTTGCGATCCGGGATGTTCTCGTCGAACTGCACGGCGATTGGCTGACCGATGCCGACCACGTCGCCCTCGTTCGGCAAGACGTACGGCTTGGTGACGTTGCCGGGCGCGCTGGTGGTGAAGGACGTGACCGTCGTACTTGCGCCGCCCAATCCGTACGCGCGGGCCTCGATCTTGTACTTGCGGTTGTATCCGAGCGGCTCGGTGGTCGTCCACGACGCACCGTCGGCGGTGATAGCGCCGGCAACTGCCTTGCCGTCCTGATTGACCATCGTCACGTCGGACAGGGCACCGTCGGCGACGTTGATCTTGACCGGGTCACCCGGTGAGAAGCCGACAGCCCCGTCTGCGGCGGTCGAGGTGAGCTTCGGCTTGATGAGTTCGGTGAGCGGATTGGAATCGATCGGCGCCGATCCCTCTGTGCTGACGTCATTGCCACCCGACGTGCACGCGGTCATCAGAACGAGCGCACCGAGTGACACCGCGATCATCGCCGCGCCCTTCGACGCTCGACCGTTCCCCCCGCGCACGGACAGACCCCACCTTTGACGACTCATCGTTCGACTCCGCTTCACAATTTCTCCGACTAACTTCCGCGTCACATGCGAATCCCACTTACCGGAAGGCAAGTGGGACTTGCGGTATGACTGCGCTACATCAATGATGCCAGGCGCGCTCGTTACCAACGGTCATGAAGGGCCACGCCGTCAGTAACGTTCAAGTATCAATCGCTCCGAACCGTCCGTTTTGTTACTGCTTGTGGCGGATTTCCTCCGATCGGACTACGGCAGTGAAGCCTCCACCTGGCGATTTGCTCCCGAACCGGCGATTCGGCTAATGTTCTGTCTCGCAAGAGCGAGCGCCTATAGCTCAGTTGGTAGAGCAAGTGACTCTTAATCACTGGGTCCGGGGTTCGAGTCCCTGTGGGCGCACTTGCAAAGGTCCCCACCTTCTTCGGAAGGTGGGGATTTTTCTTTGTGTCGTGGCGAACAGGTTGTGGTGAATAGACTTCACAGTTATCGGAACCACGGCCTGGAGGACTGATGACCGAGCGCGAAACCACATCTGGCAGCGAGCTGGCATTTGCCGGGGTGGCGGGTCAGGCCGCTCTGATCCGGTCCGGAGACTTGTCGGCCCGCGAGCTCACCGAGAACACGCTTCGTCGGATCGAACGCCTCGATACGACGCTCAATGCTTTTGTGCGAGTTCTCGCAGACGAAGCGCTCGACGAGGCGACACGGCTCGATCAGCGCCAGGCCGACGGCCACAGCCTGGGCCCACTGCACGGAGTACCGATCGCGATCAAAGACGAGAACGACGTCGCCGGAACGCCGACGACGTACGGCGGTGCGGCAGCAACTCGCATCGCCTCCACTGACTCGGAGGTCGTTCGCCGTTTGCGCGAGGCCGGCGCGGTGATCGTCGGCAAGACGACGATGCCCGAGTTCGGCATCTGGCCCTTCACCGAGACCGCCGCAAACGGCTACACCAGAAACCCTTGGGACACTGGCGTATCCACCGGCGGATCGAGCGGAGGATCTGCGTCGGCCGTCGCCTCGGGAATGGTCGCGGCGGCGATAGGCGGCGACGGCGGCGGTTCCATTCGATTGCCTTCGGCTTTCTGCGGCCTGTTCGGACTGAAACCGCAGCGTGGCCGGGTGAGCACCGCTCCGAACCGAAACCTCTGGCGCGGACTCGGCACGCTCGGCCCTCTCACTCGTTCCGTGGAGGACAGCGCACTCGTGTACGACGCGATCACCGGCACCACCGGGACCGACGACTACACAGCCGAACCGCTCCGAACCGGCTTTACCGCCTCGGCCGCGACGGCTCCCGGGCCGCTTCGCATCGCGGTGTCCACCCGGAGTCCGGTCCGGGGAGTACGCCCGTCCGCGGAGGTCGTTGCCGCGGTCCACTCAGCCGCAGAGATGTTGAGCGCGTTGGGACATCACGTCGAAGAACACGACCCCGAGTACCCGGATGCAACTGCGGCATTTCTCCCCCAGGTACTCGGCGGCGTCCGCGACGAGGCACTGCGCGTCGATCATCCGGCGCTCCTCGAGAAGCGCACGCGCGCACTCGCGTCCATCGGCCGGATAGCCGCCCCTGCGCGCGTCGGAAAATTCGCATACCGCAAAGGTGAGCGAATTGCAGCGACGGTCAACCAGGTCTTCGACACCTTCGACCTGGTCCTGATGCCGACGACGCCCGCCTTGCCGCGCCCGATCGGACAGTTAGAAGGAACCGGCCTTCTGTCCGCAGTCCGTAAGGCGTTGCCGATCGCCGCCTATTGTTCGATCTGGAATGTCTGCGGCAATCCGGCGGCCGCCGTGCCCGCCGGATTCTCCGAACGCGGACTCCCCCTGAGCGTCCAACTGGTTGCGCGCAGCGGTGGCGAATCGACGATTCTCGCCGTCGCACAGCAGTTGGAACGCACCGTCCGCTGGCCGGATTCGCGCCCGCCATACTCGTGAATTGCAGAAGCGATGTAACCATCGTCACCACGATGAACACGCGTTTTGCAAACTCCTGAGCCTGTCGGCTAATGTTCTGTCTCGCAAGAGCGAGCGCCTATAGCTCAGTTGGTAGAGCAAGTGACTCTTAATCACTGGGTCCGGGGTTCGAGTCCCTGTGGGCGCACTTGCAAGAAGGCCCCCACCTCACGAGGTGGGGGCCTTCTTCATGTTCTGTCTTCGAAAACTCGGGTCAGCGAATGATCTTCCGAACCACGAGTAGCCCCACCACCGAACCGACTGCGATCAGCGCGTACTTCACTGCCGGCTCGTTGAGCTTGGCGAGCACCGTCTTTTTGGTGTTCTCGACCAGCCGTTTCGGGTTGGTGCGGACCGTCAGTTCGTCGAGTGTGCTCGCGAGCTGGTTACGCGCCTTCTCGATCTCGCGCTCGATGCTCTCGGTGTCCCTGGGCACGTGTCCTCCAACTTGTCTGTGTTCTGCTGCTCTGTGTGCGGTCTGCTGTGTGGACGCAGCGCGCCGACACTTCGCTCTACCGTAGAGGAGCAGAATGCCCTCGCGCCCACCTGCCGCGCAATTTGTCGACTAACCTCGATTCCCGTGACCGAGAACAGTAGATTGTCCGCCGGCGACGTCGCGCCGGATTTCACGCTCCCCGACGCCGACGGCAACGAGGTTTCGCTCCACGATTACCGCGGCCGCAAGGTCATCGTGTACTTCTACCCCGCGGCCAGCACCCCGGGATGCACCAAGCAGGCTTGCGACTTCCGCGACAGCCTCGCCGAACTGAACGGCGCCGGCCTCGAGGTCATCGGAATCTCACCGGACAAGCCCGCCAAACTCGCGAAGTTCCGCGATACCGAAGAGCTGACCTTCCCGCTTCTCTCCGATCCCGAGAAGGCGACGCTCGAAGCCTGGGGCGCGTTCGGTGAGAAGAAGATGTACGGCAAGACGGTCCAGGGCGTCATCCGCTCGACGTTCCTCGTCGACGAGGAAGGCAAGATCGAGGTGGCCCAGTACAACGTCCGGGCCACCGGCCACGTCGCCAAGCTACGACGCGATCTGTCGGTCTAACTCCCGTACCTGGTCAAGAACAGCGCTTCCGCGAAAGCGAGATTCTCGATCTCCGACGGGTCGACGCTTTCGTCAGGTGCATGAATGCGGCACTGCGGTTCCTCGACGCCGATCAATGCGATCTCGGCGTCGGGGAACTGCTCGGCCAGTGCACTGCACAGCGGTATCGATCCGCCTTGGCCGGCAAATCCCACTTCGCGGCCGTAGGCATCGGTGAGCGCGGACTTCAGCTGCGCGAAACCTGCCCCCTCCGTCGAGGACGAGAACGGCGATCCCGTCGATTCCGGTACGACCTCGATGTGGACGCCCCACGGCGCCGCTGCCAGGAGGTGGTCGGTCAACAACTTCTGCGCCTGCGCCGGATCCGTGCCGGGCGGGACGCGAAGATTCAGGCGTGCGGACGCGCGTGGCGTGATCGCCGCCGCCGAGCCCACGACCGGCGAGCAGTCGATACCCAGAATGGTCAGCGCCGGCCGAGCCCACACCTGCTCGGCGACCGAACCGGAACCGGTCAGCTGCACACCGTCGAGTACTCCCGCATCGGAGCGGAACTGATCGTCGTCGTAGCTGACCCCGGCCCATTCCTGGTCGTTGGTCAAGCCTTCGACTGTGGTGTTTCCGGCGCTGTCGTGCAACGTCGACAGAATGTGCACCAGCGCGGTGATCGCATCGGGCGCCGGCCCACCGAAGACACCGGAGTGAATCTCACCCTCGAGCGTCGACACGTGGACCACCACGTTGGCGATCCCGCGTAGTGACGTCGTGATCGTCGGCTCCCCGACCTCCGTGTTGCCGGTATCGGCGATCAGGATCATGTCTGCCGCGAAGAGTTCCGGCCGCTCGCGCACCAGATCCTCGAGACCGCCGGTGCCCATCTCCTCCGAACCCTCGGCGACGATCGTCAGATGCGCGCTCGGATCCACACCGGCAGCGGCAAGCGCTCGCAGCGCCGTCAAATGCATGACGACGTTGCCCTTGCAGTCGGAAGCACCGCGTCCGTACCACCGTCCGTCGCGCTCGGTGAGCGCGAAAGGCGGCGAGCCCCAGAGCTCTTCGTTTCCCGGCGGCTGAACGTCGTAGTGGCAGTACAGCAGAACGGTCGGGGCACCGGCCAGACCTGGTCGACGGCCGACGACCGCGGCCGAACCGTCGGAGGTCTCGATCGCTTCGATATCGGTGAAACCCTGATCACGGAAGGCCTCCAGCACCCAATGTGCCGCGGCCGCGCATTCTTCCGGCGGGTACTGCCGTGCATCGGCGACGGACTTCATCGCCACAAGTGCACTCAGATCTTCACGGGCACGCGGCATGAGTTCACGTACCGCGGTTCGCAGTTCTTCCGTCATCGTCTCCCTCTCCTCGGCATCGAATCTCGGTGTGCCCGAAGAATCTCAGTCTGCCCGAATCAGATGAATGGAGTCGGCAGGATCGCCGCTGCGCCACACCGCGCAGCAACCTCTTCGGCTACTGGACAGGTGGTCACCTAGTATCGAGTTGTGGCTACAGCATCGGGACTCGTGTGCGCGCACCTGCGCGGTGCGTTTCGACCGATCACGACCGCCGAAGTAGGTGGCCGATGACACCGGATAACGCACAAGTCCCAAATTCGACAGAAAACACCGATAGCCTGGAAAATGTGCAGCCCACGACTCGTCACCGCGCGCGGCGCCGAGTCGACCCTGCACTGGAAAACCCACAAAGCCTCGAAGAACCACAGGAACTGCTGCCGCGCAAGCGTCCGACGCAGGAGCGCAGCCAGCGTAAATTCGACGCCCTCCTGGCGGCGTCACGTGAACTCCTCACCGACGTCGGATTCGAATCGTTCACCTGTGAAGAAGTCGCGGCACGTGCTGACGTCCCGATTGGGACGCTCTACCAGTTCTTCGCGAACAAGTACGTCATCGTCTGTGAGTTGAACCGCCAGGACCTCGTCGGGGTCCAGCATGAGCTTGCTCAGTTCGGTGGCGAAGTGCCCTCGCTCGACTGGCTGCGGTTCTTGAACAGTTTCGTCGATCACATGGCCGGGCTGTGGACGTCTGATCCGTCGCGCCGCGAAGTCTGGCTGGCGATGCAGTCGACACCGTCCACGCGGGCCACCGGCGTCATTCACGAGAAGCAGTTCGCCGAGACTGTCGCGAAAATGCTGGGTCCGTTGACGCCGCGTACGCGGCGAGATCGTCGCCTGATGATGGCGGAAGTCCTTGTCCACGTGGTGTATTCGATGCTCAATTTCTCGGTTCAGGACGGTCAGTCGCATGCCGACGCCGTCACCGAACTGAAGAGGCTGATGATCGCGTATCTCCTTGTTGCCGAGAAGGAATCGCGCACGAAGGACTAGTCGAACGGCAAAGAGCCGGTCTCCCTTTGGGAGACCGGCTCTTTCGTGTCCGGCGGTGTTACTCCGGTTCGGATTCGATCACCGCGAAAGCTCCGGCCATGTCCCCGTCGTGAGTGAGTGAAATATGAATCTTCACTCCGGTGAGGTGTTTGGCCACGTCACCGCGAAGCCGGATGCCGGGGCGACCCCAGGCGTCCGAGACGACTTCGATCTGATTGTGGATCATCTCCCCCAGCACCGGCGGGCTCGCGAAGAGAGCAGTCGACCAAGCCTTGATCACTGCTTCCTTCGCTGCCCACCGCGCAGCGAAGTGTCGTGCCGGTTCGGAGCTCCGGGTAGCGGCGTCTCGACGCTCGCCCGGTGTGAAGTTGTCGAGCATTGCCGTTCCCGGCCTGTTCAATTGCTCGGCGAACTCCGACACCGTCACGAGGTCGAAGCCGATACCCAGAACTCCCATACCGTGATTATTACTTGCAGCCGGGCAGATTCGAGCGGTACACCTGATCTGCGCCGAGTCGTGCGTCCTCGCTCAGCAGCATGTCCGCTTCGAGCTGACGCGACGCCTTGGCCGGCGTTCCGTCGGCGCCGAGGCGACGATCCGCCGGACGCTCGTAGAGGCTGTCGCCGCCGCACATCGCCTTGGTGAGGCGACGCTGTCCGTCGATCGTCCGCTGCTGCGCCGTCGCAACATAATCCGCGCGCTTGTCGGCCGGAACCGACTCGACGAATGCCTGCGGGTGCACGACTGCGATCAGTCCGGAAACGTGACCGAAGCCGAGGCTGGTCAACAGGCCGGCGCGCAGCGGAAGCTGCTCACCGAACTTGAGCGGCTGACGTGCCCACACGAGGTGCTCGAACTCGGCCATCTTGTCGTCGACGCAGTCGAGGCTGCGGTTCGGCGGGACGATGCCCTGGCTCAGTACCTGGCAGAGTCCGATCAGCTGGAAGGCTGCGGCACCACCCTTGGCGTGACCGGTCAGGCTCTTCTGCGAGACCACGAACATCGGCGCGCCTTCACTGCGTCCCAATGCCCCGGCGAGGCGCTCGTGCAGCTCTGCCTCGTTGGGATCGTTGGCGGCAGTGGAGGTGTCGTGCTTGGAGATCACGGCGATGTCGTCGGCGCTCACTCCGAGAGCGTTGAGCGAGAGTGCGAGCTGTGAATCGGCTCCCCCACGTCCGGCACCCAGTGCTCCGAGTCCCGGTGCCGGGATCGAGGTGTGGACACCGTCGGCGAACGATCCCGCCCAGGCGACCACACCGAGGACGGGCAGACCCATCTCGAGTGCCAGGTCACCGCGAGCGAGCAGAATCGTTCCGCCACCGGCCGACTCGACGAATCCGCCGCGGCGACGATCGTTTGCCCGCGAGAAGCGGCGATCTTCGATGCCCTTGGCGTGCATGTCCTCGGTCTTGGCAGTGGCCGACATGTCACCGAAGCCGATGATGCCTTCCGTGCTCAGATCGTCGAACCCACCGGCAACAACCAACTGCGCCTTGCCGAGTCGGATCTTGTCGACGCCTTCTTCGACGGATACCGCCGCCGTGGCGCAGGCGGCGACGGGGTGAACCATCGCGCCGTAACCGCCGACGTACGACTGAACGACGTGCGCTGCAATGACGTTCGGCAGCGCTTCCTGCAGGATGTCGTTCGGGCGGTTCTCGCCGAGCAGCGTGTCGATGTACAGGCTCCTCATGGAGGTCATACCGCCCATGCCGGTGCCCTGCGTGTTGGCGACCAGGCTCGGGTGTACCCAGCGGAGCAGTTCGCTCGGAGTGAAGCCGCCCGTGAGGAAGGCGTCCACCGTCGCGACGATGTTCCAGAGACCGACGCGGTCGACCGAATCTGCCATGTCCGCGGGGATGCCCCACTTGGTGACGTCGAAGTTGGTCGGGATCTGGCCGCCGACACTACGAGTCAGTTTCATCTTGCGCGGGACGCGGATCTCGGTGCCTGCGCGGCGAGTGACCGTCCAGTCGCCGGACTCGGCGGAAACCGTCGCCGTCGTGTTCTCCGGATCGGATTCGACGAAGGCCAGAGCCTCGGCCTCACTGCCGACCACGAAGCTCAGATCCTTGTCCAGGAACACGGAGGTGAGCAGCGGAGCCGTGTTGTCGATCATCGCGCCCTCGTCGACGTAGCGACGGATGCCGCAACGCTCGACAACTGCGTCGTGGTACTTGTCGGCGATTTCCGCCTCGGGTACCAGGTCACCGGATTCGACGTCGTACCAACCCGGCTTGGGGTCGTTCTCCCAGACGATGAGTCCGGTGTTCCACGCCAATTCGAGAACGCCTGCGGCAGAGAGCTGCTCGTCGACCTCCATCTCGAAGCGGGTACGCGAGGAACCGTAGGGTCCGAGCTCTCCGGCGCCCACGATGACCACGAGGTCCGCGGGGGTGACGTCCAGTTCGGGCCAGCTCGGAGCCTTGACCGAGTCGTCGATCCGAGCCGGCGCGGGCAGTGCCAGGATGCTGGACTCGTCCACTGCCTCGTCGACAGCTTCGGCGATCTCGGCCACCTCGGCAGCTTCCTTCGCCAAAGCACCCAGATCCAGGTTGGCCTCGGACAGTCCGCCGGTCAGGTCGACTTCGAGCGGAGCCTCTGCAGCAGCGCGACGCGACTCACGCGTTGCCGTCTTCAGCAGTTGGGTCGCCATCTCCTGGGTGGACCAGGTGCGGACGCCCGCAGCTTCGACCGCGTCGACGATCGGATCGTTGTGACCCATGAGTCCGGTTCCGCGAACCCAACCGATGACCGCGTGTGCCAATGTGACCCGCTCGGCCCAGTTGCGCTCGGCCTTCCAACGGTTGACCACGGCGATCAACGAAGCCTTGGCCTCGCCGTAAGCACCGTCGCCGCCAAATGTTCCGCGGTTCGGCGAACCGGGCAGCACTACGTGCAGGTGCGTGTCGACGTCGCTGTCGTAACCGATCTTCGACAGACCGCCGATGAGGCGCTCCACCGACCAGAGCAACACGCGCATTTCCATTTCGGCGCGAGCGCCGGCGTCGGAAAGTTCGCCGCCGACACGGGGAGCTGCGAACGGGAAGAGCATCGTCGGCGTCATGGCCGGCTTGATGAGCTTCTTTGCGCCGCCTGCGTTCTCGGTGGCCTCGTTCCCGATCCAGTCGATCAGTGCGTCGACGTCGGTGTACGACGCCATGTTCGCGGGAACCACCCAGAGGGCGGCACCGGCGCGAGCGTTCTCACGGTACAGGTCGCGGTAGAAGCCGAGACGCTGACCGTCGAGTCGCGAGGTGGTCACGAATACCGTTGCGCCACCAGCAAGGAGCTTGCCTGTGACCGCTGCCGCGATGGAGCCCTTGCTGGCGCCGGTCACGACTGCGACCTCGCCTGCCCACTCGGGTGCGTCGGACTCTGCCGTCACAGCCGCATCAGCGATGCGGGTATAGACCTCGGCGAGCGCCGTGCGGCCTTCGTCGGTCGCACGGGTTGCCCACCACTTCGCCTGGGCGGCAACGGTGGAACCGGCTCCGATGAAGTTCTCGACCGAGAGGATCTCACTGCCCAGCCAGATACGCGCAAGATCCTCACGCGCACTTGCCCAGCGGTCGTCGAGCAGCACTGCCTTCTGCGCGTCGAAAGCCGGAGCAACCAAACGCGGCCAGTCGGAGCCGAGTTCAGCAGAGACCAGGTCGACCAGTTCGGTGTCCTCGACCGTCGCGACTGCTGTTTCTTCGTGAAGTCCGAGCTGCTCGAGCACCAGGCGTGCGGCCGAGGCCAGAACGCCGTTGCGACCGGTGATGTTCTCGGTGAACTCACCCAGTGCGGCTGCGTCGACGGTTCCGCCGCTTCCGCCGCCGGTAGCCGGCAACGAGACGCTGACTCCGCGAGCAGACCCGACCGAGGCAACTGCACTGTCGATGACTGCGTCCACTGCTGCCGCGTCGGCCAGTGCGCCGGAGCTCAGGCCACCGAGGTCGCCGCCGCGGATGCTGGCGCCGTCACGGGTACCGAGAGCCACTGCTGCGGTGACGTGGTGTGCCCAGCCGTCGCCCAGTTCCCAGACCTTCTTGACGCGGTCGGCGATGTAGCCGGGACGCTTGCCTGAGGGGCCGAAGACCTTACGCAGGTGATCGTTGATCGAATCGGAGAGCACCGGTCCGAACGGCTTGTACGTACGGGCGAGCTTGTCGACGGTTGCTCCCAAGGAGCCCATGTCGGCGTCTGCGGCACCGTCGATGGCGCCGAGAGACAGCTCGGAGCCCAGGTCGACCAAGAGCTGGTTACGACGCGAGGAGACGCCGTCGCACAGTGCCTCGATCGTGT
Source organism: Rhodococcus sp. IEGM 1318 (assembly GCF_033142465.1). Lineage (NCBI taxonomy): Bacteria > Bacillati > Actinomycetota > Actinomycetes > Mycobacteriales > Nocardiaceae > Rhodococcus > Rhodococcus sp. IEGM 1318. The sequence continues at coordinate 41,197 of NZ_JAWLSC010000019.1, forward strand.
CGGCGGGGCCGACCTGATCGGGACGGAGCTTGGTCCACAGGCTGATCAGGACCTTCGTGGCGTCGGGCGCCTTGAAGGTGAGGTCGTCCGGACGCGGTCCGCCCGAAGGTGCAGCGGGAGCAGCAGCGACCGGAGCGGCGGCTGCGGCGACCGGAGCAGCCTGCGCGGCAGGGGCTTCGATCTCGTCGTCGTCATCGACGGCCGGATCGACGTCGGTGCCGTAGACGATCGCAGCTTCACGCTCGACGTTGAGAACCTCGACCGGGTAGCCGAAGCGGCCCGGTAGCTTGAGGGTCTGCGACGCCAGGTTCGCGACGGTCGGGGCAGCGCCGAGACCGATCTCGACGAAGCGCTCGACCCCGAGTCCACCTTCGGACTCGTCGCCGAACAGCAGGTCCTGCGTCTCGATCCAGCGAACCGGGCTGGCGAACTGCCAAGCCAGCAGCTCGATCAGGATGATGCGGGACAACTCGTGAGTGCGCGTTGCGTAGCTGTCGAAGTCTGCGAGGACCTCCTGCAGCGGCTCGGACGGCACCAAGTCGGCGATTTCCTGAACGAAGTCACGACGCAGCGAGAACGGCTTCGGAACCAGGTTCGGGATGTAGCGGCCGATCAGGATGTCCGGGTCGATGTCGTGCGGGAGCAAGTCCTGCAGGCATACGCGGAAGTCCGCCACGCCGCCGCGAAGGACGGTGGAGTGGAACGGCACGTCGATGCCGGGGACCTGGATGTATGCCCGCTTGCCACCGAATTCTGCGCGGCGACGGTCGATTTCGATCTCGAGTGCGTCGAGACCGGCTACCGAACCGGCAATGGCGTACTGGCTGCCACGCAGGTTCAGGTTGACGATTTCGAGGAACTCACCGGAAGCCTCGGCGACACCGGCAACGAAGCCCTGCACGTCGTCGTCGGAGACACCGATCTGCGACGGGCGAATCGCGGCCATGCGGTAGTCGGAGCGTCCGGCTTCGTCACGGGGAACGAGCTGGTGCATCGCGGAGCCACGCTGGAAGACGACCTCGAGAAGTGCTTCGAGCGGGAAGACCTCGGCAACAGCGGCGAGTGCGTTGTACTCACCGACCGAGTGACCGGCCAGAAGCGAATCCTCGATGAAGGTTCCGGACTCGCGCAGCTCGGCAACCTGAGCAACACCGAGAACGGCCATGGCCACCTGGGTGAACTGTGTCAGGTGCAGGACACCGTCGGGATGCTTGTGCTCGACACCACGGGCCTTGACGGTCACCGGGTTGTCGCGCACGACAGCGAGGATCGAGAATCCGAGCGCCTTGCGGGTGTGCTTGTCGGCGCGCTCCCAGACGTCGCGCGCAGCCTTGGACCGGGCGCGGGCGTCGAGGCCCATGCCCGGGCGCTGGATGCCCTGGCCGGGGAAGGCGTAGACGGTCTTCGGCGCGGCGGTGCGGCCGGTGGCGACCATGACCAGTTCACCGTCGATGCGGCAGCCGACCTCGACGATTTCTGCGCCCTGGTCGATGCCGACACGGTCGACGCGGACGTCGATCTCGGCGCCGGGGCGAACCATCCCGAGGAAGCGGGCGGTCCAGGCGGTCAGGCGGCGCGGCGGAACGCGGGTTTCGGCCGGGTCGACTGCGGTGACAACCTGCTGCGCTGCGGCGGAGAGCCACATGCCGTGCACGATCGGGGTTCCGAGGCCGGCCAGCAGCGCGGCATTGTCGGACGTGTGAATCGGGTTGTGGTCACCGGAGACCTGAGCGAATGCGCCCATGCTGACCGGCGCGAGGATCTTCGCGTCACGGCGACGACGACGCGAGGTGTCGACAGCCGCGTCGCTGATCGATCCACCGGCGCGAGCCGGGTCGACGAGTTCGCCTGCGCCCGTGCGTCCGCGGATGGCGAAACGCTCGGTCATGGTGACGACTGCGGGGGCGTCGAGGCCCTCGCCGAGCATGGCACCGACCTCGACCTTGACCTCGACGACGCGACCGAGGTCGGTGTCGAGAACCGAGGCGACCTCGGCATTGACGACGAGAATGCTTGTCTCGGAGGGCAGCTCACCGACGAAGTCGACGGTGTGGTCGAGGTGGACCAGGTCGAGCATGCCTTCGATGACGGAAAGACTGTCGAGCTTGGCTGCGCCGAGGACCGCGAAGACCGCGGGCCAGCATGCTCCGACGACGACGTCCGGAACAGCCTTGCCGCTGACACTGAGTGTGGTGGGCAGACCGGAACCGGTGACACCGGCATGATCGGCGATGCGATCGGGAACCCACGCGACGCTGAGGCGAGCCTTGCCGTTCTTGACTGCCGGCAATTCCTGCCCGGCAGCAACGGCCAGGAGTGCGGACATCGCACCTTCGGCGTCGTCCTCGGTGACAACCGGAGCGCCGCCGTCGATGACGGACTCGGGGATGGTGATCATGATGTCGACGGACTTGTCTGCCACCAACGGAACCGAGAGCAGCACGTGCGAGGAATCGACGACGGTCAGGCTGGACCCGGTGGTGCCGTGTACTGCCTTGTCGGCAGACTCTGCACTCCACTCCTCGAGGTCGCCGAGACGACGGACGGGGTTCTGGGTCAGGCGGCCGGCCCACTGGAGGTCAGGAGCCGAGAGGACGGCGTCGAGAAGTCCGGGTGCGGAATCCTGGTGGCGACGGCTCGCAAGTGCAACCGGAGTGGTTCCGGCAGCAACCAATTCGTCGTAGGTGGCCTTCTCGAAACGATCGAGCAGGTCACCGACCGGCTCGTCGACACGGGTGATGCCGGCGACGGCAACGGTGCCGGGGATGACACAGACCTGATCTGCGGTGTAGCGGGGATCGTGTGCCTGCCACAGGGAGTCGCTGCGCCACCAACGGCGCACGTCACCGTCGACGACGGGAACGAAGTTGACCGGCTTGCCCGGTGTCTTGCAGAGCGAGATGAAGAACGAGACGTCTGCGGGATGCAAAACGGTCGTCGAGTAGTCCGGGTACGACGCCTGCAGTGCGCAGATCGCAGCCTCGGGACGCTCGAGGGTCTCGGCATCGCCGAACAGTGTGGGGATGGGACCGCGGTCGACCGGGTGCAGACGCGCCTCGGTGCGCTGGAGCATCTCACCGAAGCGAGCACGCCAGGTGATGTCGAGCCACGGGCTCGAGGTCGCCTCGACGATGGCATCCTGAAGATCTGCGCCGCAGTCGAATTCCTTCGCGGCGTCGATGCCGACGGTCAGCTCGAGGTAGCGACGCAGCCACTGTGCGTACGTCATGGTCTCGACGTCGCCGAAGTACGGCTTGGCGGTGACGTCGAGGGCGGCGATGATCTCGTCGCGGCGCTCGGCCACTGCCTCGGAATCGCCGGCAACCTCGTCGAGGAGGCGTCCGGTGCGCGAAGCCGCGTTGTCGATCTCGTGGATGTCGGCACCGAGCTGGCTACGGCCCGAGGCCATTCCGCCTTCAGCAGTACCGGCACCGACCCAGTCCGGCGTACCGGGTGTGTCGACGAGAAGCTGCTTGACCTCGGGAGAGGTGGTGGCCTCGAGAGTCGCCATGGCTGCAGTGCCGACCAGGATGCCGTCGACGGGCATGGCCGGGAAACCGGCTGCGGCAGACCAACGGCCGGTCAGGTAATCAGCTGCGCGCTCGGGTGTTCCGATGCCGCCGCCGACGCAGATGACCAGGTTCGGACGTGTACGCAGCTCGGCGTACGTGTCGAGGAGCAGATCGTCGAGGTCTTCCCACGAGTGGTGTCCGCCGGCGCGGCCGCCTTCGATGTGGACGATGACCGGGAAGTTCGGAACCTCGTTGGCGATACGGATCACGGAGCGGATCTGCGCCACGGTGCCGGGCTTGAACGCAATGTTGGTGATGCCGATCTCGGACAGCTCGTCGATGAGGGCAACGGCCTCTTCGAGTTCCGGGATACCGGCGGTGACTATGACGCCGTCGATGGGAGCACCGGCAGTACGGGCATGCTGCACGAGGCGCTTGCCACCGAGCTGCAGCTTCCACAGGTACGGGTCGAGGAACAGGGAGTTGAACTGGACCGCGCGGCCCGGCTCGAGCAGCATCTTCAGCTCTGCGACACGGTCTTCGAAGATCTCTTCGGTGACCTGTCCACCACCGGCAAGCTCGGCCCAGTGACCGGCATTGGCTGCCGCGGCGACGATCTTGGCGTCGACCGTCGTCGGCGTCATGCCTGCGAGCAGGATGGGCGAACGACCGGTCAGCTTCGTGAACGCGGTCTCGACGCCGATGCGGCCGCCGGGAAGCGCAACGGGCTTCGGCGCGAACTCGGTCCACGAACGTGAGACCTCAGGCGCAGCACCGGGAGTGAGCAGATTGCGGTGTCCGCCGCGGGTGGCTGCGGCAATGATGCCGATGCCCTGTCCACGCAGCGAAGAGGACGTCATACGGGTCAGCTGATCGCTGGGTCCGAGATCGAGAATCCACTTGGCGCCGGCGGAGATTGCGCCGTCGACAGCCTCGACCCAGTCGACCGGATCAACGAGGACACCCTGCGCAAGTTCGCGCGCACGGTCCGCGTCGAGACCGCAACGGGTCGCCCAGCTGCCGACGAGTTCGACGGCCTCGGCCAATGCGGGGTGATGGAAGCCGATTTCGGTGTCGAGCGGATCGAAGGACGGCGCGAAGACGGAACCGCCACGCTTTTTACCCTCACGCTCGCGGGCCTCTTCGGCTTCGATCTGCTCACAGCGCTCTTGCACGCGTGCCAACTGAGCGGGCGGCCCGGCAAGGACGACACGGCGACGGCCGTTGCGGATGGCGAGGACAGCTGCACGCTCGGGAGCAATACCCTCGGCAAGCTCGGCGACGATGGCAGCAAGGCGCTCGGGATCGACGCCCGAGACCGCAACCATCGGCTTCGCGGAGGCGCCGGCGATGACGCCGCGGCGACGGCCGACCAGGCTGGCAGCAGCACCGACGAGCTGTGCGACGGCGAGGAGCTCACCGTCGTCGTTGCCCTGTGCGGCTACGGCAGCCGTGGCCAGAAGGCCCTGCGAGTGGCCGATGACGGCAGCAGGCGGGTTGCCGGCCACATCCAGACCCTGAGCGGAGAGGGCACGCAACGCCGCAAGCTGCGTGAGGAAGACACCGGGAAGCGACACCGGAGCTGCGGTGAGCGCTGCAGCGGAAGGTCCCGCCGACTTCTCACCTTCTTCTTCGTCGACGATCTCGGCTTCGAGCATCCATGCGATCGGATCGAATCCGACCGGGCGAACCACGAGGAGATCCTGTGCGACGGGTGCGAGGCGTGCGGCTGCATCATTGACCAGATCGGTCAGAACGGGCTCCAGGCCGTTGTCACGGCTGAGCTCCTCGAGCGAGGTGAGCCAGGGAGCGCCCTGTCCACCGAAAGCGATTGCGTAGGAAACGCCGTTGTTCAGCGAATCGACGAGGGCACCTTGGCTGGTCGTGCGGGACTGTCCCCCATCGACGCCGAAACGGCGTCCACCCTTCGAGTCGCGTCCGTTTCCTGTAGGTGTCGTGTCATCGATCGTCACGCGTACGTCCTCTCCTGGTCACCTCTGCGGCGAGGTGGGATTTGCGGTGTGCTGCCCGGCTGAAGTGCTCGCGAATTCGTCGAGAGATTCGACGGAGTCAGGGCGTTCGTGCAAGACAAGGTTTACACAGAATCATGAGGATTTCCTCACGTTTGTCGGCGGCCCGGAAATCTCGACTTTCGGGGCCGTGATCTTCCTCACCAGACTTCGAGAAAGTGACTCGCGAGTAGGTCGCGAACGCCCTGCCTGGGACTGTTACCGGGATTTTCAGAAACCTGAGGAACCCCTCATATTTATTGTTACCAATTCGTGACCTCCTTGACGGACGGTCGATCCCGTGCGTTCCGGGCCGCAATCTGTCGGACCCCCTCGCTACGTTCAGCGCGTCCACACCGGACAACTTCTCGGGGGGAGAAATCATGAAAGACACAGACGTAGTCAGGGCCGTCGAATTCATCGGCGCCGAGCTTCCGCGCGAGGCGTGGCCGCATTGGAATCAGGGATGGCCGCGCGAGTCCGAAGCCGCTCTGCTCGACGCGATCTTCTCGTCGCGCGCCGCCTACGGAACACCGAAGACCGGAGTCCGCGCCGTCGTCGACCGTTGGCGCACACACCGCTCGGTAGCCGCCGACGATCGCCTCGACAGCTTGTCCGCTCTCGCCGCCTTCACCGACCGTGGCGACGAGCTCGCAACGATTCTCGGCAATCGCCAGCGCGTGCCGGGCAACTACTCCACCAAGGCCGAAGGTGTAGCTCACGCAGCCAAGGCGCTCGTCGAATCCGGTTGCCGGTCCAGTGCCGACGTCGAAGACACCGAAAGCCTCCGCTCGGCAGTCGTCTCCGTTCCGGGCCTGGGCCCAAGGACCTTCGAGACACTGGTGTTCCTGTCCGGGAAGTTGACGGCAACTTCGATCGACCTGCTTGCACGGTTCGCCACCGAAGCAAGCAGTAGCGAGAAATTGTTGTCGAGCACCGACGCAGCCGAGTTGCTCGTTGCGGTTGCCGAACATCTCGATGTCGATGTTCAAACGCTCACTCACGCTGCGTGGCGGTATCAACGCACGGCTGAGCAACCGCGCCGATCGAAGAAATCCGCTACGCCGCCGGCAGCGGATCCACTTGCCGCAACGGCGTGAGAGCGCCCGGGCACATCCCGACCAGGGTGGTGTGCCCGCGAGCGATTCCACTCGCGTATCCTTTGAATTCCGCGCGCGAGTGGCGGAATTGGCAGACGCGCTGGATTTAGGTTCCAGTGTCTCAGGACGTGGGGGTTCAAGTCCCCCCTCGCGCACAACGAAGAGCCCCGCCGGATCAGATCCGGCGGGGCTTTTTCAGTTCTCGATCAGGCTCAGCGCTTTCGAGCCTTGACCGGCGGGGTCATGTACGTCGTCCGGCTCGGCGTCAGCCCCAGACGGACCGAGCTCTCCAACCACGTGATCGCCGACGCCGTCGGATCCACAACCGGAACATGAATCCCTTTGCCATGCAGTCCATCTCGGACCGCACTGGTTACACCGAGCATCCCGGTGCAACCGAGAACGACGGAATCGGCCTCACCGTTCTCCACTGCCGTAGACCCCTGAGCGGCCAGTCGATCGATCAGTTCCTCCCGATCGGTGAGGCCCAGCACCGGCATGTCCACGACTCTAATACTGCCCAGCCGACTATCGAGCCCATACCGCCGAGTCAGCGATCGGAGCATCGGCACGACATTCGGCAGGATGGTCACGACACCGACGCGATCGCCCAGACTCATCGCTGTCAGAAATGACGGCTCGAAGCCGCCGACCACCGGTGCGTCGATGATCTCTCGGGCGGCATGCACTCCGGGATCGGCGAAGCACGTGATGAACACGCAGTCGACGCCGTCAGCGGCCGCCTCTTCTACCCTCTGCACGATCCCGGGGCCGGCCAGTGCCTCGTCGTACTCACTCTCGATGCTCGCCGTTCCGGAACGCAGCGAAACGACGTCGACCCTCGTTCCGGGCGCTGCCCAGTGCTCCACCTCGGCGGTCACAGCAGGCGTGAGTGTGGTGTCGATGACCGGACGAATCACTCTGATGTGCATGAACGCTCCCCTGTTGTCGGATACGCCCGAGGTTATCGATGCAGTTCAGCCGGGAGAATGTGTTCAATGCCTAGTGTTGCGGTTGAGGATGGACACAGCGCACAGGCGGTGTGGCACGGCCTCTACGACACGCCGTGGCACGGCCTCTACGACGCAGTGTCGGAGATCGCAGGGCGAGGCACTATAGCTCTCAGGTACCGTCTTAGTGTGTCCAAGAACGCTACGAAACGCCGACCTGCGCTGATTCTGCTGGTCATCGTGTCAGCCGCCGGCTGCCTCGCGCTCGGCTGGTGGCAGTGGGAGCGCTTCGAAGCCGTCGGAGGGTCCGGACAGAATCTCGGTTACGCGTTCCAGTGGCCGCTGTTCGCGGCGTTCGTGGTGTACGCGTATCGCAAGTTCGTTCAGCTCGAAGACGTGGACCCCGAAGAGGCCGAAGCCGAGGAAGCCGCCGCGGAGCCGCGTGAGATTCCCGCCGACCTCTTGCCGCAACGCCCGCAGGCCGAGTTCGACGATGTGAACCTCGACGTCGACGACCCTGAAGCCCGCCAAATGCTGGAATACAACGACTACCTTGCGCAGCTCGCCGCTCGCGAGTCCGATAGGAGCACGACGTGAGTACCGGTTCGGAAGCGAGCATCGCTACCCCCGCAGTCAACGCAGAAAAACAGAAGAAGGTTGCGTCGGCGCTGGTCCGATACCGCGTTCTCGCCTGGATCACCGGCCTCTGGCTGCTGTTCCTGACCGGTGAGATGGTCTACAAGTACCTGATTCTCGACAATTCGGCGGACGCACCGTCGTGGTTGTTCTACATCGGCCAGATCCACGGCCTGTTCTACATGCTCTATCTCGTGTTCACGATCGACTTGGCGATCAAGGCCCGGTGGAAGCCCGGTACAACGGTTGCCACCGCGCTCGCCGGCACGATCCCGTTCCTGTCGTTCGTGTTCGAGCACAAGCGAACCGCCCAGGTGAAGCAGGCTTATCAGCTCTGAGAGTTTCGAAAAGTAGAGCCCTGAACGCAGACGCGTTCAGGGCTCTACTTTTCGGATTCGGTTCAGCCGGCCAGTGCGGACAATGCCGGAACGAGCTGCACGAGCGCTCTCCCTCGATGTGACGCCGCGTCCTTTTCGGCCGGGGTGAGTTCTGCGGCCGAGCGGGTGTCGCCGTCCGGACGGAAGATGGGGTCGTATCCGAATCCTCCGTCGCCGGCCGGTTCTCGGCCGATCACGCCGCGCCATTCGCCGCGCACGACAGTCTCGTCGCCGCCAGGGATCACCAGTGCACAAGCGGAGACGAACGCCGCGCCGCGCCGCTCGTCTGGCACGTCTCCCAGCTGAGCCAGGACAAGAGCCGTGTTGGCGCCGTCGTTTCCGTGAGTGCCCGACCAACGCGCGGACAGCACGCCGGGCATACCGTTGAGTGCATCGATCTCTACACCGGAATCATCTGCGATGCAAGCCATTCCGGTTGCCGCCGCGCCGTCACGCGCCTTGGCGAGCGCATTCTCCTCGAACGTCGCCCCGGTCTCGGGAGCTTCGGGGAACGGCGGCACCTCGTCGAGCCCGACCAGTTCGATTCCGTTCACTCCGGCGGCGTCGAGAACTCGATGAAGTTCCTTCAGTTTCTTGGCATTTCGGCTGGCAACCAATACTCGTACGCTCACAGCTCAGGCACCGAACTTCTTCTTGGGTTCCGGATTCTTCGGTTCGGGGAGCACCCCGGGATACGGCTCGGCCAACGCCTGACGCTGTATCTCGAAAAGTTGCTCACAACCCGCCAGAGCGGAGTCGAGCAGCTTGTCCAGCGTCGAGCGTGGGAAGGTGGCTCCCTCACCGGTTCCTTGAATTTCCACCAGCGTGCCGGTATCGGTGGCCACGACATTCATGTCGACCTCAGCGCGCGAATCCTCTTCGTACGGAAGATCGAGACGCACTCGTCCGTCCACGACGCCAACGCTGACGGCCGCTATGCCACACGAGATGGGCTGAGGGTCGGAGAGCAGGTCGGCTGCGCGCAGGTACGTCACCGCGTCGACCAGGGCCACGTACGCCCCCGTCACTGCCGCGGTGCGGGTGCCGCCGTCGGCTTGGAGGACATCACAGTCGAGGGCGATGGTGTTCTCGCCGATCGCAGCGAGATCGATGCAGGCCCGAAGTGATCGGCCGATGAGTCGACTGATCTCTTGTGTACGGCCGCCGACCTTGCCCTTGACCGATTCGCGGCCACTGCGTGTGTGCGTGGCGGCGGGAAGCATCGCGTATTCGGCTGTCAGCCAACCCAAGCCGGAGCCCTTGCGCCAGCGGGGTACACCCTCTTCGACGCTGGCCGTGCACATGACGCGTGTGTTCCCGAACTCGACCAGAACGGATCCGGCCGGATGACTGGTGAACCCGCGGGTGATCTTGACCGTGCGGAGCTCGTCGTCCGCCCTACCGTCTTCTCGTGTAGTCACCTTCGTGAGCCTAGCGGTCGCCCGGTCGGCACTGCATCGAATGTGAGGGGAATCAGATGTCGTAGACGCTTCCTGCGGAGACGGCATGGACCGGTCCGGAGAATTCGGATTTCGCTTCGGCGATCACGTCTTCACGGGAGGTCCACGGCGGGATGTGCGTGAGGAGAAGTTCCTTGACGCCGGCGAGGGCGGCCACACGGCCGGCTTCCTTACCGGAGAGGTGAACTCCCTCGGGGCGATCTGGACTGTCGGTCCAGGAAGCTTCGGAGAGCAACACGTCCGCTCCACGGGCGAGTTCGACGACGTTGTCGCACATACCAGTGTCTCCGGTGTAGACGAGCACGCGGCCGTCGGCGCCGGTGATCCGGAAACCGTAAGCCTCGGGAGGATGATTCATCCGGCGCGCGACGACGCTCAGTTCTCCGAACGTCACCGGCTCGTTCTCGGCCCAGAGCCGGACGTCGATGGTGTCGGAGATGTCGTCCATCTCGCCGGCGCACTCGGCGGAGGACACTCCGATGCGGCAAGCGGTGTCGGTGGGACCGTAGACCAGAGCGCGGCCAACCGGCGGGTTGGGGTGATAGCGACGCCAGACGAGCAGGCCGGGCATGTCGAGACAGTGGTCCGCATGAAGGTGCGAAAGAAGAATCGTCACCTCGCCCGGATCGGCGTATCGCTGCAACGCCCCCAGAACGCCCGGGCCGAAGTCGATCACGAGCGGCGGAGTTCCCGGTGCCGTGAGCAGGTATCCCGAAGCCGGTGAATCCGGACCCGTGACGCTGCCGGAACACCCCAGGACGGTCATGCGCATACCGGTCATGCTGCCACGTCTACCCGTCTGGGAAAAAGCTCTTGGTCGTTTTGGCGCGTCGAAGTCACACCGCAGTGTGGGTGTGACCCACGTCCGTTCAGAAACTGGGTGGTCGAACGGCCGGTGCCGACCCTGCGCGCTTGGCCCTCTCCCCCGACGTCAGTGCCCACGCGGCCACCACGCCGCCGATCGCTCCGAACAGGTGTCCCTGCCAGGAAACCCGTGGATCGCTCGGCAGAATGCCCCACAGCACTCCGCCGTACACGACGAAGACAGCAACACCGATCAGGATTTGCGTGAAACTTCGCGTGAAGAATCCGCGCACCAACAGGTAGGTCACCCAGCCGAAGATCAGCACGGACGCACCGACGTGATTCGAGTTCGAACCGGCGAATAACCAAGTTCCGACACCGCCGATCACCCAGATGATGCCGGTAGCCGCGAGTCCGCGCGCGATTCCCGACACCAGCACCAGGTATCCGAGGATCAGCACCGGAATGGTGTTGGCGATCAGATGACCCCAGTCGTCGTGCAGCACCGGGGCGAACAGGATTCCCCACAGGCCGTCGAGCGTGCGCGGGGTGACGCCGGCGTTCTGGACGTTCTGACCGGAAATGACATCCACGATCTCGATCACGTAGAGCATGATCGCGAAGCCGCCCACCAACACGGCCGACTGCTTCCACACCGAAGGCGGACCGGATTTCGGTGCCGGCGTTCGTGTGCCGAAATCCGGATTGTTGAAATCCATCGTCATCGTGTGCGTCCTCCACCGTCGATCCGGTTTTCTGATCGGTCGCTTGCAACCAGTCTCAATTCGAGGTTACCGCCGATTCCAGGAGCGCTGCCTAGAGAAATGCAGACGGGAAGAGTTCGCGGTAGCTCGGGATTCCGGCTACCGACGTGGCGTCCAGAATGGCCTTCACGATCGCCCGTTCGACCACCTGTGCCGAAGCCGCGCACACCGCGTCAAGTAGCGGCAGATCGTTCGAGAAAGCGGCCGGAACCGCGATCTCCGAATTCGGGGTGTGATCACCGGTAGCGAGCGCGAAGATCGTGTCGCCGTCGAGCGGCGAATGTGCGGGCCGAATCGCTCGAGCCAGACCGTCGTGACCCGCGACGGCGACGCGTCGACACCCGGCTTTGGTCAGGGCGGCGTCGGTGGCGACGACGCCGATCGTGGTGTTGAGGACGGTGCCCTTGGCAGCGACGGCATTGGCCGCCGCAAGTTCGGACGCGTCGGGAAGCCTGAGGCCGAACGACTCCGCCCCGTCCGAGCCGACGCCCCACGGCAAACCTGTTCGAGGGTCGAAGACCGAACCCACCGGGTTCGCCACGATCAAAGCGGAGACCGTCGTACCCTCGGCGGGGCCGTCGGCTATCACGACGCTCGCCGTTCCCACCCCACCCTTGAGCGCTCCGGCTCTCGCGCCTACTCCGGCACCGACCGTGCCCGTGGCGAATTCGCACGAAGCGGTGTCGGCAGCGAGGAATCCGAAGTCTCCGGTCGGACGAACGGTCCAGTCCCCCACGGGCAGATCGAAGATCACGGCGCCGGGGACGATCGGTACGACCTGACCGGGAGCCCCCATCGCGATCCCGTGATCGTGTTCCTCGAGCCAGCGCATCACGCCGTCGGCCGCGGCCAATCCGTATGCACTGCCGCCGGTCAACAGCACCGCGTTGACCTGCTGAACCGAATGGCTCGGGTCGAGAAGGTCGGTCTCGCGGGTACCAGGCCCGCCGCCGCGGACATCGACTCCGGCAACCACACCGGCCGATGCGAGCACGACTGTGCAGCCGGTGGCTGCGCCGCTTCCGAGGGTGACGCCCTCGTCGAGTTTGTGGTGATGACCGACTGCGAGGCCGGCGACATCTGTCAGTGAATCAGTGGGCCCGGTCCGCGTCGTAGTCATGGCATGAGCGCCTGGACGAGGGAGTCCTGCATCCACGTCAACCAGTGATAGACGTCGAGATGCGGGGCGCGCGGGTCGTCGGGTTCGAGGCTCTCCGGGGTGTCGGCGTCGATGCCGAGATTGGTTCCGAGCGCGAGACGGACGTCGTTGAGCGAGGACAACCAGGCATCGGCCTGTTCCTGCGTGAGAACGACCTTGCCGCCGGCCTCGGGAAGCGAAGCCAATAACGTACGGGCGGACTCGCGTTTGGCGTCGATGATCTCGGGCTCGTGCAAACTGCGCAGGGCACCATTGACATTGGCACCCGCGTCGTCGAGATCGTCACTGTTCGGGGTGACCTTGTCCGGGTCGTTGCGCTGGAAGTCGGGAAGCAGCCGCGCCAACACCGGATTGTCGGGTGTCTCGGAATTACCGGTCCGAAGGCCGGTCAGCGCGGCGAGTTCGTCTTGCGGCGCCGAAGACGCACGCTCGTCGAGAAGCCCGGTCACCGACTCCACGAGGGAGCGTAGAACCGCCGCTTCGTGACCGTCCATCTCGGACTTGAACTTCACTCCGCCGAGTGAACTCTTCCTACTCCACGTCCGCACGCGTCGGACTCCCGTCTACGAGTTGGGCGAACAATTCGATCGAAATAATGGTTCTCAGGTGTCGTCGCGTTGCATGGTGGCCCAGAGACCGGCCGCATGGAGGCGACGCACATCGGCCTCCATCTTGTCTCGCGAACCGCTCGAGACCACGGCCTTGCCCTCCGAATGGACTTGCATCATCAGATCGGTGGCCTTGGCTTTGCTGTAGCCGAACAGCTTCTGGAACACGTAAGTCACGTAGTGCATGAGATTGACCGGGTCGTCCCAGACGATGGTCACCCAGGGCCGGTCGGCGGCTTCGATGGTCGCCACGGCCTCCGACTGCTCGGGCGTGGCTTGAGGAGAGGAAGCCGTAGCGCCTCTCATCGTTACGTTCGCCGAGTAAGTGTCGGACACAGTCGCGCCGCCGAAAACCATGTATCCAGGGTACGGCGCGGCGAGAGGCGACAACACCCACCCACGTCGTCTCGCGCCTAGAGTTGTGTGCGTGCCTATGCAAATTTCCGACATCCGCGACGCCGGTGCCAGCACCGCACTGCTCACCGATCAGTACGAACTCACCATGCTCTCGGCGGCTCTCGCCGACGGATCTGCCTTCCGCAACTGCAGTTTCGAGGTCTTCGCACGGCGACTGCCCGACGGCCGCCGCTACGGCGTCGTTGCCGGTACCGAGCGCCTACTCGACGCGCTCGAGCAGTTCCGATTCGGTGAACCGGAACTGGCGATCGTTGCGAAATTCCTCGACGACACGACCGTCGAGTGGCTGCGCAACTACCGATTCTCCGGCGACATCGACGGCTACCGTGAGGGCGACTTCTACTTCCCCGGATCACCGATCCTCTCGGTCCGCGGAACGTTCGCCGAGTGCGTCATCCTCGAAACCTTGATTCTCTCGATCCTCAACCACGACAGCGCGATCGCTTCGGCCGCAGCCCGCATGGTCAGCGCAGCGGGCGGTCGACGAATGATCGAGATGGGCTCGCGTCGTACACACGAACAGGCAGCGGTTGCCGCTTCACGTGCCGCGTATATTGCCGGTTTCGACGCCACCTCCAACCTCGAAGCCGCGCGGCGTCACGACGTGCCCAGCGCGGGAACGAGTGCACACGCTTTCACCCTGCTGCACACCACCGAAGACGGTCCGGACGAGGCGGCGGCATTCCGCGGTCAGGTCGCCGCTCTCGGCGTGTCCACCACGTTGTTGGTCGACACCTACGACATCACCGAGGGTGTGAAAACGGCTGTCGCCGTTGCCGGTCCCGAACTGGGCGGAGTGCGCATCGATTCCGGCGACCTCGGCGTCCTTGCTCGCCAGGTACGCCAACAACTCGACGACCTCGGGGCAACCAAGACGCGCATCGTCGTCTCCGGCGACCTGGACGAGTACGCCATCGCGGCTCTGCGCGCCGAACCCGTCGACTCGTACGGGGTCGGTACTTCACTGGTCACCGGATCAGGCGCGCCCACGGCAGGCATGGTCTACAAACTTGTCGAGGTCGACGGGATTGCGGTCGAGAAGAGAAGTACCAACAAGGCATCTCGCGGCGGCGCCAAGAAAGCACTGCGCGTAGTGCGCCCGACCGGAACGATCGTCGAAGAAGTCATCTACCCCGCCGGATCACCTTCCCCGATTTCCGAGGCGGACGGCGCGACCGAGCTGTTGATCCCGTTGGTTCGTGAAGGCAAGGTCGTCGAGAGTGCACCGACGCTCGAAGAGAGCCGTGCAGTTCTGAAAGCAGGGCTCGTGAGCCTGCCGTGGGAAGGGCTCAAGCTTTCACGCGGAGACTCGGCTGTGCCCGTTCGATTCTCCGGAGGTGAGCACCGGTGAGTGCTAAAGCACTGATCGTCGTCGACGTTCAGAACGATTTCTGTGAAGGTGGCGCTCTCGCAGTCGACGGCGGCGCTGCGGTTGCGGCGGCCGTCAACGATTTCGTGAACTCGCATGAGTACGACGCTGTTGTCGCGACTCGCGATTTCCACATCGACCCTGGGGCGCATTTCTCCGAGACTCCCGACTTCGTCGACAGTTGGCCGGTTCACTGCGTCGTCGGGACGGCCGGTGCCGAGTTCCATCCGGCATTCGACGCCTCCGTCGCCGGTTCGGCGATCTTTTCCAAGGGCGCCTACAGCGCGGCCTACTCCGGTTTCGAAGGGGCAGCCGAGGACGGTACGACGCTCGAGGACTGGCTCCGCGCCCACGAGATCACCGACGTCGACGTGATCGGCATTGCCACCGATCACTGCGTCAAGGCCACGGCCATCGATGCGGCGCGCGCAGGATTCGGCACGACAGTCCTTCTCCCCTTCACTGCCGGCGTGTCGACCGCCACGATCGAGACAGCGTTGGTGCAGATGCGTGAAGCGGGTGTACTGCTGGTCGGGCGCGACGAAGCTTCGTCGGAAGAAGGCGTGGACGCCAACGAAGGGTCCCGGTCACAAGCCGTGGGCGTTTCTGACGTAGGGATCCATTAACCTTCGTGGGTGGCCGATCAACTCCCGAACGTTCCCGAACTGCTCCAGACAGCGGTGCGGTCGCTCGGCGGTGCCGAACGAACCAGCCAGCTGACGATGGCATCGGCCGTGGCGCACTCGATCGACACGGGCGAGCATCTGGCCGTTCAGGCCGGCACCGGTACCGGTAAGTCACTCGCCTACCTCGTTCCGAGCCTGCGCCACGCGGTCGAATCGGGGCGCACCGTCGTCGTGTCCACCGCCACCATCGCGCTTCAGCGTCAGCTCGTCGATCGAGACCTGCCACGGCTCGCCGACGCCCTGAAAAAGCCGCTCGGCCGACGCGCAGAGTTCGCAATCCTCAAGGGCCGCAACAACTACCTGTGCATGAACAAGATTCACACGGGTGCGTCCGAGCAGCCACCCGAGGACGAGCTGTTCGATCCGTTCACGGTCTCGCGTCTCGGCCGGGAAGTTGTCCGTCTCACCGAATGGTCCTCCGACACCGAAACCGGTGATCGTGACGAATTGGTGCCAGGCGTGTCCGATCAGGCGTGGCGGCAGGTCAGCGTCACCTCCCGCGAATGCATCGGCAAGAACCAGTGCCCGGTCGGTGAGGACTGCTTCGCCGAGCGCGCCCGCGTCGAGGCGTCGAAGGCCGACGTAGTCGTCACCAACCACGCACTGCTCGCCATCGACGCCATCACCGGCATTCAGATCCTGCCTGACCACGACGTCGTGGTGATCGACGAAGCCCACGAATTGGTCGACCGCGTCACCGGCGTTGCCACGGCGGATCTCACGGCCTCTTCGATCAGTGCCGCGGCCAGGCGTTGCGGCAAGATCGCCGAAGAACAGGACGCCGACCGACTCGAAGCTGCCGGCGAGGGTTGGGCGGGGCTCCTCGAGGAATTGCGTCCAGGTCGATGGGAAGGCCTCCCGGACGGGGCGGCGCCCGCACTGGCCGCAATCCGCGACGCGGCCTGGTCGCTGCGCACCGCTATCGGCCCGGCCAAACCTGGCATGGCAGCAGCAGACCCCGAAGCGGCGGCGGCCCGCAACGCTGCGCTCTCGTCCGTCGACGACGTCCACGACAGCGCAGTGCGCATCCTCACAGCTTTCGACGAACCCGACCCGGCCAAGAGAAAGGACGTCGTCTGGCTGTCCTCGGACGAATTCCGCGGATCTGTGCGGCGCTCGGTCCGGATGGCTCCGCTCTCCGTCGGCGGTCTGCTGCGCTCGAGACTGTTCGCCGAATCCACCGTCGTTCTCACCTCCGCGACACTGACCGTCGGCGGATCGTTCGACGGTCTCGCCGTCAACTGGGGTCTGCCTGCGGAATCGTCCGTGCGCCCCGATTCGGGTACCGCCATCGGCACCGAAGCACCTTCCGACGCTTCGGCTTTCCGCTGGAACTCACTCGACGTCGGGTCACCGTTCGACCACGCCAAGGCCGGCATCATCTACATTGCCCGGCACCTGCCCACACCCGGCCGCGACGGCCTCTCCCCGGTCTATCTCGACGAGATCGCCGAACTGGTCGAGGCTGCGGGCGGACGCACTCTCGGCTTGTTCTCGTCGATGCGTGCCGCGAAAGCGGCGTCGGAGGCGATGCGGGAACGCCTCGGCACCCCGATCCTGTGCCAGGGCGACGACGCCACCGGCACCCTCGTCAAGGCCTTCGCCAAGGACGAACCCACGTCGCTGTTCGGCACGCTGTCCCTGTGGCAGGGCGTCGATGTCCCTGGCCCATCGCTGAGCCTCGTCATCTTGGACCGGATTCCGTTCCCGCGCCCGGACGATCCACTGTTGATGGCTCGCCAACAAGCCATCGAATCCCATGGCGGTAACGGCTTTCTCAGCGTCTCGGCCAATCACGCGGCGCTGCTCCTGGCCCAGGGCGTGGGCCGTCTGCTTCGCAGCACCGACGACAAGGGCGTGGTGGCCGTGCTCGATCCGCGTCTGGCAACGGCCAGATACGCGGGTTACCTTCGCGCATCACTGCCTCCGTTCTGGGAGACGACCAACCCTGAAGTCGTCCGCAAGGCGCTCACCCGCATCCGCGACTCACGTCCCTGACCCAGTTCTCACGCGGGCACAATTCTGCCCCGGTACAGACCGAACGGACCGGGGCAGAATGTAATACGTCAGACGCTCGGAGTGGTCACCAACCCGAGTTCGGACGCATCGACCAACAACCGGTGATGCGGCAGCACCCGCACGGTGTATCCCACGGAACCGGAGACCGGAAGTGCAACCTCGGCTTCGAAGATCTCGGTTCCGTCCTCGGCGCCGAAGTGTGTCATCGGGAACGTCACCACGTCGGTGAGTTCCTCGCCCGGGCTGACGCGTCCCAGAACTGCCTGGACCTGGACATCCGAGACCGACAAGCCGCCGAGGCGGACCTTGGCCTTCAACGAGATGGTCGCACCGATCTCCGGAGTGTCCGGCAGGCCGGAACCATCCACCTGCTCGACGGCGACGGACGGCCACTGCGATTCGATGCAACGACGGAACTCGGCCACCTCACGCGCGCCGGCAAAATCGTCCGCCACTACCGCTCGAGCTGATTCCGCCGAAGGGGCGTAGTAGTCGACGGCGTAATCACGAACCATGCGTGATGCCAACACCTTCGGGCCCAGATTCTCGAGGGTGTGGCGAACCCTCTCGACCCAGCGCGTCGGCAGATCGGCAGCGTCACGGTCGTAGAACGTCGGCAGTACCGCGTGCTCGAGAAGTTCGTACAGGGCGCTGGCTTCCAGATCGTCGCGCCGAA
The DNA here is from genome assembly GCF_033142465.1 of Rhodococcus sp. IEGM 1318. Classification (NCBI taxonomy): domain Bacteria; kingdom Bacillati; phylum Actinomycetota; class Actinomycetes; order Mycobacteriales; family Nocardiaceae; genus Rhodococcus; species Rhodococcus sp. IEGM 1318. The sequence continues at coordinate 59,743 of NZ_JAWLSC010000019.1, forward strand.
CGTCGTCGAGAACACCGTCGGCCGTGGGAATGGCCCACCCGTTCTCGCCGTCGTACATCTCGTCCCACCACCCGTCGCGAATGGAGAGGTTGAGTCCACCGTTGAGCGCGGACTTCATGCCGGAAGTTCCACACGCCTCGAGTGGGCGAAGTGGGTTGTTGAGCCACACGTCGCAGCCCCAGTAGAGGTAGCGGGCCATCGACATGTCGTAGTCGGGCAGGAAGACGATGCGGTGACGCACATCCGCTTCGTCGGCGAACCGTACGACCTGTTGGATGAGTGCCTTACCGCCGTCGTCGGCGGGGTGCGACTTACCGGCCACCACCAACTGCACCGGACGCTTCTCGTCGAGCAACATCGCACGCAGACGCTCGGGATCACGCAGCATCAGCGTCAACCGCTTGTACGTCGGGACGCGCCTTGCGAATCCGACCGTCAAGACGTTGGGATCGAAAACTCCAGTGGTCCAGCCAAGTTCAGCTTCGGTCGCGCCGCGTTCGAGCCACGACGCTCGGACGCGACGACGAACTTCGTCGACCAACTTGCCGCGCAAAGCATTACGTGTTTCCCACAGTTCGGTGGCCGACAACTCGTGCAGGCGCTCCCACCCGCGTGCTTCTTCGAGTTGCTCCTGACCGACGATCCGCCTGGCCACGTCCATCCACTCCGGCGCTGCCCACGTCGGCGCGTGAACACCGTTGGTGACCGAACCGATCGGCACCTCGTCGGCGTCGAATCCCGGCCAGAGACCGTTGAACATGTCGCGGCTGACGATGCCGTGCAACTTCGAGACGCCGTTGGCTCGCTGGCCCAGGCGAAGACCCATGTGCGCCATGTTGAAGATCGACGGATCGGCTTCGCGCCCCATCCCGACGATGCGGTCGACGGTCAGGCCGGGAAGCAAACTCGATTCGTTCTCGCCGTTCGCTCCGCCGAAGTAGTGACGGACCAGATCCGCCGGGAAGCGGTCGATTCCGGCGGGAACCGGAGTGTGCGTCGTGAAGACGGTTCCGGCGCGGACCGCGGCCAGAGCCGAATCGAAGTCCAGACCGCTGGTGGTGACAAGTTCCCGAATTCGTTCGATACCGAGGAATCCGGCATGCCCCTCATTCATGTGGAAAACCTCGGGGTCGGGCAATCCGTACGCCGCGGTGTAGGCACGCACCGCGCGGACGCCGCCGATACCCGCCAGGATCTCCTGCTTGATGCGGTGGTCCTGGTCCCCTCCGTAGAGGCGGTCCGTGACGCCGCGCAGATCCGCGTCGTTCTCGGCGATGTCGGAATCGAGCAGCAGCAACGGCACTCGTCCGACCTGAGCGATCCACACTCGCGCGCGCAGGACGCGTCCACCGGGCATGGCGACGTGAATGACGACCGGCGATCCGTCATCAGAAGCCGGGCCTGCGTCCGTCAGCAAGCGAAGAGGCAACCCTTGGGGGTCATGCGGCGGGTAGTGCTCGGCCTGCCAACCGTCGGCGGTCAGCGACTGGCGGAAGTAGCCGGATCGGTAGAGCAGTCCGACGCCGATGAGCGGCAGCCCGAGATCGGACGCAGCCTTGAGATGATCGCCCGCCAGAATGCCCAATCCACCGGAGTAGTTGGGCAGAACTTCACTGACTCCGAACTCCATGGAGAAGTACGCAATTCCGCCGGCTAACGATGTGCCCTTGTCCTGCTGGGACTGGTACCAGCGCGGGGTGCTCAGATAAGCGTCGAGATCGGCTGCTGCAGTGTCGAGGTCACCGAGAAATGCCTCGTCACTGCTGAGTTCGTCGAGACGGGTGGGGTTGACTTCCCCGAGCATGCGGACCGGATCGAACTGGACTGCTTGCCAGAGTTCGGGGTCGAGTCGCGAGAACAGATCCTGTGTCTCGGGATGCCACGACCACCGAAGGTTGGTGGACAGGGGGCCGAGCGCGGCGAGGCGCTCCGGAAGGTGGGCTCGGACAGTGAACCGACGCAAGGCTTTCACCCCGCGAACCCTAGTCGAGTTCCTTGCACTCTGTCCGGTGGAACCGAACGCCCGAGCCGACCCGACCACCGACAGACCCGGCTTCGCCGTTATCAGCGCTCCGGCGCGACACCCACTACGGTTGAAGCGGCGAAAGAAAGTTTTACCACGATCCATCACCAGAAATGGAGCTTCCCGTGTCAGGACGCCTCGGTATCGACGACGTGGTACCCGAGATCTCGGGTAACTATCCGGCAAAGGCCGTGGTCGGTGAAGTCTTTCCGGTGCATGCCACCGTGTGGCGAGAAGGCCACGACGCCATTTCCGCAACTCTGGTGGTGCGTGGTCCGCGCGGAACCAAACCGCTGCGTATTCCGATGGATCCCGGCACCGAACCGGACACCGTCGACGCGGTGTTCACGCCGTCCGCCGAAGGCATGTGGTCGTTCCGGATCGAGGCGTGGAGCGATCCCATCGCCACCTGGAAGCACGCGGTGGAAGCAAAGCTGGCCGTCGGGCAGGGCGCGGCCGAGTTGGCCAACGACTTGGAAATCGGTGCGCGCCTGTTCGAACAGGCCGCGCACGAGGTGCCGCGGGGCAACAGGTCCCGGCTCGAGGCCGTCACGGCGTCGCTGCGCAGCGATCAGGCGCTGACTGCTCGCGTCGCTCCGGCCTTCGCCTCCGACGTGGCTGAACTGCTCCGCGCCACTCCGCTCCGAGAACTGGTCACCAAGGGCGAGTCCCACCCCGTCGTCGTCGATCGCCACCGTGCACTTTTCGGCTCGTGGTACGAGTTCTTCCCCCGCTCGACGGGCGGTTGGGACGAGAACGGGGTGCCGCAACACGGTACGTTCCGCACCTCGGCCGAAGACCTACCCCGCATCGCCGCAATGGGTTTCGACGTCGTCTACCTACCGCCGATCCATCCCATCGGCGAGATCAACCGCAAGGGACGCAACAACACCCTCACTCCCGAACCCGGTGACGTCGGTTCACCCTGGGCCATCGGCTCGGTCGACGGCGGGCACGACGCAGTCCACCCGCAACTCGGCACGCTCAAGGATTTCAAAGCCTTCGTCGCCACGGCCCGCAAGCTGGATCTCGAAGTGGCACTGGATCTCGCGCTGCAGTGCGCCCCGGATCATCCATGGGCCAAGAAGCATCCGGAGTGGTTCAATGTCCTTCCCGACGGCACCATCGCCTACGCCGAGAACCCGCCCAAGAAGTATCAGGACATCTACCCGATCAACTTCGACACCGATCCTCGCGGTCTGGACAAGGAAATCCTACGAGTCGTCCGACACTGGATAAGTGCCGGCGTCAAGATCTTTCGGGTCGACAACCCACACACCAAGCCGCCCAACTTCTGGGAGACGCTCATATCGGAGGTCAAGAAGACCGATCCCGACGTCCTGTTCCTCGCCGAGGCATTCACCCGTCCGGCGCGCATGTACGGCCTGGCGCGACGCGGATTCACCCAGTCGTACACGTACTTCACCTGGCGAGTGGCGAAGTGGGAACTCACCGAATTCGGTAACGAGCTGGCGGCAAAGGCCGACGAAGCCCGACCGAACCTCTTCGTGAACACACCGGACATCCTGCACGAGTCCCTCCAGCACGGTGGGCCCGGAATGTTCGCTCTACGAGCAGCTCTCGCCGCCACCCTGGCGCCGACCTGGGGCGTCTACTCCGGTTACGAACTCTACGAACACCAAGCCGTTCGCCCCGGCAGCGAGGAATACCTCGACTCCGAGAAGTACGAACTTCGTCCGCGCCGCTTCGCCGAAGCAGCAGCGCGAGGCGAATCTCTCGAGCCGTGGATCACCGCACTCAACCGCATCCGGCGTGCACACCCGGCCCTGCAGCAGTTGCGGAACCTGCACTTTCACCACATCGACAACGACGCGTTGATCGCCTACTCGAAATTCGACGCCTCGACCGGCGACGCCGTCCTGACGGTGATCAATCTCAACCCGTTCGCGGCAGAAGAAGGCACCGTCTGGTTGGACATGCCGGCGCTCGGACGCGAATGGCACGACCACATGACCGTGCTCGACGAGGTAACCGGTGAGCAGTTCGATTGGGGCCAAGCCAATTTCGTCCGGCTCGAGCCCTGGCGTTCGGTGGCGCACATCCTCGCGCTCCCACCCGTTCCGTATCCGGCCCGGATCTCTCTGGCCTACCAAGCACGCAATGCGCACCGCGCAGGTGGAGGCAAGTGATGCCAACCGAAAAGTCCCCGTCGGGTATCGCACCGGACAATCACGATCTGGAACTGTTGGCGCGCGGTGAACACCACGATCCGCACAGTGTCCTCGGCGCCCATCGCCACGCCAACGGCACCGTTCTACGAGCGTTGCGTCCCAACGCCGAGTCCGTCAGCGCCGTCATCGGCGGCAAAAACTTTCCTCTCGAACATGTTTCGAACGGAATCTTCGCGGCTCTGGTCCCCTACCCCGACCTGATCGACTATCGCTATTCCGTGAAGTACCCGGGTGGCCACACGGTTCTCGCAGCCGACCCTTACCGATTCCTGCCTACTCTCGGTGAACTCGACCTTCACCTGTTCGGCGAAGGTCGGCACGAACGACTGTGGGACATCCTCGGCGCACATCCGCGTTCTTACGAGACACCGGACGGACCCGTCGACGGCACCTCGTTCGCCGTCTGGGCTCCGGCCGCCCGCGGTGTGACCGTCGTTGGCGACTTCGACGGGTGGAGTGGGCAATTCGCCCCCATGCGAGTCCTCGGCTCCACCGGAGTCTGGGAAATCTTCCTGCCCGACATCCCAGTCGGTTCGCTGTACAAGTTCCGGGTCCACGGCCACGACGGCTCGGTTCGCGACAAGGCCGATCCGATGGCGTTCGGTACCGAGGTCCCGCCGGCGACGGCCTCGCGGGTGACCATCAGTTCCCACGTGTGGAACGACGCGGCCTGGCTGGAAACCCGCGCGGGTGTCGACCCTTCGCAGTCGCCGATGAGCGTGTACGAGGTGCACCTCGGATCGTGGCGTCCCGGACTCGACTATCGGCAGATGGCCGAGCAACTCGCCGAGTACGTCACCACAACCGGATTCACCCACGTCGAACTCCTGCCGGTCTCCGAGCACCCGTTCGGTGGCTCTTGGGGATACCAGGTCACGTCGTACTACGCACCGACGTCCCGCTTCGGTACGCCCGACGATTTCCGTTGGTTCGTCGACCACCTGCATGCCGCAGGAATAGGCGTCATCGTCGACTGGGTGCCCGCGCATTTCCCCAAGGACGAGTGGGCCCTTGCCCGTTTCGACGGAACTCCCCTCTACGAGCACGCCGATCCGCGTCGCGGCGAGCAGTTGGACTGGGGCACATACGTATTCGACTTCGGACGTCGCGAGGTCCGGAACTTCCTCGTCGCCAACGCCTTGTTCTGGCTCCAGGAGTTCCATATCGACGGACTACGCGTCGACGCCGTCGCATCGATGCTGTACCTGGACTACTCACGTCCGGAAGGTGGATGGACTCCCAACATTCACGGTGGCCGCGAGAATCTCGAAGCCGTTGCGTTCCTGCAGGAGATGAACGCCACCGTTCACAAGAATCATCGAGGAGTCGTCACCGTCGCCGAGGAGTCGACGGCGTGGCCCGGAGTCACTCGGGCAACCAATGTCGGTGGCCTCGGGTTCAACATGAAGTGGAACATGGGGTGGATGCACGACACCCTCGGGTTTCTCGGTCACGACCCGGTGCACCGGACCTACCACCATCACGAGATCACTTTCTCGCTGATGTACGCGTGGAGCGAGAACTACCTGCTACCGATCAGCCACGACGAGGTAGTGCATGGCAAGGGAACTCTGTGGACGAGGATGCCCGGCAACGACTTCGCCAAGGCGGCCGGCCTGCGCTCACTGCTCGCGTACATGTGGGCGCATCCTGGCAAGCAACTGCTGTTCATGGGACAGGAGTTCGGCCAGAGCGCGGAATGGTCCGAAGAACGCGGCCTCGACTGGTGGCAGCTCGACGATCAATACACGGGCACTCTCCATCGCGGCGTCCAGCGACTGGTCGGCGATCTCAACTCCGCGTACCGACGCCATCCGGCCATGTGGACCCTCGACACCTCCCCCGGCGGATACTCCTGGATCGACGCCAACGACACCGAGAACAACGTCCTCAGTTTTCTGCGTTACGGTACTGACGGTTCGATTGTCGCCTGCCTGTTCAACTTCTCGGGCAGCGAACACTCGAGCTACCGCGTGGGGCTACCAGAGCCCGGCCGATGGGTGGAAATTCTCAACACCGATGCCGAGGTGTACGGCGGCTCCGGAGTCGGGAACCTCGGAGCGGTCACGGCAACGTCGCGTTCGTGGCACGGTCGGCCAGCCTCCGCACAGGTGGCGCTGCCTGCTGCTGGAGCGATTTGGATAAGTCTGGAGCGTTGATGGTCGGCCGGCGAGTAGTCATTGTCACGTCGTCACTGTTGGCAGTGGCCGCACTGCTCGCCGGTTGTGCCCATGGAACGAGTGGCCACGCCGTCTCGATTTATCACGATCCCTTCCGCGTCGCCGGACTCGACGCAACGGCAGGACCAAGTGGGTTACGCCCGGGAGCCCCCAATGCCGACCGAGCCATCACCGGCACCAACGGCGGGGATATCGACGCCCTGGCGGGCAACGCCATCACCGACATCGAAACCTACTGGGCCGCCGAGTACCCGGCTCTGTTCGACAAGCCCTTCGAGCCGGTCGACGAGCTGATCTCGTGGGACCCCACCGAATCGAACGGTCCGGACTTCTGTGAGGAGACCACCGAAGAACTCATCAACGCCGGGTATTGCAGCATCGATCACACCATCGGTTGGGATCGCGAACTGCTGCTGCCCGAGGTGCGCGAGAAGTTCGGTGAAGTGGCCGTTGCCTTCATCTTCGCGCACGAGTACGGCCACGCCGTTCAACGCAAAGCCGGGATCGTCGGCGGTAAACGAGATGCCGCCCTGGTGCGCGAACAGCAAGCCGACTGTTTCGGTGGGGCCTTCTTGCGGCACGTCGCCGAGGACAAGGCCGCACACTTCACGATGAACACCTCCGACGGACTCAACAAGGTGTTGGCGTCGGCTGTCGCCATCCGCGACGAAGACCCTAATGATCCTGAGAGCCATCATGGTTCGGCTTTCGAGCGCGTCACTGCCACTCAGATCGGATTCACCGACGGCGCCGGCGCCTGCGCGAAGATGGACGCCGACGAAATCGAGTCACGACGCGCAGACCTCCCGCAGCAGTTCGCCGAAGGCAACGATTCCGGAGAGCTGCCCGTCACCGAGGCAACTCTCGACGAGTTCGTGAAGACCTTCCAAGCGATCTTCGATCTACCCGAGCCGCCGAAGGTCGTGTTCACCGGCGCAGACACCGGGTGCAGCGATGCCGTTGCGACCGAACCCGTCTCGTACTGCCCGTCGACGAACACCATCGGAATCAGCGTCGACGACCTTGCCGAGCGCGGCACGCCGGGTCGCGTCGGGCGACGCGAGTTGATCCAGACCAACATCACCGGTGACTACAACGCCTATGTCCTGCTCGCGTCGAGGTACACCCTCGCGATGCAGAAGGAGAACGGCCAATCACTCGACACTCCGCAGACTGCCTTGCGCGCCGCCTGCCTGTCCGGCGTCATCACCGCAGCGCTCAGTCCCACCAACGCCGCGGCGTCCGGAGCGCAGGTCACACTCTCCCCCGGCGACCTCGACGAAGCCGTATCGGGGCTGCTGACCGACGGTCTGGCTGCCAGTGACGTCAACGGTGAGACGGTTCCGAGCGGGTTTGCACGTGTCGACGCGTTCCGGACCGGCGTTCTCGGTGGCCGGGAAGTGTGCGACAGCCGCTACACGGAGTAGCGACTGCCGGTCCACACGTCAGTAGAGAGCGGAAGCCAACTTACGACGGGCCGCGATGACGATCGGTTCTGCTGGGTCGAACAGTTCGAACAATTCGAGCAGGCGCGTCCGAGCGGCAGCCTTGTCGTCGCCGGCAGTTCGCGAGACCACCGAGATCAAGCGGGCGAACGACGCCTCGGGTTGCTGGGCGAACATTTCCAGGTCGGCCGCAGCGAACTGCAGTTCGAGATTGGAAGGATCAGCATCCGCGGCCGCAATCGACTCGGGATCGACACCCTGAACCCGAGCCATGAACTTCACCTGGCGGACAGCGCTTTTGGCCTCCGCATTGTTGGGTTCGGCGTCGAGAATCACCTGGTACGCAGCGATGGCCGCGTCGAGATCGCCCTCGTCCAGCGCGGTTTCAGCGGCCACGAAGCGTGGATCCTCGCCCTCCTCCACCGGTTCGTCCGCGTCGGACACCGGCCCACTCAACTTGCCCTCGACAGCTTGGAGCACTGCGTCGAACCACTGGCTGAGCTGCGCCTCCGGCTGAGCGCCCTGGAAATCGGCCAACGGCTGACCAGCCGCGACGGCAACAACCGTCGGCACCGACTGGACACCGAATGCCTGCGCGATACGAGGGCTCACGTCGACGTCGACGTTGGCAAGAATCCACTTGCCGCCGGCTTGCGCTGCAAATGATTCGAGAACTTCGGTGAACACGACCGAGGGCTCGTATGCGCGGCCACCGATGTTGACGATCACCGGCACCTGGCTCGACTTCAGCAGGACTTCGCTTTCGAAGTTCTCCTCGGTCACCTCGATCACTGCCCCGGAGACAGCAGAAACGGCCCCGTCGCCGCTGGTATTACGCGGCGGTGGTGGGGCCGTGGCCCGCTCTTTGAAGGCGGACAAGTCGACTGCGCCGCTCATGGCGGCAGCAACTGCGGACGAACGCGCGGGGGGCCTGGAACCTGGTCGAGTCACGACTCCCAGTTTGTCACGAGTTGCGCGAAGCTACGTAGAGGGATGCAGCACTCAGACGAGCGCCGCGTTGCCCTTGGCAGCCTCGAACTCTGTGGACAGCTCACCGAGCTTGCCGTTTCGCACTGCCCAGCGCTCGAATATGACGGTGCCGAACGGCGGAACGCTCGAGATCAGCGCAAGGATCGTGGTCTTGATGTCCCACTTGAGCGACCACGCGGTCAGGAGGGCAACAACGATGAACACCAGGAAGCCGGCGGTTCCGTGGACCATTCCGGGGATGCGAATCGCTTCTTCGTGTCCGAGGACCCACTTGAAGAACATGGCAACCAGCAAAGCCGCCCAGGTCACAGCTTCCCACCACGCCACCAGACGGAAGCGTTTCGCGGGAGTGGATACGTCAAAGATGTTCGCCATGAGGCCATTGTGCCCGAACAACTACGACGCCCCGTAGTTGTGTGAGGAAAACCACGGGGCGTCGCTGAGCGAGAGCACTAGTTCAGGTGTATTGAGACACTCAGGCCTTGGGGACGCGGACGATGAGTGCGTCGCCTTGTCCGCCGCCGCCGCAGAGTGCGGCTGCGCCGATGCCGCCGCCG